>NZ_JACARO010000247.1 GCF_013386585.1 Pseudomonas sp. P7548 | reverse complement strand
CTCAAACCTGGATCACTGACCCGATCCGGTATGCGCAAATTATGATGAATCTGTGGAGAGCGTCAGACGAATGAGCATTCAGCTAGTCCTTTCTCATTACCTCTCAGGGCTGCGCGAACGTGACGAGCTGGATGCGCTTCTTCCAGATCTGCTCCTCGCCATGGGGCACTCAGTGCTGAGTCGTGCTCAGGTCGGTGTCAACCAAGGCGGTGTCGATGTTCTATCTACACAAGTAAACGCCGATGGAGAGACCGAAGCGTTTCTATTCGTGATCAAGTTTGGCAATGTAAACCGCAATGACTTCTACAGTGGGCAGCAGGCGATCCATCCC
>NZ_JACARO010000037.1:5384-7723 GCF_013386585.1 Pseudomonas sp. P7548 | reverse complement strand
CATGCGCGTTCCCCCCATACCTGGGCGACTATTCCTTGTGATTAATACCTGTAGGGCATGTCGATTGAAGCTAGCAGCTAAATCCGGACGCGCTAGGCAAAACGGCGAATTAGTGCAGGAGTGAGGGGGCTGTCACAAGGCTGTCACACCCTGCGAAGGGCCGCCCAGGCTGGGCGGCGAGGCGTTGAAGTGGCGTCAGGCGTTGGGCAGCATCGATTTGACTTTGTCGCGCAATTGATCGATCGAGAAGGGTTTACCGATCACCTGCATGCCGGGTGGCACATCGATATTTTCGGCATAACCGCTGGCGAACAGGATGGGCAGGGCGGGGCGCAGTTCGCGTACTTTGGTCGCCAGTTGCTTGCCGTCCATGTCGGGCAGGCCGACGTCGGTCATCATCAGGTCGATGGCCTGGGCCGAGTCCTGCACGATTGCGAGAGCCTCCTCGGCATCAGCGGCTTCAAGCACCTGAAACTCCAATTCTTCGAGGACATCGACGATCAGCATGCGCACGATGGCGTCGTCTTCGACTACAAGGATGGTGGAATCAGCGGCGGACATAAGTAGGGTTCCCGAGAAGTGGAGGTGCAGGTCTTGATCGGATAAAGACCATCCTCTAATGAGTCATGACAATCTCGGCAAGTTCCCGGCCTGGGGGTGGCATTGTGAAGGCATTCGTAGGGAATGTCTCGCTCGAACCTCTCTGGCTTCGTACGAATCGGCAGGCATTTGCCCCAAGTTGTCGCGTAAACATAGCCCTGGCCATCGACTTTGGGGCAAACTCCCGGTTTTTACACACTTGGCCAAGGCATGCCCATGACTCCTGCGTCGTCCGTCGATGAAAAGAGCTTTCGTAATCTACTGAGCCGAAATGTGGCCTTGCCCCTGGGTGTGGGCGTGCTCAGTGCCGTGTTTTTCGTCTGCCTGATCACCTACTTGTTGACGGTGATCCAGTGGGTGGAGCACACCGACCGGGTGATCAACAACCTCAATGAGTCATCCAAGCTGACGGTGGACCTGGAAACCGGCATGCGCGGCTTCCTGATCACTGGCGACGAGCATTTCCTCGACCCTTACGAAGTGGCCAAGCCACGGATCATTGCCGACCTGCGCAACCTGCAAGAACTGGTGGCAGACAATCCCCAGCAGGTGGATCGCCTCAAGCGCCTCGAAGCCTTGCAGATCGAGTGGAACAAGTACGCCCAGTCGATGATTGATATGCAGCGCGAAAGCGGTGACTACCGCAGCGCAGTCAAGGCGGGGCGAGGCAAGCGCCTGACCGATGAGATCCGCAAGGAATACGACGATGCGGTGGCGATGGAGCAGCAGTTCCGTATTACCCGTAACGAAGAAGTCACCCGTACCACCATTATCAGTGTCACCCTGTACCTGGCCTTCGTGCTCGGCCTGAGCGGTTTCCTGGCGTATATCGGCCGAAAAAATCTGGTTTCGTTATCAGAGAGTTACAACGCAAACCTCGCGTCACAGCAGAGGATTGCGGGGCGCCTGGAGCAGCAGGCCTGGTTGCGCAACGGCCAGACTGAACTGGCGGAACAGGTGCTGGGCCAACTGACCTTGAACATGCTCGGCCGCAATATCCTGCAGTTTTTTGCCCAATACATGGGCTCGGCCGTGGCGGCGTTGTATGTACGCGAAGAGCATGGCGGCCTGCGCCGCGTGGCCACTTATGGCTTCTCCCGTGAACAGGAGCAGCTGGAGCAGTCGATCTACAGCGATGAAGGCATCGTCGGCCAGGCCGCGCAGTTGGATCGCCTGATCCGCCTCGACGACGTGCCAGTGGACTACTTCAAGGTCAGCTCCGGCCTGGGCGAAGGTTCGACCCGCAGCGTGCTGGTGATGCCCACCAGTGACGATGATCGCGTCAACGGCGTGATCGAGCTGGGCTTCCTGCGCCCGGTGCAGGAGCGTGACGTGGAACTGCTGGAGCTGATCGCCGGCAACATCGGCACCTCCATCGAGGCCGCCCGCTATCGCCAGCGCCTGCAGGAAGTGCTGGCCGAGACCCAACAGCTCAACGAAGAGCTGCAAGTGCAGCAGGAAGAGCTCAAGACCGCCAACGAAGAGCTGGAAGAACAGTCGCGCATCCTCAAGGAATCCCAGGCTCACCTGGAAACCCAGCAGGCGGAACTGGAGCAGACCAACGAGCAACTGGCCGAACAGACCCAGACCCTGGCCGAGCAGCGCGACGCCATGGACCGCAAGAACATCGAGCTCAACAGGGCCCAGATGGAGCTGGAAGACCGCGCCGACGAACTGCAGCGCTCCAGCAAGTACAAGTCCGAATTCCTCGCCAACATGTCCCACGAGCTGCGCACGCC
>NZ_JACARO010000037.1:4031-5330 GCF_013386585.1 Pseudomonas sp. P7548 | reverse complement strand
AGTTCACCGAGCAGGGCGAGGTGAGCCTGTCGGTGTCCCGTGCGCCGGGGGAGGGCATTGCCTTTACCGTGCGCGATTCCGGCATCGGCATTGCGCCGGACCAGCAGGAAAGCATCTTCGAAGCNNGGCACCGGCCTGGGCCTGTCGATCTCCCGCGACCTGGCCACCTTGCTCGGCGGCTATATCAGCGTGACCAGCGAGCCGGGCAAGGGCAGCGTGTTTACCCTGGTCATGCCCGAGCAGTATGTGGAGCGTGAAGCGGATGCGCCGGCCATTGAGCAACCACGCCAGGTGGTGACAGCGCCCGCGCCGACGCCGATCAAGGTGTCGCCGTTGCTGGTGGCTGACGCAGCCGCCATCCCGCGCTTTGCCGATGACCGCGACAAGGCACCGTTCACCAACCGCTGCATCCTGGTGGTGGAAGACGAGCCCAACTTTGCGCGCATCCTGTTCGACCTGGCCCACGAGCTGGGCTATCACTGCCTGGTGGCCCATGGTGCAGATGAAGGCTACAGCCTGGCCGAAGAGTTCATCCCGGATGCGATCCTGCTGGACATGCGCCTGCCGGACCACTCCGGCCTGACTGTGCTGCAACGCCTCAAGGAACACGCCGATACCCGGCACATCCCGGTGCACGTGATTTCCGTGGAAGACCGCGTCGAGGCCGCCATGCACATGGGCGCCGTGGGTTATGCGGTCAAGCCCACCACCCGCGAAGAACTCAAGGACGTGTTCGCCCGCCTGGAAGCCAAGCTGACCCAGAAGGTCAAGCGCGTGCTGCTGGTAGAGGACGATGACCTGCAGCGTGACAGCATCGCTCGCCTGATCGGTGACGATGACATCGAAATCACCGACGTTGGTTACGCCCAGGCCGCACTCGACCTGCTGCGTACCAACGTCTACGACTGCATGATCATCGACCTGAAACTGCCGGACATGCTCGGCAACGAGCTGCTCAAGCGCATGGCCACCGAGGACATCTGCTCGTTCCCACCGGTGATCGTCTACACCGGGCGCAACCTGACCCGGGATGAAGAGGCCGAGCTGCGCAAGTATTCGCGTTCGATCATCATCAAGGGCGCGCGCTCGCCGGAACGCCTGCTGGACGAAGTGACACTCTTTCTGCACAAAGTCGAATCCCAGCTGTCCCATGACCGCCAGAAGATGCTCAAGACTGCGCGCAGCCGCGACAAGGTCTTCGAGGGGCGCAAAATCCTGCTGGTGGACGACGATGTGCGCAATATCTTCGCCCTGACCAGCGCCCTGGAGCACAAAGGCGCCGTGGTGGTGATCGGGCGT
>NZ_JACARO010000037.1:0-4010 GCF_013386585.1 Pseudomonas sp. P7548 | reverse complement strand
CGATTACCTGGCCAAGCCGATTGATCTGGACCGTCTGTTCTCACTGATTCGCGTGTGGCTACCCAAGATGGAACGGATTTAAGTGGAGCGAAGTTTTTTGGACAAAAGCAGCGATATTGAGCTGCGCCTGTTGATCGAGGCGATTTACCTCAAGTACAGCTACGATTTTCGCGACTACTCCGGCGCGTCGGTCAAGCGCCGCGTGGCGCATGCCCTGCGCCAGTTCGATTGCGCGACGATTTCGGCGCTGCAGGAGCGGGTGCTGCATGACCCGGCGGCGTTCATGCAATTGCTGCAGTTCCTGACCATTCCGGTGAGCGAGATGTTTCGCGACCCGTCGCACTTCCTGGCGATCCGCCAGGAGGTGGTGCCGCTGCTCAAGACGTACCCGTCGATCAAGATCTGGATCGCCGGCTGCAGCACCGGTGAAGAGGTGTACTCCATGGCCATCCTGCTGCGTGAGGAAGGGCTGCTGGAGCGCACGATCATCTACGCCACGGACATCAACCCGGCATCGCTGGACAAGGCCAAGCAGGGGATCTTCTCCTTGGAGAACGTACGCGCCTACACCGCCAACTACCAGCAGGCCGGTGGCCAACGTTCATTTGCCGACTACTACACCGCGGCATACGATTACGCGATCTTCGACAAGACCTTGCGCGAGAACGTGACCTTCGCCGATCACAGCCTGGCGACCGACAGCGTATTCTCAGAAACGCAATTAATTTCGTGTCGCAACGTATTGATTTACTTCAATAAAAAATTGCAAGATCGGGCGTTTGGATTGTTTCATGAGTCGCTGTGCCATCGTGGTTTCCTGGTGCTGGGCAGCAAGGAAACCCTGGATTTTTCGGCCTTCGGCAAACAATTCGAACCCTTGGTCAAGCAGGAACGGATCTACCGAAAACTATGAACCCAGTGGCGGCAGGCCCGGCACGTGTCCCGGGGATAGAGGCGATTGTGATCGGCGCATCCGCAGGCGGCGTCGAAGCCTTGTTGACGGTGTTCGGTGAGCTGCCCAGCGGTTTCGGCCTGCCGATCATCACCGTGCTGCACTTGCCAGACGAGCGCCGCAGCCAACTGGCCGAGGTGTTCGACCGCCGTGTGGCGATGCCGGTGGTCGAGGCGCGTGACAAGGAGGCGATCCGGCCCGGCACCTTGTATTTTGCTGGCCCTGGGTATCATCTATCGGTAGAGCATGACCACAGCCTGTCCTTGAGCCAGGAAGACCGGGTGCACCATTCGCGGCCTGCCATCGATTACCTGTTCGAGTCCGCCGCCGACACCTATGGCCCAGGCCTGATGGCCATCCTGCTGACCGGCGCCAACCACGACGGCGCCCGTGGCCTGGCCCACGTCAAGCAGCAGGGCGGAACCACCGTGGTGCAAGACCCTGCCGAAGCGCGTGTGGCCGTGATGCCCCGGGCGGCCCTGGCACTGCATACACCTGACCACATTCTTTCTTTGAGCCGCATTGGCTCATTGCTGGCTTCCCTGGAATATTCCCCATGTTAAGTACTGTCCAGGCCAAACTGCTGATCGTTGACGATCTGCCGGAAAACCTGCTCGCCCTCGAAGCGCTGATCAAGCGCGAGGACCGCCAGGTGTTCAAGGCATTGAGCGCCGACGAGGCCTTGTCACTGTTGCTGGAGCACGAGTTCGCCATGGCGATTCTAGACGTGCAGATGCCCGGCATGAACGGTTTCGAGCTGGCCGAACTGATGCGCGGCACCGAAAAGACCAAGAACATCCCGATCGTGTTCGTCAGCGCCGCTGGCCGCGAACTCAACTACGCGTTCAAGGGTTACGAAAGCGGCGCCGTGGACTTTCTGCACAAGCCGTTGGACATCCACGCGGTCAAGAGCAAGGTCAACGTATTCGTCGACCTGTACCGCCAGAGCAAGGCCATGAAGCAACAGGTCGAAGCCCTGGAGCGCAGCCGGCGCGAACAGGAACTGCTGCTGACACGCCTGCAGGCCACCCAGGCCGAGCTGGAGCAGGCAGTGCGCATGCGTGATGACTTCATGTCGATCGTCGCCCATGAGGTGCGCACGCCCCTCAATGGCCTGATCCTCGAAACCCAGCTGCGCAAGATGCACCTGGCCCGGGACAACGCCGCCGCGTTCACCCTGGACAAGATGCACGCCATGGTCGATCGCGATGAGCGGCAGATCCAGAGCCTGATCCGCCTGATCGAAGACATGCTCGACGTGTCGCGCATCCGTACCGGCAAGCTGTCGATCCGGCCTGCACGGTTTGACCTGGCGCAGTTGGTGCACAACCTGGTGGAAAACTTCGCGCCGCAGGTGGCCGCTGCTGGCTCGACCATGCAACTGGTGGTCGAAGGGCCTGTGGAAGGCAACTGGGATGAGTTCCGCATCGAGCAAGTGATCACCAACCTGCTGACCAACGCCTTGCGCTACGGGGCCAAGAGCCCGGTAGATGTGCGGGTGTACACCGAACACGGTGAGGCACGGGTGGAAGTGCGTGACCGGGGTATTGGTATCAGCGAAGAGAACCAGAAGCGCATTTTTCAGCAGTTCGAGCGGGTCTCGGCCAGCCACGTCGCGGCCGGGTTGGGCCTGGGGCTGTTTATTTCCGAGCAGATCGTCGCGGCCCATGGCGGCACTATCGAAGTCGAAAGCCAGATAGGCGAGGGCGCCCTGTTTCGGGTGTGCCTGCCCCTTGAAGCGTCGGTATGAAATCAATCGTCAGCTTGACGCAACCTTCTGCGTGACCCCATGGTCGTAATTGCAGCAATTGACCGGATTAAGGCTTCCCATGAGTGAAGATGCACAAGATGTCGTTCTCATCGTCGAGGACGACGAATCCATTATGTTTGTGCTGGGTGAATACCTGGCGGGCCTGGGCTATCGGGTCTTGAAGGCGATCGATGGCGAACAGGCCTTCGAGATTCTGGCCACCAAGCCGCACCTGGACCTGATGGTCACCGATTACCGCTTGCCTGGCGGCATTTCCGGGGTACAGATCGCCGAGCCTGCAATCAAGCTGCGCCCGGAATTGAAAGTCATCTTTATCAGTGGGTACCCGCAGGAAATCCTCGACTGCAACAGCCCGATCACGCGCAATGCACCGATCCTGGCCAAGCCGTTTGACCTTGATACCCTTCAGGAACACATCCAGCGGCTGTTGGCGTAGTAGCGAGCGCGCGGTGCGGTGCGGTGGTGTGTCAGCTATCTATGAGGAGGCTGACACTGCGCGCCGCGGGGCAAGCCCGCTCACTACAGGCTTTTGATCATTTCGCGGACTTTGGCGGTCAGCAGGTCGAAGGTGAAGGGCTTGGTGATCAACTGCATCCCCGGGTCCAGAAAGCCGCCGCGTACCGCTGCATGTTCGGCGTACCCGGTGATGAACAGTACTTTGAGCTCCGGGCGGATCTGCCGGCCGATTTCCGCCAGTTGCCGACCGTTCATGCCGGGCAACCCGACATCGCTGATCAACAGGTCGATACGCTGGTCCGACTCGATGATCGGCACCGCTGTATCGGCGTCGCCCGCTTCGACAAAGCCGTAACCCAGCTCCTTGAGCACGGCGCTGACCAAGACGCGCACCGCCCGGTCGTCCTCGACAATCAGCACGGTTTCGCCGGCATTGGCGAATGGCAACAGCGCCGGGTTGGCTGCCTCTACCTGCGCGATTTCGCCTAAAAAGCGCGGCAGAAACAGACTCACCGTCGTGCCTTTACCGACTTCACTGTGAATCGTCACATGCCCATGGGATTGGCGGGCAAAACCGTAAATCATCGATAGACCCAGGCCGGTACCCTGGCCGATCGGCTTGGTGGTAAAAAACGGGTCGAACACACGGCTCAACAGGGTTTGCGGAATGCCGCAACCGGTGTCGCTGACGCTCAGCTCCACGTAATCACCGGGTTTCAACGTGCCATAAGCGGCGGTAAACACGCTGTCGAGGTGGCGGTTGGTGGTTTCAACCACCAACTGGCCGCCGTTGGGCATGGCGTCGCGGGCATTGATCACCAGGTTGAGCAG
>NZ_JACARO010000246.1 GCF_013386585.1 Pseudomonas sp. P7548 | reverse complement strand
TATTCGACCGAGGGTTATCGCACCCTCACCGAGCATGTCGAGGAACTGAGCAGCGACGGCCGCACACGCCTGGGCAGCTCGAAAACCCGCACCGACCTGACCGTCAACCAGAGCCTGGGGCGCAACCAGCAGTTCGGTAGTGTGTACGTAAACGCCAGCGATCAACGCTACTGGGGACGCGGCGGCGCGCAAAGCCTGTCAGCGGGCTACAGCACTTACTGGGGCGACGTGAGCTACAACGTCAGTGCTACCCATACCAAGGATGTCGGCAACTACGGGCCGACGAACAATGACACGCTGATCAACCTGTCCCTGTCGTT
>NZ_JACARO010000036.1 GCF_013386585.1 Pseudomonas sp. P7548 | reverse complement strand
ACCACTGCAGGACGCGGCGGCGTATAGGCCGTCGGCGCTGCCGGCTGAAAAGTCACCACCTCGGTGCGACGCGGTTCGGCTTCACGCACCACTGCAGGACGCGGCGGCGTATAGGCCGTTGCCACTGCGGGCTGGAACGTCACCACCTCAGTGCGACGTGGTTCGACTTGCCGTACCGCCGGACGCACGGCGGGACGCAGATCCTTCCCGGGTGCCGCCGCCAGAAACGCGAGGAATTCATCGGCCTGAGCCGAAGCGCTGTGCAACCCAACCGACAGGCTCCAGACCAGTGTGGCCAGCAGGCTCAGGCGAAACGCCGGCGCAGCCGTGCCCTGTGCCGACGGCTTCGGCCGTCGGTCATGTGTGTAAGTCATGATCATCTCTCCCGGAAGGCTTCGCGCGCCTTGAGCACGGGCTTGAGCAGGTAATTGAGGATGGTCTTTTCACCGGTACGGATTTCCACCGATGCCACCATCCCCGGAATGATCGGCAGCGACTTGCCGCCCGCCGTCAACTCACTGCTGTCGGTCAACACCAGCACGCGGTAGTAGGTGTCATCCGGGCGACCCGACGCCGCTTTCTGGTCGTCCTTGAGGGTGTCCGGGCTGATGTGTTCCACCCGGCCCTTGAGGCCGCCATAAATCGCGTAGTCGTACGCGGTGATCTTCACGGTCGCCGCCAGGCCTGGGCGCAGGAAGGCCACGTCCGAAGGGCGGATCTTGCCTTCCACCAGCAATTGTTCTTCCAGGGGCACGATCTCGAGGATGTGCTCACCCGGCTGGATCACCCCGCCAATGGTGCTGACGCGCACGTTTTTCACGGTGCCGCGCACGGGGGCGGTGATGGTGGTGCGGTCGCGCACATCCGCGCGGCCAATCAGGTTTTCGCTGATCTGCGACAGTTCCAGCTCCAGCTTGGAAAGCTCGGAGTTGGCGTCTGCCTGGAACTTGTTGGTGCGCTCGACGATTTGCGACTTGATGTCGTTGGCCGAACGGCGGATACGCAACAGCTCCACTTCCGACATCAGGCCCTTGGCCGCCAGCGGCTCGGCCAGGCGCACCTCACGCGTCGATAACTGATAGCTGCGCTCCAGGGCACTGATGCTGTCGTTGAGGGCGCGTTTGCGCGACTCGTAGGCACGGGTCTCCTGGGCCACCACGTCCTTGTCCTGCTTGACTTGGTCGTCGAATTGCAACGGCTGGTTATACGCCTCGGAACGCAGACGGCTGATCGACGCCTTGAGGCCGATCACCTTGGACAGCACCTCGCGGTAGCTGGACTCGGCACGGGTCGGGTCGATGCGCAACAGCACATCGCCCTTCTCGACGATGGCGCCTTCGCGCACATTCATGTCCAGCAGAATCCCGCCTTCCAGGCTCTGGATCACCTGCTCGCGGCTCATGGAAATAATCTTCGCTTCGCCCAGGGTGATTTCCTCGACGCGGGCGAAATACGCCCACACCACGCCGATCACCAACACGGCAGCGATGAGGTACAACACCAGCTTGGAACCCGGCGTGGTCTGGGACAGCAACGACTCTTGTACATCGTTCATGAACGCGGCGTCGCCGGGCTCAAGGTTGGCCTTGGGTTTGCGGCCGAAAAGTGTGCGGATCACGGGGCTACCTCTCCTGTCGCGGGGCCTGAAGCAGGGGAAGCCGCGGATCGTGTTGCGTGGTTCGATGACGCTTGAGCACGGGGGCTTACGCTAAATGAAGGGGCCGCTTTGGCTGACGTCGGCGCTTGCACCGGACGAACCGGAGCCGGGGCCGGACGTGCCCTGGCCGGCGCAGCCTTGGCAGGTGCAGCCTTGGCAGGTGCAGCCTCAGCCGTTTGCATCGCTTGGGGGTCGGCCTTGCTGGTCAACGCCTCAAGAATCTGTGCTTTCGGGCCATCGGCCACGACCTTGCCGTCGTCGACCACCACGATGCGATCCACCAGCGCCAGCAACGAGGGGCGATGGGTCACCACCACCATGGCCTGGCCTTCGGTGGCACGCTTGAGGTGGTCCAGGAACGCCATCTCGGTCTGGGTATCCATCGCGCTGGTCGGCTCGTCGAGCAGCAGCATTTTCGGCCGCGCCAACAGGCTGCGTGCCAGGGACACCAACTGCCGTTGACCGCCCGACAAGCCCTCGCCCATTTCGCCAATCGGCAAGTTGATGCCCTTGGGGTGCTTGGCGGCGATATGGTCCAGGCCGGTCAGGCGCAGCACCCGCAGGAACTCCTCGACCGTGGCATCCGGGCGGCCGAGCATCACGTTTTCACGCAGCGAGCCGTAGAACAGGCGTGCATCCTGGCCGACATAACCGACGGCTTTGCGCCAGTCAGCCGGGTCGATCTGGTTGACGTCCAGGCCATCGGTGAACATCTGCCCTTCGACCGGTGCGTACAGCCGGCCCATCACGCGCAACAGCGTGGACTTGCCACTGCCGATACGGCCGAGGATCGCCACCCGCTCGCCGGGGGCGACGGTCAGGTTGATGCCTTGCAGCACCGGTGGGTTGGGCTGCATCGGCGGTGCCGGGTACGAAAAGCCGACGTTCTTGAGGGTCAACTGGCCCGACAGCGGGGGCTTGGACAGGTACTGGCCTTTAGGGTCGCGGTCCACCGGCATGGCCATCAGGCCGTTGAGCGAACCGAGCGCGGCCTTGGCTTGCTGGAAGCGTACCGCCAAGCCGATCACCTGGCCCAACGGCCCGGTGGCGCGGCCGGCGAGCATCACGGTGGCGATCAGGCCGCCCATGCTGAGGTCACCGGCGTCGATCAGGTACACGCCGATGATGATCAGCACCACGGTCTGGATCTGTTGCAGGAACGCCACCACGCCGGTCGCCAGGCTCGACAGCGAACGGGACTTCATGGACGTGGCCGCCGACAGCGCGCTGAAATTTTCCCAGCGACGCTGCATGTAGGCTTCGCCGCCCACGGCCTTGAGGGTTTCCAGGCCTTCGACTGACTCCACCAGCACGCCTTGCTTGAGCGCACCTTCGCGCATGTTTTCTTTCATGGTGCGCGCCAGTGGCCATTGGATGATCACGCTGATGATCAAGATCAGCGGAATCAGCAACAACGGCACCCAGCCCAGCGGGCCGCCCACCACAAAGATCACGCCGACGAACATCAGCACGAACGGCAGGTCGGTGAGCGCCGCCAGCGTGGCCGAGGTGGCGAAGTCGCGCACCGATTCGAACTCGCGCAACTGGTTGGCAAACGAGCCGGACGAAGCCGGTTTGTTTTCCATGCGAATCGACAGCGCCTGGCGGAACAGCATGGTGCCCAGCACCAGGTCGGCTTTCTTGCCGGCCACGTCGAGCAAGTGCGCCCGCACATACCGTGCAATCGCTTCGAAGATCATGGCGATAGAGACGCCGATGCCCAGCGACCACAACGTGACAAACGCCTGGTTCGGTACCACGCGGTCGTACACGTTCATGGTGAAGAAAATGGTGGCCAGGCCCAGCACGTTGATCAGCACCGCGCCAATCGCCGCGCTGCGGTAATAGCTGCGATAACGCCATAGGGTGCTGAGCAACCAGTGGCCGGCCGGGCGCGGGGTTTCATCGCCGGCGCGCAGGTCGACCTTGGCGCGGGGCTTGACCAGAATCGCGTGGCCGGCGTACATCGCGTCGAGGCCGGCCTGATCCAGCTCGACCGGCTCAAGGCTGACTTCCGGCAGGATCACCTGGTAGTAGCAGGCGCGTTTGCCTTCGGCGTCGTTGCGCAGCGTGCGGCCGAGCAAAATGCAGCCGCCCTGCTCCTTGCGCAGCAATACGATCGGCACCAGTTGCTGGGGCAACGCTTGGGCGCGGCGCTCCACCAACCCGGCACTCAGGCCGGCGGCAGACAACGCGGCCAGCGCCAGCGACGGCGCCAGCATGCCACCCTTGGGCAGGCCAGCGGTCAGCGCTTCAGGGCTTTTGCCCACGCCGTAGTGATCGCAGATCCACGACACGCTGTCGAGCAGCGTGTCCTGGACCGTCGTTTGGGTGGCGGGCAACACGGGGGGCTGCTCGCTTGGGCCAACAGGCGCGTCTGTAGTCATCACAAGAGTCCTGGGCCGCCGGTGGCGACCGCATTGAAAATGGATGTCTCAAGGCTGGCCCTGTCGAGCAGGCAGGCCTTGGAAACCGTTAGGAGAATTCTGACGAGACGGCCTGCCTCTAAGAATAAGACCTGTCCCAAAAGGGCTGACCCCACAGCCCTTGCGGGCAGGTGCACGCCCCACTGACAGCACGTCTCACGGACGGCCCAGCTCCACCTTCACCACCACACGCCGGTTCGGCGCATAGCAGGCAATTTGCTGCGCACGGCTGCCGTAGCAGCTGAACACCGCCGGCTCGCGGTTGCCGGCGCTGGAGGCGCTGATGATGGATTCCGGGATGCCTTTGTTGATCAACAGCTGGCGCAGTGTGTCGGCACGCTGCTGGCCCAGTTGCTGGTTTTTGGCTTCGTCGCCGATCGGGTCGGTATGGCCGATCACCTGCACACTCTTGACCTGTGCATCGTCGTCATGCAGGTCGTTGATCAAGCGCGCAATGGCCTGGTGCCCGGCTTTGGAAATATCCCCCGAGCCGGCTTTGCCAAACGCAAACAGCACGTCACTGGCCAGCTCGTAGTGCTTGAAGCGCGATTCGTCCACCAGGTAGTCGTAATGCCGGCACGCTTCGACCGACGCCGCGCGGGACACGGCGTGCACCTGGGTGCGCGAGGTGGTCAGTTCGGCCTCGGCCGCATCGCGGGCCACCGGCAGCGGAAAGGTGTTGCCGTCTTCGCGCACGCGCAGGTAGTAGGTCTTGCCGCCTTGCAGGGTGGCCTGGTACAGGTCGCTGTGCTTGCCTTTATAGGTCGGCATATCGTCCAGGTAAGCGCCCAGGGTATGGGTGCCCGGTGCCACGCAAAACGTGGTGTGGCCGCCCGGCAGCAGGCCGGCGTGGAACTCACGGTCGACGTACACATGGGCCGCGCCTTTGCGCTGCACCCCGCCCAGCGCGCGGTAATACACCACCTGGGCCTGGTCTTCGCCAATGGCCGCCACCGGTTCGTAGGTGGCATCGAACACTTTGCCGGCCACGGGCGCCGGCACGTTGGCCAAGGCCTGGAAATTGAACAAGGCTGCGCCGATCAGCACGGCAGCTCGGTTCCTGTTAAGTAAAAACATGGGCGTCACTCCGCCGTGGCCACCAGCGAACCGGTGACGGTTTATTGAGTCGAGAAAAAGGCCGCAAACGCACAGCGCTTGCGGCAAAGAACGGGAAGCCCGAAGGCCTCCCGGGGCGGTTTTAGCGTGAGGGCGTTACTGGCCGCTCACGTCCACGCGGACCACGACGCGACGGTTTGGCGCGTTGCACACCACTTGCTCGGCCTTGCTGCCGTAGCATTCGTCGGTCACGGGCTCACTGCTGCCGGCGCTGCGCGCAACCACGGCGGTGGACGGAATGCCACCGTCGATCAGCAGGCGGCGTACGGTTTGCGCACGCTTGAGGCCCAGGGTCTGGTTGGCCTGGTAGGAACCGATCGGGTCGGTATGGCCCACCACAACCACGCGGTCGAGCTTGGCGTGTTCGCGATTGAGTTGGGTGACCAACTCCAGGATCGCCACACGGCCACGGCTGCTGATGTCCTGGTAGCCCGACTTGCCGAAGGCAAACAGTACGTCGCCGGACAAGGCGTAGTCCTTGAAGGCCTCGGCCGGTTTGTCGACGAAGTTGCACTGCTGCACCTTCGAAGCACGGGACAGCGCCTGCACCTGGGCACGGCTGCCGGCCAGCTCGCGCTCGGCGTCGGCACGGGTCACGGCCAATGGCGCGCCGTTACCGTTTTCACGAACCTTGAGGAAGTAGGTCTTGCCGCCTTCCAGCTTGGCCGAGTACAAGTCGGTGGTTTTGCCACGGTAGCTCGGGGCATCACCGATGTAGGCGCCGAGGGTACGGCTGCCCGGCTCCACGCAGAAGGCGGTGTAGCCGCCTGGCAGCAGGCTGGTGTGGAACTCACGGTCAACGTAGACGTTGGCCGAACCGCGTTGCTGGCCATCGGTGCCACGGTAGTAAATCACTTGGGCCTGGCCATCGGAGACTGGGGCCACCGGCTGGTAACCATTGCCGAACGACTGGATGTCCGCCGACCGGTAGGTGTATTGCTGTTCTGCGTGAGCCAAGGGCATCGCGCAGACGGCCGCCGCGAACAGCGCAGCGGTAAGGGTGTTGTGACGTGCAAACATGATCAAAACTCCGGCGGGTGCCGCTGGGCACCCGGGCTAAAAAAGTAAAAGACAATTGAGAGCGGCAGTCACCTGCCCTGATAAAGCCTGGGCACCCAGGCCCCGGGAAAGCCCCCGGGGCCGGGTGCGGCCGGCTTACACCAGGTTGGTGGTGACGCCGCTCTGGACCAACAGTTCCGCGTCTAGGGACGAGTGTTGGAAGACGTTGTAAACAACGCCCGCCACCGTTGTAGTGCCCGAAGCAGCCCAATCACCCGGATCGGTACCGTCGGGCAGCAGATCGTCGAGTTTCACCACGTCGCCGGCATTGCCCTTGATCATCATTTGCACGGTATCGTCGGCGGTGAACAGGGAGGCTGCACCCTGTTCGAGCACGTCACCCAAAGACAGGTTGAGTGTGTTATTGCCAGTACCAGTGATATCGATGATTTCGACAGATGTCAGTTTTTCGGCATTAATTGTCAGATCCAGTGTTTGGTTACCACCCATAAGTTTCAGCGTATCGATTCCACTGCCGCCATTAATGCCACTATCCGCGTCATCAAAATAGTTGGCATCACCTATAGTGAATACATTCTCCTCGTCCCCACCGTAATAGATACCACTCACTACACTCTGTGTTGCCAGCGGTGGAACGACAACACTTCCACCCAGACCAATAAGTTTTACATCATGTATTTCTATATAATCAAACTGAGTAGGAACTTGTAGTGTGCGAATTTCAAATGTACTAAATTCGGTGTTTCCTGGCATAGTGAATGAAAAAGAAGCTATTCCAGTCGCTGGGCTCATAGTAGTGCTCAGAATTGGCGTTCCAGCAGCATCATAGAAAATAATGATGTTATTTGCTTGACTGTCGCTCACATTAAGCTCAATCGCTGAAGCAGAGTCTCCCTTCAAATCAAACAACCAACTACCCGTCATCGCAAGTGCGACGTCACCATAATTATTAGACTTGACCACTCCGTTTGAGTTAGATGGAGACGGGACAGTGTTATCTAGACGAGTTGCGGTAAATGGACCCAAGTCCACACTACTACCGGCGGCAGGCATTGACTGCAATGGGACGCCTTCAAAGTCATACAAAGAATCTAACTTGCGATAATCTGAAGGATTACCGGCCGCATCAACAACACCAGCATGAACACTCGCTGGAATTGGCACTAGCGCTATAATGTCGGAAGGAATTACTACAGTAACAGATCCCATCGCTATATCTGTAGCACTGAGTTCATGGTTTACCGCATGATCGCCCCACAGTACAGTAATCATATCGCCTGCGACGGCACCTGAGCCAAAGATCGATACCTCAACACTCTCGTTTCCAACTACGAGCTCTGAAGGCGCATTAGGCCCTGCGCTATCCAGCGTTACCGCCTGGGAACTCGAGTTGCTATTCCCCGCCGCATCCACTACGCGAGTTTGAATGGTCCAGTTACCGGTGTGGCTGTTCTGATCAACGAAGTTCCAAGTGTTGTCGGCGTTCACCAAGGCATCCAGCCAGGTAGTCCCACCATCAGTGGAAACCTGCACTTTGTCGCCAACGACCAAAGCCGCTGTCAACGAACCCTGGATCAAGCGCCCAGCGCTTCCGTCGTTGGTCAAGAAATCCTCGCGATCAGCACCGCTGTCCTTACTCATGCTCTGCACGACAGCCGAGGCGACTGGTGCGTCGGTGTCGACGATGACGATCCATGGATCAGACGGCGCACTGGGGTTACCGGCCGGGTCACGGGTGATCACAGTCAGCGAGTGGGAGCCATCGTTGAGGGAGGGCGAAGGGGTGAAGCTCCAATGCCCATTCTCATCGACCTTCTCAGTCCCGAGCAGCTCGCCATTGTCGTAGATTTCGACCGTGTCACCGGGTTCCAGGCCCTCACCGCTGAGGGTCGGGGTGTTGTCGTCGGTGCTCTGGCCATTTCCGATCGGGCCCTGGATCGTGCCTACGTCGTCTGTCACCGCGCCAATCACCGGAGCAGTCGGCGCCGTGGTGTCGACGATGACGGTGAAGGCCGGCGTCGGTGCACTTTCGCCGCTCGCCGGGGTGGTGACAGTGGCCGTCAGGTTGTGAGTGCCAGGGGCCAGCTCGGGCATCGTGAAACTCCACGCACCGGTCACTGGGTCGGCCACAACGGAATCCACCAAGGTGGTGCCGTTGTAGATGTTGACGGTCGCACCCGGAGTGGCCTGGCCATTCAGGGTCGGGGTGGTGTCATCGGTGGATTCACCGCTTTCCAGCGGACCTTTGTAGAAGCCAGCGTCGTCGACCACGGAGGTGATGGAGATCTCCACGGCCGTGGCATCCACGATGAACGTCATCGCCGGGCCCATCGGGCCAACGTTACCAGCGGCATCTACCGCCTGGGCAGTCAGCGAGTGCGGGCCGTTTTCCAGAGCTGTGGTCGGGGTGAAGCTCCAGTTGCCGTCGCTGTCAGCGGTACGGCTGTCGAGCAGGGCGCCATTGTCATAGATCATGACCACGGAGCCAGGCTCCGCCATGCCTACGAACGTCGGGTTGGAGTCGTCGGTGGTTGCGCCGGACGGAATCGGGCCGGTCACGGCGCCAACGTCATCGATCAACTGCTGCTGAGTGGGAGCAGTCGGGGCGCTGGTGTCCACGATAATCGTGTAGACACCCGTGGCCGGGCTCAGGTTATCGGCAGGGCTTTTGGCCTGGGCGGTCAGGTTGTAAGTGCCGTCCACCAAAGCCGTTTCAGGGGTGAACTCCCACTGACCATTCTCTACTTTTGCAGTGCCCAGCAGCTGGTCACCGTTGTAGATCAAGATGGTATCGCCCGTTGTGCCGGTACCTGTGATGGTCGGCAGGTTATCGTCCGTCGTTGCATCTTTACTCACGTTGCCCTGGATGCTGCCTTGATCGTCCACCACACCGGTGATGGCAGGCGCGGACGGCGAGCCGCCAGCGACAATCTGCAGATCGAAGGCAGGGGTAGGCAGGCTGACGTTGCCGACGCTATCGGTCGAGGTCACCGTGAACGAGTGCGGGCCGTTGCTCAATGGCAATTGCGGCGTGAAGCTCCAGCTACCATCGGCACCTGCCGTGACACTGTCAAGGATGGCGCCGTTGTCGTAAATGGTCACCACGGAGCCAGGCTCAGCGGTGCCAGTCAGCTCCGGGCGGGCGTCATCGGTAACGTCACCTGGGTTCAGGTTGCCGGTGGAGTCACCTTCGTTATCGATGACCGCACCGAGGGTCGGGGTAACCGGTGCCTGGGTGTCGACGATGATGGTGATAGGATCGGAAGGCTCGCTTGGGTTGCCCCATGGGTCTTCGATCACGACCACGATTTCGTGGCTGCCTTCAGCCAGCTCTTTGCCAGTCTCCGGAGTGAATTCCCACTTGCCGTCGTCGCCCACAACCACGCTGCCGATTGGCTCGCCGTTGTCGATGATGGTAACGATGTCGCCAGGCACAGCGCCGCTGCCGCCAAAGGTCGGTGCGTTGTCGTCGGTGCTGTCGCCATCGGCAATGATGCCGGTGATCGGACCGACGTCGTCGGTGATGATTTCAATGCCGCCTGCACCCGGGGTCGGCTTGACCGGAGGGGTGGTGTCTTCGACGATAATCACGGTGATCGGGTCGGATGGCTCGCTTTTGTTGCCGGCCGGGTCTTCGATCACGACCACGACTTCGTGCGGGCCGGTGTCCAGCGCTGGGTTCGGGGTAAATTCCCAGTTACCGCCTTCGTCGACCGGTACAGTACCGATAATTTTGCCGTTGTCGATGATGATCACGGTATCGCCCGGCGTTGCGCCGCTACCGGTGAAGGTTGGGGTGTTGTCGTCGGTGCTGTCGCCGTCGCCGATGCTGCCTTGGACAGGGCCGACGTTGTCGAAGATGTCGTCAATGCCGCCCTTGCCCGGGCCTGGTTTTTCAGGTGCGGTGATGTCGATGACGATAGGGAACGGCAGCGAAGGCACGCTGATGTTGCCGGCAGCGTCTTCAGCGGCGATGGTGAACTCGTGGGCGCCCTCGGCCAGTTCAGTTTTCGGGGTGAACTCCCAGTTGCCGTGTTCGTCTGCGAGGGCGGTGCCGATGGGTTCGCCGTTATCGTAGATGTGCACGATGGCGCCCGCTTCAGCGGTGCCTTTGAGCGTCGGGGTGGTGTCGTTGGTGCTGTCGCCGCTGGCCAGCAGGCCCTCGTTTGGCGCGGTGTCGTCGTACACGCCGTCGATGAGCGGGGCAGCGGGTGCGACGGTGTCGACGATGATGATGTGGCCAGGCGAAGGCTCGCCTTTGTTACCGCCAGCATCAACCGGAACGATCACGATGTTGTGGGAGCCGTCAGCCAGACCTGGCTCTGCAGGGGTGAACTCCCACTTGCCGTCGTCGCCCACCGGCGCGGTGCCGATGACTTTGCCGTTGTCGACGATTTCTACAGTGGTACCCGGCCTGCCGATACCGGTGAAGGTTGGGGTTTTGTCGTCGGTGGATTCGCCTGGGCCGATCAGGCCTTGTTTGTCGCCCACGTCATCGGTGACGCCGCCCAGCGAGCCTTTGTCGCCGTTACCGCCGCCAACCGGGGTGGTTGGGTCGTTGTTGTCGTCTTTGTTACGCGTGGCGGCATATACGCCACCGAGCAGGCCCAGTGCGCCCAGGCCCAGCAGTGCAGGCCAGAACCAGCCGATACCGGCGCCAGCGACCAGGCCATTGCCAAAACCGGCCAACGGTTGGGCGCCCAGCACTTGGGCCGACTCTGCGCCGTCGTACAGGAACGCAGCAGCGCCATCCTGGTCAGCGTCAGAGGAGATGTATTCGTAGTAGGAACCGTCTTCGGCGAGGCCGACCAGTTGGCCGCCGCTGCCTTCGAAGTTTTCGATGATCAGTTGAGCCTGGTCCGGGTCAGTGCCTTCCAGGGCGATGTGCAGGTTTTTGCCCACACGCTTGATGGTGAGGTTTTCGGGCGCGAAGCCTTTTTCGCCTTCGCCAATGATGTACTTGCCACCCTGTACGGCCTTGATGCGTACAGGAAGACCCGTTTTGGCGGCACCGAGGTCCACCGTTTGGGTAATCGTCTTGCCGTCTACCACGGCGATATTCACAGAGTTAGCGTTCACGTTTTCTGCCTTTGAGTTAGTCAGGATTGCGTACACCGGTTTGTCCGGCATTCCTATCAACCAAGCCACTCCGTTAAGAGGAATCCTTGGATGTCGGAATTCTCCTCACTCGACGTAATAGGCAATATAAGAACTGTCTCAAAACCCCTCAGGCTTAACTATTTTTGTGTGCAATTACTGTGTTGACCGCGCATAAACAAAAACCCGCACGAGGCGGGTCTTCACGATAAAACGAATAACTAACATTGCCAGGGTCAGGCTGTCTTTGAGATTTGTCTCAAAGCCCTTTCATCGTTCGGTATTGGGACAGACGCTTGAACAGATCCATGTCACTGGTCACGCCCAACTTGCGGTACGCCGCCAACTTTTGCGTGCTGACGGTTTTAAGGCTGCGGTTGAACATTTCAGCGATTCGCGTCACGGTCAGCCCGCTGATGCACAGCCTCAACACTTCACGCTCGCGCAAAGACAGCGAAGCGTGGGACGCCAAGGCTTCTTCTGCGCCGGTGGCCTCCCACCAGGTCGACACGGTGTCATTCTCTTGCGCCACGACGATGCTGGAGCAGAGGTAGCGCTGGCCGCATGCCAGCATTTCGATTGCGCGGATAAACACGCCCAGGGGCTGGCGCTTGCAGACCACGCCTTGCACACCGGCGGCCAGCAGGAGCATGGCAACCCTGGGGTCGGCCTCGGGCACCACGACCAATACCCAAATATGCGGGAACTGCGCCCTCAAGGCCTTGATGAAGTCCTGCGCGGCACTGTGTTCCAATTCATTGTCCATGACCAACAGGTCCAAATGGCCCTGCTCGATCGCCTGCCAGGCACTGTCCGTGGTCTCGAACAGGCCTGTTACTTCAATACCGGATTGATCAGCCAGGTGGTAACGCAACCCCTGACGGACCACCTCATGTTCATCCAGCACCCCCACTCTGATTAACCCAGACATCACACACCTCGTCTTCCCAGGAATTTAACCTGCATCCTTTTTCGCGCCGCCTAAACCATTTAACGCCGAATTGAATAATGGCTTCGCTGCTGTTAGCGAATACCCCGTATTAGAACTGTCGGGCGCAACACCCGTTAAAAGGTCACTTCACACCCAGGCTGCGAACCGGAATGTTCGACAGATAGAACCACAGTAAGGGCTGAGACAAAGAAAGGCTTTAAGAACTGTCTCAATAACCGAGACACACAACACCTCGGCTGAACTTAGTTAATTGAGACATTTCTTAAATCACTGAGGGGTGTGCGGCGGACACACTAAAAAAGTACTCACGCCTGCCAACACAGTCCCCAGCGGGTTGATGTTGGCTTATTCGTCTTATTTGGAGCCTTACCATGTTTGCCTGCACGCCTGTGCGTTTCGCTCGTCCCTTGCAGTTGTTATGTGTATTGACCCTGGGTTCTGTTTCAGTGGCCGCCCACAGCAGCCCACTCACCCGAGACAATGGCGCGGCGGTGGGCGATAACCAGAACTCGCAAACGGCCGGAACCAACGGCCCGGTGCTGCTGCAAGACGTGCATCTGATCCAGAAGCTGCAGCGTTTTGATCGCGAGCGCATTCCGGAGCGCGTGGTGCATGCACGGGGCACAGGCGCCTACGGCGTGTTTACCGCCAGCGAAAACCTGGTAGACCTCACCAAGGCCGCGCTCTTTACCGCCGGCACCGTCACACCGGTGTTCGTGCGTTTTTCTTCCGTGGTGCACGGCACCCATTCACCCGAAACCCTGCGTGACCCACGAGGGTTTGCCACCAAGTTCTACACGGCCGAAGGCAACTGGGACCTGGTCGGCAATAACTTCCCGACGTTTTTCATCCGTGACGCGATCAAGTTCCCCGACATGGTCCACGCGTTCAAGCCCGACCCACGCACCAACCTGGGCAACGATGCGCGGCGCTTCGATTTCTTTTCCCACGTGCCGGAAGCCACCCGCACCCTGACCGAGCTGTATTCCAATGCCGGCACCCCGGCCAGTTACCGGGAAATGGATGGCAATGGCGTGCATGCCTATAAGTTCGTGAACGCCAAGGACGAGGTGAGCTACGTCAAGTTCCACTGGAAGAGCTTGCAAGGCGTGCGCAATTTCACCCCTGAAGAGGCCACCCGCGTGCAAGGCGCCGACTTCAGCCACATGACCCTCGACCTGATCAAGCACATTGAAAAAGGCGAATTCCCGAAGTGGGACCTGTACATCCAGGTGCTCAAGCCCCAAGAGCTGGCCACGTTCGACTTCGACCCGCTGGACGCCACCAAGGTCTGGCCAGAAGTGCCCATGCGCAAGGTCGGCCAGCTGGTGCTCAACCGCAACCCCGCCAACGTGTTCCAGGAAACCGAACAGGTGGCGATGGCCCCTTCGAACCTGATCCCCGGCATCGAGCCGTCGGAAGACCGCTTGCTGCAAGGGCGCCTGTTTTCTTACGCCGACACACAGATGCATCGCCTGGGGGCCAACGCCCTGCAACTGCCGATCAATGCCAGCAAAGCCCCTGTCGATAACGGCAATCAGGACGGCGCGATGAACACCGCCTCGACCCTCACCGGTGTCAATTACCAACCGAGCCGGCTGTTCCCGCGCGAGGAATCTTCCGCTGCACGTTACAGCATGCTCCTACTGACCGGCAGCACCCAGCAGGCCAAGATCCAGCGCGAGCAGAACTTCAAGCAGGCCGGTGATTTGTATCGCTCGTTCAACAGCAAGGCGCGCAAAGACCTGATCCACAGCTTCGGCACCTCCCTGGCGCAGGCCGACACCGTGAGCAAACACCACATCCTGTCGTTCCTCTACAAGGCCGACCCGGAATACGGCGCTGGCGTGACGGATGTGGCGAAAGGCGACCTGGAGCAAGTGAAAAAAATGGCGGCGCTGTTAAGCGACTGAGCCTTCCCTCGACGGCCGCTTCGGCCATCACCCCACAAGGCCTGCGCTCACTGCGCGGGCCGTTTTTTTTATCGCGACAAGGTGCAACGTGGATTTCAAATTCGATCAACTGATTCAACACAGCGAGGCTTGGTTACCCGTCATTCTGGAACACAGCCTGAACATTACCTTGGCCGGCCTCACCCTGGTGCTGGGTTGGTGGTTCATCAGCACGGTCACGCGGCGCATCGGTGAAGTGCTGGGCAAGCGCAGCGTCGACAAAACCTTGCAGGGTTTCGTCGGCAGCCTGGTCAAGATTGCCCTGAAGATCATGCTGGTGATCAGCGTGGCCTCGATGGTCGGCGTGCAGACCACCAGCTTTGTCGCCGCCCTGGGTGCGGCGGGCCTGGCGATTGGTCTGGCGTTGCAAGGCAGCCTGGCCAACTTTGCCGGTGGCGTGTTGATCCTGCTGTTTCGCCCGTTCAAGGTGGGCGACAAAATCGAAGTTCAGGGCGTGTATGGCACGGTCGATGCCATCCTGATTTTCCACACGGTGATTCTCAGCACCGACAACAAACGCATCGTCGTGCCCAATGGCGGTTTGTCCAATGGGGTGGTGGTGAACTTCTCCAGCGAAGCCACGCGCAAAGTGGTGTTCGACGTGGGCGTGGACTACACCGCCAACCTGGACACCGTGCGGCAGGTGCTGCTGGGCCTGTGCGACGACCCGCGCATTCATCGCGACCCCGAGCCGGTGGTGGTGGTGACCACGTTGGGCGACAGTGCGATCACCGTATCGCTGCGCGTGTGGACCGACAATGATGACTACTGGGACGTGCTGTACCGGCTCAACGAGAAAACCCGCTGTGCCTTGGCCAAACAGGGTATCGGCATTCCCTTCCCACAACGGGTGGTGACCTTGGTCCAGGGGTGATCCGGCCGGCACAAAAAAGCCCCGCGCTCTTGGCAGAGGCGGGGCTTTTTTGTTTAACGCGTGTTGATCAATGAAAGCGCTTGGCGGTCAGGTAGCTCTTGTTCCAATAGGTGTTGCTCAACGAGTCGATGCGGATGGTCTTGCCGGTCCTGGGCGAGTGAATAAAGCGATCGTTACCGATGTAGATCCCCACATGTTTAAGCTGCGCGGCCCCGTTATGTTTAAAGAACACGGCGTCGCCGACTTTCAATTGGTTGCGCGCCACGGTCTTGGCGTTCGACGCCAGCATCGTGGTGGTGGTACGCGGCAGCTTGATACCGGCCTCGGTGCGGAACAGGTACACCAGCAGCCCGCTGCAATCGAAGCCATCCTTGACTGTCTGGCCGCCCCAGCGATAAGGCGTGCCGATCAGCTCGTGGGCGCGCTCCACCACGCCGTTGATCCTTGGGTTCGCCTGGGCGGACAGGCTTGAGTCGTGCCGCATAAAGCTCACATTCATCACGTCGGCACGGGAAATAGACGCGAATAAATACTCGAACAAACAAAAAACAGAACCTGCCACTAACGATAACTTGAACACGATAAATACCCTTGAATGTTTCTAAACCAGAAGAAACACAAGGGTATTTATAGGAACCCTCCCAAAATATGAGACTTGTCTCAGTAATCTTGGGAGTGCTCTTAGGCCGACAAACGGAAATTCCTACGCTTATCGGTAAGACAACGTCAATGCATCAGCACAGCCGGATAGTCATGCAGCAACACCGAACCCTGCATGGCCGCCAGGGCGTCCTTCAACGTGGATTGCTCCAGCGCGTCTTTGGACTTTTTAACTTCCTTGGCCGCGTGCTCCAGCAGCGCCAGGTAGTCGCGTTTGGACGAGCCTTCTTTCGGCTCCACCGCGTCTGACACCAACTGGGCCATCTCGTATTTTTGGGTCCGGGTGTTCTGCACCGCCGACTGCGACACAGAGGCACTCGCCAGTTGGCCATCCTTATAGGAGAAGCTCGCGGTGCTACTGGCCTTGTCCTGCACGTGCACATACAGGTAGTTCTGCGATTTGCGGGTACCATCCAACACCGGTGGCTCACCACCGCCGAGGCTTCTGTGGAAGTTTGCCGACAGCACCGACTGCTGGTTCTGGGTCACGCTGCGGTCCGCGCTGCTGCGGCCATTGACCTGGGTCTTCTGCGACACGGTGTAGGAGAAGCTGTCGACTTCCGTAGGACGCATTGGGTTGGACGCACCAACGGCCTGCTTGATCGACGCCTTGAAGTCCGCCAGCCCCGTCAGCAAACCTTTGTCGGTCGGGTTGTTGCTCAAGGCATTCGGTGCGCCAACCGTTTGGGGATGGTTGCTGTTCATGGCACTGAACGCGTCCTTGAACATCGCCATCAAGTCAGCGTTGGCGCTACCGCGCTCCTGCACCCGGTCGAACTGGGCGAGGTAGGTTTTCAGCGCGTTGGCTTGCTGTTTGGCGTCACCCTGTATTGCGGTGTTTTTCAGGTCCACGGCCAAGTCGATGTCACCGGCCGGGCCACTCATGCGTGTGGTGCGGGTTTGGCTGTCGGCGTGGAACGCCAGGCTCAGGTCCTCGTCCGCCTGGTTTTTGAGCTTGGCGTTGAGGTCAACCGACTTCAGCACGTGGGTGTCGAACTGGGTCAGTTTGCTCAGGTCGAGTTTCGGCGGTACGGCGGTCAAGCCGTCGACCGACGCCTGAAACGCCGCCCCCAATTGGCCGACGGCTTTGAGTTCATCCGCGGTCAAATCGCCGCCGTCGACGGTGGCCTGCACGCCCAAGCCGTGTTTCTGACTGAACAGGCTGAACGTCACCGTCTTGCCGCTGGCGGTCTTGATGCTGAGGCTGACCTGGTTGTCGGCCTTGCTGTGCAACACCGCCTGGTCGGCCTTGATCCCGCCCGTATCACCGGCACGCTCTGCCGTGGTGTTGAGCACCGATTGTGAAATCCCCGCCCCGCCGCCCCCAATGAACTGATCCACCAACGCAGCACCGAGGCCGCTGTAACGGCTGGCCGTGGAAATTGAACCGAAGCGTTGGCTGATCAACTGGGTGACGGCGTCCTGATTATCGTTTTCCCAGGCCCACACGGTCTCGCGGCCGGGGAGCTGCCCGTTTTTGGAATAGAGATCGATAACGTCGGCCACGGGATTTCCGAGGCTGACCACGGAAGAGGGCCTGGTCGGCGAGACGTCGAGGGTGTTGGCCAGTGCTGCCGGGGGTGAGGTCGTGGCGGCGCGAAGAATGAGGGGATTGGTCGCGATGATCGGCGTTAGCGTAGTCATGACAGTCCGTGTCTTAAAAGCTGATTAGCCTTCAATCTAACCAAGACACGCCGCGATTGACAGCATTGAGATCAAAATTTACGGCAAAGGGCCACGTCAAAAAACCGGCCCTTTGCCATTATCTTCAGGTCAGAAGCGGTAAGTCACCGAACCACCAAAACCATTGGCGCTGTTTTCGTACTTGGCGTCGTAGGTCAGGGCCAACTGAGGGTTGTTGTCGCGCACCTTGATCGGCTCTTCCTTCAGGTAGGAATAGGCCACGTCGAAGGTCAGGTTATCCACAGGGGTCCAGCCGGCACCAAGGCTGAACACGGTGCGGTCGCCCGTCGGAATACGCACGGAGCGGTCGGTGTTGTTGGTTGGGGTCTGGTCCACCGAGAAGCCGGTACGCAGCACCAATTGCTTGTTGAGCTGATACGCCAGGCCGATCGCATGGGACCAGGTGTCGTGCCAGTGCTGCTCTTCGGTGATGGAGTCCAGGCCGGCCAGTTGCGCAGTGAGGTCGGACACGCCGGTGTTGTTGACCGTGATCTTCTTCAACTGGCTCCAGCGGGTGTAGGTACTGCCCACGTAGAGGGTCAGGTCATCGGTCAATTGGTGGGTGACCGAGAAGTCCACAGACGATGGGGTGGTGACGTCCAGCTTGGCGTCATACTTCTGCGGCCCGCCGTCCAGCAGGTCGGTCAGCACGCCCGAGGCGTTGGTGTGACCGCTCAGGTGGTAGACCACTTGCGAGTGGTACGTGACGCCGATGCGGGTGCTGTCCAGGGCCTGCACCAGGATACCGGCGTTGAAGCCCGTGGCGGTGTCATCCCCTTTGATCTTGGCGGTTTCGGTGCCCAGGCCAAATGCCGGGACCTTGGAATCCAGCTCGCCGCTGATTTTGTTGAAGGTAGGGCCGAAACCGACCGAGACCTTGTCGTTGAACGCGTAGCTGACGGTCGGCTGCACGGTGATGACCTGAACCTTGCTCTTGTTGCCAAAGCCGTTGCCCTGGAAGCTGTGTTCATAGTCGGTCACCAGGCCAAACGGAGCGTAGACCCCCAGGCCAAAGGCCCAGTGCTCATCGATCGGCGTGACCAGGTAGCCCATCGGCACGGCAATGCCGGGGACCATGTCGCCTTTGTTGGTGCCCGGGTTGTCGGCGCCGCCTTGGGAAGAGCTGGCGTCCTTGATGTTGGATTTGGCATCGAGGTAGGTCGCGCCGATGCTCACTTCATTCTGTTTGATGCGGGACATGCCGGCCGGGTTGCCGAACACCGTGCTGGCGTCGTCGGCCGAGGAAGAGCGACCGGCGTAGCCCGTACCCATTGAACTGATGCTTTGTTCATTGAGCGCGAAACCACCGGCGAGCAGGTGTGTGGAGGCAAGCGAAACGGCGAGCGCCAGGGCGCTTCTCAGAGTTTTTTTATTCATTATTAGGACTCGAATGATTGGGCAGCGATGAGGAAACTACCAACGATCGAGCGGGGCGATTATGAAGAGTTTTTCATGCTCAGGATTGTCGGACAATCCTATTGGTTTCAAAGACTTTGAGCGTTTTACGCTGTCTTTTTATGACTTTTTAACCCGATCGTGACCGGCGGGTTTCACACCGTTGACCCTGTCGATTCCAACGTTTTTCAGGGGCAGCCAATGGCAAGCATTGGCTGCCCTCTTCGCCCTACGGGGTCCAGTATTTATTGGCCGCCGCGATGGTGGCGAATTCTGTCGCCACCACCTGGCCGATGCCTATCAGCATTGCCGCGTCATTGGCGTACACATCGCGCAAGCGGCCGCGCACCGCCTCGTCGGGTTGGGTGGCCTTGATCACCAGCCGCGCCATCTTGATCGCCAGCTCGCGCCCCTCTTCCGGGGTGGCGGTGATCAGTGAATTGTTCGGTATCAGACTCATCAGGGCGTTCCTCTTATTATCGATGGGGCGATGGCTTACTGCCGACGGCCGAATGAAACAGGGTAGGCGGCGGAACGCGCATTGATCATCGGATCCTGCGGTTCGATGCCGGCCGGCACGTTGTTGGGCAGGAACATCAGGCTTTTCTGCGCGGCGACGTTGTCGGCCACGGCCTGGGTGATTTCAAGCGTGCCCAGTTCTACCACGGGGCGGCTGGCGGGCCAGGCGATGGAGGGGTCGTCGAGCTTGTCGCCCTCGGCAGCTTCCTGCACCACCAGTTTGAAACGCACGGCGCCCTTGGCGATGCGCTGCTGGATCTCGTCGCTCAAATAATCCGGCGTGGCCTTGGCGGTTTGCGCCTCGCTGAGGAAGTGGCTGCCGCTGACCGGCAGGAACTGGTAGCGACCGAAGGTGACCTTACCCGCCACGTTGATGAAGCGGAACGTGTTCACACCGTAGTACGGCAGCGTGGCGAAGCTTTGCGGCGCCGGTTTAGGCGCGGTGAGGAAGGCCTTGGCCACCGGGTGCGTGCCGAGGTAGCCGTCCAGCGGGGTCGGCTTGGCGACATCCGGGCCGCTGGTGCCCAGGGCAATCAGCAGGTCGCGGAAATCATCGGCCGTAGGCGACGGAAAGCCGTTGAACGAGTGCGCGACGATATCGGTGCTGCCACCGCCCGGCAGGCTGAAACGCACCGCCAAGCCACGTGGGCTGGCCAGGCCGTGGTTGTCCGGAATGTCCGGGATACCGGCGAAGTTGGAGAAACGCACGGTGACCGGCACCGCCGTGGCTTGCAGGTGCGGCGCCTTGCTGATGGCCGCGGCGGCAGGGCTTGGGGTGAAACGGCCTTCGAGCACGATCCCTTTGGCATGCACCGCACGGGCGCCGGCGTGTTTACCGAAGACGCCGTTCAAGGCGTCCACCAGTTGGGTGGGTGTGGACGATTGCGGTGGGTCTTGCGCCAGGGCGCTGCCTATCAAGGTGAAGGCGAACGGGAGCGCGATCAACAAGCGTTGGGCGTTTTTCATGGGACGGACCTGCGGGTGGGTGGGTGATTTCGGCGAATTCTAATCACCTAACGACAATAATGACAATATGTTTTGTCATTATTGTTTTTCCTCTTCGATCCACGCCGTATGGCGCTATACTCAGCCTCCCTCAAACCCCAGCGAACCGAGCCACTCGTGAGTACCAAAAGTGACATCCTGCACCTCCTCCAGCGCGAGCCACTCACCGTGGTGCAGTTGTGCGAATCCCTGGCAGTCACGCGCAATGCGGTGATCGTGCAGCTCAAGCAACTGGAGGCCGAGGGGCTGGTGCGGCGCAGCAAGGTTCGCCCGCGCAACACAGTGGGCAAGCCGCCGGCGGTGTTCGAAGCGGCGCCGGGCAGTGAGGACGTGACGTCCACGGCCTACCAAGTGTTGCTGACCCAATTGCTCGCCACGCTCAAGGATCGCTACGACGTCGAGGAACTGGGCGATGTGCTGGAACAGACCGGTCGCCAACTCGCGCAACGTGCCGGCCTGGCCAACCCTGCCACGTTCGACAGCGGCCTGCGCGCCGCCATGGCCGCCGCCGATGCCCTGGGCGCCAGCACTGAGGCCGTGCCGCAAGAAGGCGGCGTGATGGTGCGCAACTTCACCTGCCCTGTGGGCAGCGTGGTGCGCGAAGAACAGTGCGTGTGCCGGGCGATGGCGGCGTTTTTCTCCGAAGCCACGGGGATGCCGGCGAGCGAGCAGTGCCTGCGTGAAGATCGGCTGATTTGCCAGTACTTCATCGAACAACAGCCAGCGAGGGCTGAATAAGGCGGTCGGCACCGTCAATCGCAAACATTTCTAAATGTTTCTTCATAAAGCCAAACCGTCATCAAAAAGACACATATCGGGAATTAAATCGTCACGTCTTAGACAGGTGGACCCCTCCACTTACCCCTTCCCTTGAGGTGTTGTCGTGATGTTGCCGACTAAAAAAACGCTGTCTGTTTTGTTGTCCGCCCTGTGCCTGAGCGGCGTGGCCCACGCCACCGACGTGACCGGTGCCGGCTCCAGCTTTGTGTACCCGGTGCTGTCCAAGTGGTCCCAGGACTACAGCAAGAACTCCAGCAACCGCATCAACTACCAGTCGATCGGTTCGGGTGGCGGCATCGCCCAGATCAAGGCGGCCACCGTCGACTTCGGCGCCTCCGACGCCCCGCTGTCGGCCGATGACCTCAAGGCCGGTGGCCTGGGCCAATTCCCCAGCGTGATCGGCGGCATCGTGCCGGTGATGAACGTCGAGGGCGTGGCCGCAGGCCAGCTGAAACTCGACGGCGACACCCTCGCGAAAATCTTCCTCGGTGACATCAAGGCCTGGAACGACCCGGCCATCGCCGCCCTCAACCCGGGCCTGAAACTGCCCAGCGCGAACATCACCGTGGTGCATCGCTCTGACGGTTCGGGCACCTCGTACAACTTCACCAACTACCTGTCCAAAGTCAGTGACAGCTGGAAAACCAAGATCGGTTTCGGCACCACCGTACCCTGGCCAGTGGGTGTGGGCGGCAAAGGCAACGAAGGTGTTTCGGCCTACGTGAAGCAGATCAAGAACTCCATCGGCTTCGTGGAATACGCCTACGCGCTGCAGAACAAAATGACTTTCGCCCAGTTGAAGAACGCTTCGGGCAAATTCGTCGAGCCTAACGCCAAGGCCTTCCAGGCGGCTGCGGACACCGCCGACTGGGCCAGCGCCAAGGACTTCAACCTGATCATGACAGACGCCCCAGGCGAAGGCGCATGGCCAATCACGGCCACCACCTGGATCATCATGTACAAGCAGCCCAAGAATGCTGAGCAAAGCCAGGCGGCGTTCAGCTTCTTCAAGTGGTCGCTGGAAAAAGGTCAACAGCAGGCGGCAGCGTTGGACTACGTAGCACTGCCGGACTCTCTGGTGTCGCGAATCGAAGGTTACTGGAAGTCTGACTTCACCCACTGATTCGCCCTACGACCACCGCCCTCAGTCACCTGGGTGATTGAGGGCGACGGTGAGCACATCTGATATGAACGACACCGTCCAACCTCTGGTTATGACTACTCACGCCAGCGACACACACGGCGACCGCCGCGCCGCTCGCGATCAACGCCACGATCTGTGGTTCAAACGCTCGATGTTCGGGGCCGCCATGCTGGTGCTGCTGTTGCTGGCCAGTATCGCGGCCTCGACGCTTTGGGGCGGAGGCCTGGCCTTCCGCACCTTCGGTTTTGACTTCATCACCAGCACCGAGTGGGATGCGGTCAACAACCACTTTGGCGCCGTGGTGCCCATCTACGGCACCCTGGTGACGTCTTTCCTGGCCTTGCTGATTGCGGTGCCGGTGAGTTTTGGCATCGCGATCTTCCTGACAGAAGTGGCACCGCCCTGGCTGAAAATGCCGGTGGCCTCGGCCATCGAGTTACTGGCTGGCATCCCATCGATCATCTACGGCATGTGGGGGCTGTTCGTGTTCGGGCCGTTCATGGCCGAGCACTTGTCCCCGCTGATCAACGACTACCTGGGCGCCCTGCCCTTCGTGGGCTCGCTGTTCCAAGGGCCGCCGTTGGGGATTGGCATGCTGACCGCAGGCATTGTGCTGGCGGTGATGATCATGCCGTTCATCACGTCGGTGATGCATGAAGTGTTTCGCAGCGTGCCGACACAGTTGAAGGAATCGGCCTACGCACTGGGCAGCACGACGTGGGAAGTGGTGTGGGACATCGTCCTGCCCTACACACGCTCGGCGGTGGTCGGCGGCATCTTCCTCGGCCTGGGCCGCGCACTCGGGGAGACCATGGCGGTCACCTTCGTGCTGGGCAACGCGCAGCAATTTTCTGCGTCGTTGCTGATGCCGAGCAGTTCCATCGCGTCGGTCATCGCCAACGAGTTCAGCGAGGCCTACACCGACCTGCACCGCTCCGCGCTGATCGCCCTGGGCTTCCTGCTGTTTATCGTGACCTTTGTCGTGCTGGCATTGGCCCGGCTGCTGCTCATGCGTCTGTCCCGCAAGGAGGGGTTATGAGTCCCAACGAACGCCTCTACCGCAAACGCGCACTCAAAAATGGCGTAGCGATGTTCCTCAGTTGCGCCGCCACGGCCTTTGGCCTGTTGTGGCTGGCGTGGATCCTGCTGACGACCATCATCAACGGGTTTCAAGCACTGAACCTGCGCCTGTTCAGCCAGATGACCCCGCCCCCCGGCACCGAAGGCGGCCTGGCCAACGCGTTTTATGGCAGTGCGCTGATGTCGGTGATTGCCTTGCTGATCGGCACGCCCATCGGCTTGATGGCCGGTATCTGGCTGGCCGAGTTCGCGCGCCACTCACGCCTGGGCACCACGGTGCGGTTCATCAACGACATCCTGCTGTCCGCGCCATCGATCGTGCTGGGGCTGTTTGTCTACACCGCCGTCATCCTGCCGCTGAACCTGCTGACCAATCACCAGGTGGGCTTTTCCGCCATCGCCGGTGCGTTGGCCTTGGCCCTGCTGGTGATTCCGGTGGTGGTGCGTACCACCGATGAAATGCTCCAGCTGCAACCCTCGACCATGCGCGAAGCGGCGCTGGCCCTGGGCGTGCCGCAATGGAAGTTGACGCTGCAGATCGTGCTGAGGGCGGCCAAAGCCGGTGTGGTGACAGGCATCCTGCTCGCCTTGGCCCGGATCACCGGGGAGACCGCGCCCCTGCTGTTTACCGCCTTCGGCAACCAGTTCTGGAGCAGCAACCTGCTCAAGCCGATCGCCAGTGTCCCCGTGGTCATTTTCCAGTACGCCATGAGCCCGTTCGAAGACTGGCACGCCCTCGCCTGGGCCGGTGCATTGGTCCTGACGTTGTTCGTGCTGCTGCTCAGCCTGGCATCTCGCCTGATCCTTTTACGCAATAGGTCTCACTGATGGACGCCACCGGCATAGATCACGAAAAAACCAAAATCCGCGTGCGTGGGTTGGAGTTTTTCTACAACCACCAGCGCTCCCTGAAATCCATCGACATCGATATCCCGGAAAAACGCATCACCGCCATCATCGGCCCGTCGGGCTGCGGCAAGTCCACGCTGCTGCGCGTGTTCAATCGCATCTACTCGATGTACCCGAAGCAGGAAGCGCGCGGCGAAGTGCTGCTCAATGGCGAGAACATCCTCGCCCCCGGCTATTCGATGAACCGCCTGCGCAGCCACGTCGGCATGGTGTTCCAGAAGCCCGTGCCGTTCCCGATGTCGATCTACGACAACATCGCCTACGCGGTGCGCCATCACGAGAAACTGTCGCGCCGCGAGATGAACGACCGCGTCGAGCAAGCCTTGCGTGGTGGCGCCCTGTGGGACGAGGTGAAGGACAAGCTCAACCAGAGCGCCCAGAGCCTCTCAGGCGGCCAGCAGCAGCGTCTGTGCATCGCCCGCACCATCGCGCTGCGCCCGCAGGTATTGCTGCTGGACGAGCCCACGTCGGCACTCGACCCGATCTCGACCGGGCGTATCGAACAATTGATCACCGAGCTGAAGACCCAATACACGGTGATCATCGTGACCCACAACATGCAGCAGGCGGCGCGGGTGTCGGACAACACCGCGTTTATGTTCATGGGGGAGCTGATCGAGTACGGCAATACCGATGAGATCTTCACCAAGCCGACGATGAAGCAGACCGAGGACTACATCACCGGGCGCTTTGGCTGATAGCCGCTCGGCCAAAAAAACGGGGGAGCCCTTAAGGGGGCTCCCCCGTTGTGTTTTCGCAAGGCAAAAAAAAACCCGGAAATCCTCACTTGCGTGGGCCTTCCGGATTTTCTAAACCGCCAAATATGGTGGGTCGTGTGGGATTCGAACCTACGACCAATTGGTTAAAAGCCAACTGCTCTACCAACTGAGCTAACGACCCGCTGTGTGGTGGCGCGTATAATACTGATTTCTAAGGATTATTCAACACCTTATTTTAAATAAATCAGAAATAACGCGTAGGGTCCGCAATTCCGGCCGCTTGGAAGCCTTCTGCACGCAGTCGGCAGCTATCACATTTCCCACAAGCACGGCCGTCATCGTCTGCCTGATAGCAGGAAACAGTCAGCGAGTAATCGACGCCAAGTCCTACGCCAGCCTTCACGATATCGGCCTTGCTCAGGTTCTGCAGCGGCGCGAGGATACGGAAGCCCTGCCCCTCTACACCGGCCTTTGTCGCCAGGTTGGCCATGCGCTCGAACGACTCGACGAACTCCGGACGGCAGTCCGGGTAACCGGAATAGTCCACCGCATTCACGCCGATAAAGATGTCACGGGCGTTGAGCACTTCCGCCCAACCCAGGGCCAGGGACAGGAACACGGTGTTGCGCGCTGGCACGTAGGTGATCGGGATGCCTTCGCTCGGCGCTTCCGGCACGTCGATGCTGCTGTCGGTCAATGCGGAGCCGCCGATACCGTTGAGGTTCAGGCCGATCACCTTGTGCTCGATCACACCCATTTCACGGGCGACGCGAGCGGCGGCGTTCAGCTCGGCGCGATGGCGCTGGCCGTAGTCGAAGCTCATGGTGTAGCAGCTGTAGCCTTGTGCCTGGGCCATCGCCACCACGGTGGCGGAGTCGAGGCCACCGGACAACAGGATTACAGCGCGTTTTTGATCAATCGTGGGTTCAGTCATATCAGCGTCCCGGCTCGTCGTTCCAAAGGTATTTGTGTAGCTGCAACTGCAGGCGTACGGGCAGGTTATCGGCAACCACCCAATCGGCCAGGTCCCGTGCGTTCAGGTCGTGATGACTTGGGGAAAACAGCACCTCGCCCGCGCGACGATCCAGGCCATATTGGATCAGCTTGGAGTTCGCCCAGTCGTAGTCTTCACGGGAGCAGATGACGAACTTGACCTGGTCGTTGGCCGTCAACAGCTCGATGTTCTCGTAGCGGTTGCGGTGCGCCTCCTTGGAGCCCGGGGTCTTGAGGTCGACCACCCGGCTCACACGCGGGTCGACCGCGGAGATATCCAGGGCGCCGCTGGTTTCCAGGGAAACCTCGTAACCGGCGTCACACAGCTGCTGGAGCAAAGGGATGGCATTGGGCTGGGCCAGGGGCTCGCCGCCCGTCACACAGACGTAGCGCGGCCGGTAGCTGGCAACCTGCTCCAGGATGTCGTCGAGGGTGCGCACAGTGCCGCCACTGAAGGCGTAGGCGCTATCACAGTATTGGCAACGCAAAGGGCAACCGGTCAGCCGCACAAATACAGTGGGCAGGCCAGCCGTTCGCGTTTCACCCTGTAACGAGTAAAAAACTTCGGTGATGCGTAATGTGTCTTGCATAGTCGCCACGGGCGTAACAGCTAAACAGGCTGTCCGCCTCCGTCAGGCACTTCAAGGGATCCCGCCAACGCGTAAACCCCAGGAAGCGTGTTTCATAAAAGGGCGTGGATTCTAACGAAAAAACCCGCGTCAGGCGCGGGTTTCTTCTAAACGGGCAAGCATCGCTTACAAGCGTTGCAAATCCCGTTGAGCCAACTGGGCAGCGGATGTCCCGGGATACTGGGCCACCACCTGCTGCAGAATGCCTTTGACCTTGTCGGTATGACCCAGGCGGCGCTCTACGTCAGCGAGTTTGTACAGCGAATCCGGCACCTTGGCGTGCTTGGGGTACAGCTGGCTGACCTTGGCAAATGCCTGGCCTGCTGCTTGCAGATCACCCTTGGCCAGGTTCACCTCACCCAACCAGTACTGGGCGTTGCCCGCGTACTGGCTGTTTGGGTATTTGCGCAGGAATGCGGTAAAGGCTTGGCTGGCCTTGTCGAAATCCTTGGCTTTGATCAGGTCGAAGGCTGCGTCGTAATACAGCTTTTCCTTCGCCGGATCACCCGGTTCGCTGCTGGCGGCAGGGGCTTGGCTGGCAGCCACGGCCCCTGCTGCGGCACCACCGGCAGCAGCGTTTGGCGCGCCACCGGTAGAAGAATTATCAGGAGTTGCGGCAGGTTGAACGCCGGCTCCAATGCGTCGATCAAGATCCTGGTATCGCTCCAGGCCTTCTTGCTTGAGCTGGTTCACTTGATTCTGCAGTACTTCAATGGCGCCTTGTTGCTGCGCGATTTGATCCTGCATACGTTGCAGCTGGTTGAACAGTTCGCCCTGTGCCGAGGGGGCGGACGTAGCCGCTCCCCCCGCATAGGCGCCGTTCGTGCCATAACCCGCTGGCGGATAACTGCTCCCGCTATTGTTATAGCCAGAGTTGCTATCTTCCACAGGAACCGCAGCCCACACCGCAAGCGGTGCGAGGCTGAGAGCCAATACAGTTAGAGCACGACGGCACGTTCGCATGACGAATTACTTACGCAGTTCGACGCGACGGTTCTGAGCCCAGGACTGCTCGTCGTGGCCAGTAGCAACTGGACGCTCTTTACCGTAGGAAACCAGTTCCAGTTGGCCTGGAGCAACACCTTGCAGTACCAGGTAGCGCTGAACGGCTTTCGCACGACGCTCGCCCAGTGCCATGTTGTACTCACGAGTACCACGTTCGTCGGTGTTACCTTCCAGAACAACGCGAGCGCCGTTAGCTTTCAGGTCCTTCGCGTGAACGTCCAGAGCGCGCATGGCTTCTGGCTTCAGGTCCGAACTGTCGTATTCGAAGTAGAAAGTGGTGATAGCGCGCAGAGCAGCTTCTTCGCTCAGGGAGCCGTCAACTGCACCAGTGTTAGCGCCGTAACCAGCGTTTGGATCAACAGCTGCGCCTTCACCGGCATTGTCGCCGCCTTTAGACGAGCAACCAACGGCTACGGACAGAGCCAGAGCCAGAGCAGCAAACTTACCAAACTTCAGCATTTCCATCGTGAAACTCCTAATGAACCCCAGTGTGTTAAGCAAATCTTTTTGTAGCGCCGCGTCAGTTCAGGTAAGGGGACCAGGATGGTTCTCTGACTTCGCCTTGAGCGGTAGGAAGTGGGAGCCTTACACGTCCATTAATGGACACGAGCATCAAGACTCCCCGGCCCTGCTGGCGGGTGGCGTAGATTACCATGGTGCCGTTGGGCGCAACAGTGGCTGACTCATCAAGGTTGGTATCTGTAAGGATTTTTACCGTTCCACGCTGCAAATCCTGGGCCGCAACCCGGAAATTAGTGAAACCATCCTGACGGTGAATCATTACCAACGTCTTTTCATCGGCCGAAAGTTTAGGGTTGGCGTTGTAGTTACCAATAAAAGTAACACGCTCCGCACCACCACCATTCACATTAGCCTTGTAGACCTGTGGCTTGCCGCCTCGGTCAGAGGTGAAGTAAATGGTCGAACCATCCTTGCCCCAGAACGGTTCGGTGTTGATGCCCGGGCCGCTGGTTGCACGCGTGATCTGGCGCGTGGCCATGTTCATCACGTAGATATCCGGGTTGCCGTCCTTGGACAGCACGAACGCCAGGCGCGAACCATCCGGCGACCAGGCAGGCGCGCCGTTGAGGCCTTCGAAGTTGGTGATCTGCTCACGACGGCCAGTATCGATGTGCTGGACGAAGATACGCGGACGCTTCTGTTCGAAAGACACGTAGGCAATACGCTTGCCGTCCGGCGCAAAGCGCGGCGACAGGATTGGCTCACGGGATTGCAGCAAGGTCACGGCACGGGCGCCGTCGTAGTCCGAACGCTGCAAAGTGTAACGAGTGTTGTCTACAGAAAAACGCTCAGCCGTAACGTACAGCAGGCGTGTCGAGAACGCACCCTTGATACCGGTGAGTTTTTCAAACGACTGGTCCGAAATGTAGTGGGCCATGTCGCGAATCTGCTCGGCGGTACCCGAGACGCTGCCGGTCAGGACCTGCTGCTCGGTGGCCACGTTGAACAGCGTGTACTGGATCTGCAGGCGACCGCCGGCTGGCACGATGTTGCCCACCATCAGGTACTGCGCGCCCACGGCTTTCCAGTCGCGGAAGATGACTTCGCTGGCCTGGGTCGGCTGGCTGATCATGTTGCCTTTGTCGATTGGCGCGTAGTAACCGGAGTTGCGCAGGTCGTCGCTGACGATCTGGGCCATGTCGTCCGGCAGCACGCTGCCGCCCTGCCAGCCAAACGGTACGACGGCAATCGGGGTGGCCCGATCGCTGCCGCTGGTGACCAGGATGTTCTTTTCATCCGCCGCCGCTATCCCTGCCATACAGCAAATAACGACAAGCATTCCTCGAAGAATGTTTCTCACGGGGCTAGATCCTCAGGTGTGAATGTCATCTTGAATGAACGATAGGGAGCGAAGTCACTTGGTTTCATTCCCTGCATCTCGGTCAACCGGCCAATGTTCTTGACCGCTGCAACCGCCGAACTGTCGAACGATCCATCGCCACTGGAACTGGCCACGCCGACCGAAGCCACCGTACCGTCCGGCAACATACCGATCTGCAGTACCACTTTCATGCCTTTGCGTGCCGAAGGTGGACGTGTCCAGCCTTCTGCTGCCCGCGCTCGAATCAGGTCGTCGAAACTGCCCGCGACTTGATCGCCCTGCTCATCGGCCAAGGCTTGCTGACGCTGCGGCGTGTCGGAGAGCAAGTCTGCCAAGGCCTGGGCCTTTTTCTCTTCGGCGGATTTGCGCGCTGCTTCCTGGGCCTTTTTCTTGGTGGCGTCGGCGGCAGCTTTCTTCTTCGCGTCGTCGGCGATTTTCTTCTTCGCCTCGTCTGCTTCAGCTTTTTTCTTGGCGTCTTCGGCGGCTTTCTTCTTCGCGTCTTCGACTATCTTTTTCTTGGCGTCTTCAGCGGCCTTTTTCTTGGCCTCTTCTTCAGCAGCTTTCTTCGCTTCGTCTTCGGCTTTCTTCTTGGCTATATCAGCCAATTGTTTCTCTTCGGCCTTTTTCGCTTCGGCAGCTTTCTCGGCTTTCTTGGCTTCATCAGCCTTTTTCGCCTCGTCGGCCTTCTTCGCTTCGTCAGCCTTTTTCGCTTCCTCGGCCTTTTGAGCCGCCTCTTCTTTCTTTTGTTCCGCAGCAGCCTTCACCGCTTCCTGCTCGACCTTCTTCTGTTCCATCTGCTCGACTTCAGTCTGGCGCGCAGCCGACTTCTGGGCCTCACCCGCAATCTTCTGATTGGTCTGGGTGGTGGCCTGGCTCTTCGATTTCAGCTGATACAGGGTCGCCTGCACGATCGGCTTGGCTGGCGGCAGGTCCGGAGTCATGGCAAAGCTGACGAACAGCATGCCAAACACCAGGACGTGCAGGGCAATTGCCCAGACGCTAGGCCAGAAGTAGCTTTCCGAGGCGGACGGCTCTCGCTGTTGCTGCATCAGGGCGCCTCGGTAATCAAGCCAACGTTACCCACGCCGGCCTTCTGCAGCCCGCCCATGGCGCCCATGACGGAGCCGTAGTCGACCGCCTTGTCACCGCGGATGAAGACCTGGGTGTGCTTGCCGCCTTCGTTGCCGGAGCGAATGATCTTGGTCACCGCATCGGTCATCGCCGGCAAGGTCAGCGCCTTGTCCTGCTGCTTCTGAGTGTCGACTTCGCTGCCAAGGTTCCAGTAATAGGTCTTGTCGGACTTGATCGAAATGGTCAGCACCTGGGTGTTGTTGTCCTGGGGCAAGGCTTCGCTGGAAACCTTGGGCAGGTCAACCTTCACACCCTGGTTGAGCATCGGCGCGGTCACCATGAAAATCACCAGCAGCACCAGCATCACGTCGATGTAAGGCACTACGTTCATCTCGGCGACCGGCTTGCGCTTGGTGCGTGCTCGAGTGATTAAAGCCATCGGGAAATACCTGCTTATTCTTCGCTGGTGTGCACTTTACGGTGCAGGATCGCCTGGAATTCGTCGGCGAAGGTGTAGTAACGGCCAATCAGGTTTTCGCCACGGGCGGCAAAACGGTTGTAGGCGATTACTGCGGGGATGGCAGCGAACAGGCCGATCGCGGTGGCGATCAGGGCTTCGGCGATACCCGGGGCCACGGTGGCCAGGGTCGCTTGCTGGGCCTGGGCCAGGCCACGGAAGGAGTTCATGATGCCCCATACGGTACCGAACAGGCCGATGTACGGGCTCACGGAACCGACGGTAGCGAGGAACGGCAGGCTCTGCTCCAGCTTCTCTTCTTCGCGGGAGATGGCAACGCGCATGGCACGGGCCACGCCCTCCATGACCGCTTCCGGGTCAACACCAGGCTGCTGGCGCAGACGGGAGAATTCCTTGAAGCCGGCGCGGAAGATCTGCTCGACGCCCGAATCCGGGTCCGGGTTGCTGCCGGCCTGGCGATACAGCTTGGACAGGTCGATCCCCGACCAGAAGCGCTCCTCGAAGCTCTCCAGGGCACGTCGACCGGCACGCAGCAGGTTGCTGCGCTGAAAAATCATGACCCAAGAGGTAACCGATGCGGCTACCAGGGTCAGCATGACCAGTTGAACCACGACACTGGCATTGCTGACCAGGCTCCACATGGAGGAATGGTCGACGACGGTAGGTTCCACGCTAAATCTCCTGCTTTGATTGTTTACCCGCGCCGCTTACGTCGGCAAAGGCCGCACGTAGAGCTTCGGGAATGGCCCGGGGTTTCAAACTATTGGTGCGCACACAGGCCACCAGGAACTGCCCCTCACAGAGCAGCGTTGCATCCGTCGCCCGCCTGACCTGCTGTTTGAAGCGCAGGCTGACACGGTTCAATTCGATTACTTCAGCGCTGACCAACAATTCGTCGTCCAGCCGCGCCGGCGCGTGATATCGCGCCTCGCTGGAATGCACGACAAATAACAGGTCCTCCCCTGCCAGCTGGGATTGGGCAAAGCCCAGCTCCCGTAGCCGCTCGGTTCGAGCCCGCTCCATGAACTTGAGGTAGTTGACGTAATACACGATGCCGCCCGCATCGGTGTCCTCGTAATAAACGCGACAGCGATGTGCGAACGACTGATCCCCGTTTTGCGCGCGCATACTCTAGTGCTTACTCCTCAGGTTGCCAATCCGGCTGGGCAACTGTTTTTTCATCCATCGAAACATTTCCAGTCACTGAGTGACGACACCAGCCACTAGGACAGCACAAACTTCAGATAAATCGACTGGCGTGACCTTTTTAATCGTCCACTGCATCGAGGAATTCGTCTACCACGGGCATCTCACCCAATCGTGACGGAATGTTTAACCCAAAGTGCAAATAGGCATGGCGCGTCACCACTCGCCCCCTTGGCGTGCGCATGATGTAACCCTGCTGGATCAGGTAAGGCTCCAGCACGTCCTCGATGGTATGACGCTCCTCGCTGATGGCCGCCGCCAGGCTGTCCACACCCACCGGGCCACCGTCGAACTTCTCGATCATGGTCAGCAGCAGGCGTCGGTCCTGGTGATCGAAGCCGTGCTCGTCCACGTCCAGCAGGTTCAAGGCCAGGTCGGCCACGGCCTTGGTGATGTGCCCCTTGGCCCGCACTTCGGCAAAATCGCGCACACGGCGCAGCAAACGGTTGGCAATTCGCGGCGTGCCACGGGCGCGGCGCGCGATTTCAAACGCGCCTTCCGGGTCCAGCGGCAAACCGAGAATCCCCGCCGAGCGGCTGACAATGGTCGCCAGGTCGCCGGTGCTATAGAACTCTAGACGTTGAACAATGCCGAAACGGTCTCGCAACGGGTTGGTCAGCATGCCCGCACGGGTTGTGGCCCCCACCAGGGTGAACGGCGGCAGGTCGAGCTTGATCGAGCGCGCGGCAGGGCCTTCGCCGATCATGATGTCGAGCTGGAAGTCTTCCATGGCCGGGTACAGCACTTCTTCGACGATGGGCGAGAGCCGGTGGATCTCGTCGATAAACAGCACGTCATGGGGTTCAAGGTTGGTCAGCAGCGCCGCCAGGTCGCCCGGACGCTCCAGCACCGGACCGGAAGTGGACTTGATCGACACCCCCATTTCCTGGGCGATGATGTTGGCCAGGGTGGTCTTGCCCAGGCCGGGCGGGCCGAAGATCAACGTATGGTCCAGGGACTCACTGCGCCCGCGCGCCGCCTGGATGAACAACTCCATCTGCTCGCGCACGGTGGGCTGGCCGATGTAGTCGGCCAGGCTCAGGGGACGGATGGCCCGGTCCTGGATTTCTTCGCGGTCGCGTGGGCCGGTGGCCGCGATCAGACGATCAGCTTCAATCACTTAAATCATTCCCTTCAGGGCTCGGCGGATCATGTCTTCGCTGCTCAGGTTCTTGTCCTTGATGGCCGACACGGCCTTGCTGGCCTCCTGCGGCTTGTAGCCCAGGGAGATCAGCGCGCTGACCGCATCGCTTTCGGCACTGGCCACCTGGCTTGCCGGCATATCCGGCTGGTTCGGCACCAGGGCAAACATGCTCGGCGCGACTTCCCAGGCCTTGAAGCGGTCCTTGAGTTCCACCAGCAGGCGCTCGGCGGTCTTCTTGCCGACGCCCGGCACCTTGGTCAGGGCCGAGGTGTCCTGGGCGGAAACCGCACGCACCAGCTCATCCACTTCCAGGCTCGACATCAACGCCAGGGCCAGCTTGGGCCCCACGCCGTTGAGGCGGATCAGCTCACGAAAGAAGTCACGGTCACGCTTGCCAATGAAACCATAGAGCAATTGCGCATCTTCGCGCACAACGAGGTGGGTATGCAGGGTCAGCGGCTCGCCGACTGACGGAAGGCGATACAGGGTGGTCATAGGCACTTCCAGCTCATAGCCCAACCCATTCACATCCAGAATCAGGTGCGGCGGCTGTTTCTCAGCCAGGGTGCCGCGCAAGCGTCCAATCACGGTTCGAATCCTTAAAGCGTAGGGTCAGATCAAGGCCTGACCGGAAAAAACGATTGCGCTGATGCTATCAGAGACGCAGCCGCCCGCCACGACTGCGTGCAGTGCCCAAGCCGTGAGGCAACAGGCTGGAGCGGGTATGGGCGTGGCAAATGGCGATGGCCAGGGCGTCGGAGGCGTCGATTTGCGGTTTGGCGGTGAGCTTGAGCATGTGCATGACCATCATCTGCACCTGCTCCTTGTTGGCTGCACCGGTGCCGACCACAGCCTGCTTGACCTGGGTCGCGGTGTATTCGGCAATCTCCATGCCCTCCTCCGCCCCGGCGACGATGGCCGCGCCACGGGCCTGGCCAAGCTTCAGCGCGGAGTCGGCATTTTTGGCCATGAACACCTTTTCGATGCCCATGGTGACCGGCCCGTAGGTCTGGATCACTTCCCGTACACCGCGATAGACGATCTGCAGGCGCTCGGCCAACTCGCCTGCGCCGGTGCGGATGCAGCCCGAAGCGACGTAGATGCAGCCGCGAGGGGTTTGTTGCACCACGCCAAAACCGGTGATGCGCGAACCGGGGTCGATACCTAGGATTAAAGTCATAACGCCTGCGGGTTGGGTAAACACAATTTCTGCTACAAAGAAGATCCAATGTGGGAGCGGGCTTGCCCGCGAAGACGGTGGATCAGCCAATATTTTCAGCGACTGGTACACCGCATTCGCGGGCAAGCCCGCTCCCACATTTTGATCTACGTCTGGCCTCAGCTTAGCTGTGCGGCGACTTCTTCCGGGATATCGGCATTCGAATACACGTTCTGCACATCGTCCAGGTCTTCGAGCATATCCAGCATCTTCAGCACTTTCTGCGCGCCATCCAGGTCCAGCTCGGCGCTGGTGGTCGGCAGCATCACGATTTCCGCGTCAGTGCCTTTGAACCCGGCCGCTTCCAGCGCGTTACGCACGGCGTAGAAGCTGGCAAACGAGGTAAACACGTCGATGGAGCCATCTTCGTTGGTCACCACGTCATCGGCATCAGCTTCCATGGCCGCTTCCATCAGCGCGTCTTCGTCCGTACCCGGGGCGAAGGAGATCTGCCCCTTGCGCTCGAACAGATAGGCCACCGAACCGTCGGTGCCGAGGTTGCCGCCGCACTTGCTGAACGCATGGCGCACGGCCGCTGCGGTGCGGTTGCGGTTGTCGGTCATGCACTCGACCATCACCGCCACGCCACCCGGGCCGTAGCCTTCGTAGCTCAGCTCGACCATGTCGTCGGTGTCGGCAGCACCGGCACCACGGGCCACGGCGCGATCGATGATGTCGCGGCTCATGTTCGCGCCCAGGGCCTTGTCCAGCGCCAGGCGCAGACGCGGGTTGGAACCCGGGTCACCACCACCCTGGCGGGCGGCGACGGTCAGTTCGCGGATCCACTTAGTGAAAATCTTGCCTTTCTTGGCATCCTGACGCTCTTTGCGGTGCTTGATGTTCGCCCACTTGGAATGGCCAGCCATAACACAACTCCGAAATTCTGTAGAAACCTTGATCAACCCCGCCCCAGGCGGGAGGTAGTCCTTTAACGCAAAGGCGCATCCGAAGATGCGCCCTTTTAGACTGCGTAAACCTCAGTGCGCTTTCACGCAGTGGCCTTACTCAGCCTTTGGCGTCTCACGCAGACGGATGTGCAGTTCGCGCAAGGCCTTGGCATCCACCACGCCCGGAGCCTGGGTCATGACGTCCGCAGCACTCTGGGTTTTCGGGAAGGCGATCACTTCACGGATCGACTGGGCGCCGGTCATCAGCATCACCAGACGGTCCAGGCCAAACGCCAGGCCACCGTGCGGCGGTGCGCCGTACTTCAGGGCGTCGAGCAGGAAGCCGAATTTCTCTTCCTGTTCCGCTTCGTTGATACCCAACAGGCGGAATACCGCTTGCTGCATCTCTTTACGGTGGATACGGATCGAACCGCCACCCAGTTCAGTGCCGTTGAGCACCATGTCGTAGGCACGGGACAACGCGCCAGCCGGGTTGGCTTCCAGCTCGGCCGGGGAGCACTTCGGCGCGGTGAACGGGTGGTGCAGGGCGCTGAAGCTGCCGTCGTCGTTCTCTTCGAACATCGGGAAGTCAACGACCCACATCGGGGCCCATTCGCAGGTCAGCAGGTTCAGGTCGTGACCCAGCTTGATGCGCAGCGCGCCCAGGGCTTCGCTGACGATCTTGGCCTTGTCGGCACCGAAGAATACGATGTCGCCGTCGACTGCACCGACGCGGTCGAGGATCGCGTTCAGGTTGTCCAGCGGGATGTTTTTCACGATCGGCGATTGCAGGCCGTCAATGCCGTTGGCGCGCTCGTTGACCTTGATGTACGCCAGGCCCTTGGCACCGTAGATGCCGACGAACTTGGTGTAGTCGTCGATCTGCTTGCGCGGCATGCTCGCGCCACCTGGCACGCGCAGGGCGGCAATGCGGCATTTAGGGTCGTTGGCCGGGCCGCTGAATACCTTGAACTCGACTTCCTTGAGCTGGTCGGCCACGTCCACCAGTTCCAGCGGGTTACGCAGGTCTGGCTTGTCGGAACCGTAGCGGCGCATGGCTTCTTCGAAGGTCATGTGCGGGAAATCACCGAACTCCAGGTTCAGTACTTCCTTGAACAGGTTGCGGATCATCTGCTCGGTCAGGCCCATGATCTCTTTTTCATCGAGGAAGCTGGTCTCGATGTCGATCTGGGTGAATTCCGGCTGGCGGTCGGCGCGCAGGTCTTCGTCGCGGAAGCACTTGGCGATCTGGTAGTAACGGTCGAAGCCGGCCACCATCAGCAATTGCTTGAACAGCTGCGGCGATTGCGGCAGGGCGAAGAACGAACCGGCGTGAGTACGGCTCGGCACCAGGTAGTCACGCGCGCCTTCCGGGGTGGCCCGGGTCAGGATCGGCGTTTCCACGTCCAGGAAGCCGTTTTCGTCGAGGAAACGGCGGATGCTGGTGGTCATGCGCGAACGCAGGCGCAGCTTCTCGGCCATTTCCGGACGACGCAGGTCCAGGAAGCGGTAGCGCAGGCGAGTTTCCTCACCGACGTCGGAGAATTCGTTGAGTGGGAACGGCGGGGTTTCCGACTCGTTCAGCACTTCCAGCTCATAGCCCAGCACTTCGATGCCGCCGGACGCCATGTTCTTGTTCACGGCACCGGCCGGACGCAGGCGAACCTTGCCGGTGATCTTCACGACGTATTCGCTGCGCACGCGGTCGGCAGCGGCGAAGCTTTCGGCGCGGTCCGGGTCGAACACCACCTGGGCCAGACCATCACGATCACGGATATCGAGGAAAATCACCCCGCCGTGGTCGCGGCGACGGTGAACCCATCCGCAAAGGGTGATTTCCTGACCTTCCAGGGTCTCGTTCAGTTGGCCGCAATAGTGGCTGCGCATCATGGTAGTGGTTTCACTTCTCGTAATTCGAAATTCGGTGGAGGCCTGCCTCGTCACCGTACATTAAAGCAGGGGACGGATAATGCAGGAGCCTGCGCGTTGAGTTCAACTCAGTCTGCTTTGTCGCCGCCCGCCAGGTTCTTCTTCGAGCCGGTCTTGAAGTCGGTCTCGTACCAGCCGCCGCCACTCAGGCGGAAGCCTGGCATGGACAACATCTTCTTGAGGTCCGGCGCCTGGCAGGCCGGGCAATCGACCAGCGGCGCGGCGCTGATCTTCTGAATGGCTTCCAACTGATGACCACAGGAAGCACATTGGTAGTCGTACATGGGCATGGCGATGTCTCGGCGATCAGAACGTTACTGCGCCACGCCTGTGCCGGGGCAACCCCTGCATGCGCAGCAAAGCGCGGGATTATATCTGTTAAATCAAGGCAGCGCAGCCGGCTTTCTGCCCGGGGCCGCGCCGCCCGTGAAGCGGGCCGGCCCCGGGCAGGCAGATTACTCCGGGTTGTGCGAACAGGCGCGGCCCGCGAGCACGTGAACCACGCACACGACCCTGACCAGCCCGCTGAAGTTCTTCACCCCGCCATAGCGCAAATGCACTTCCCGGTCGACGTAGGACAACAACGCGCTGACCGAACAGGCGTTGATCCTGGCGATCTCCGTGAGGATGTTCCAATAGATCAGCTCAAGCCGCAGGCAGGTGGAAAACCCATTGAGCCTCACCGACCGGGACAACGGCTTGGCCAGCCCCATGTCGAACCCCTTGGCAAAGGGGTCGATCTTTATCTTATGAAAACCACCGGCTTCCATCACTCCATTACCCACTCCGCGTGACATACACCTGACACTCCATTGCCAAACAGCCGCCCATGGGTTTCTCCCATTGGGCAATGGGCCTTATCAAACAGCAGGAAACAAAAGGCAGCCAGAAGACGGGGAGCTGAACGTTGTAGGACAACGCCAGGAAGCGCAGAGAAACAAGTGGGCGGCGCCAGGACAGCGCCACCCGGTAGGTAGGGTTACTGGTTTTCGAGCAGGGAACGCAGCATCCACGCGGTTTTCTCGTGAACCTGCATGCGCTGGGTCAACAGGTCGGCTGTCGGCTCGTCGCTGACCTTGTCAAGCAACGGGAAGATACCTCGTGCAGTTCGCGTGACCGCCTCCTGACCCGCCACCAGTTGCTTGATCATCTCTTCGGCACTGGGCACGCCCTCCTCTTCCTTGATGGACGACAGGCGGGCATAGATCGAATAGGCACCCGGCGCCGGAAACCCCAGGGCACGGATGCGCTCGGCGATGGAGTCCACGGCCAGCGCCAGTTCGTTGTACTGCTCTTCAAACATCAAGTGCAGCGTGCGAAACATGGGGCCCGTGACGTTCCAGTGGAAGTTGTGGGTCTTCAAATACAGTACATAGGTATCGGACAGCAGCCGTGAAAGCCCATCGACGATAGATTTACGGTCTTGTTCGCTGATACCAATATCGATTGCCATGTTTTTCCCCTTCAATTGACGAGCATTCATTGATCAGGTGCAGGACCACTCTAGCAAGAGTGCAGACGGCATGCAGCCCGATGCCCGGGTACAAGGTGCGGCAAATCGCCCCCACGTGCGAATGACGCCGGTCCGCACTAGGTAGGAAACATCGCCAAAAGCACGCTGAAAAGCCCGCACCTGTCTAGGACAAGTGTTTGACGCAGAAATGCCCTGCTCGCTGTAACACCCCGAAATGCTTGATTTGAGTAGGCACAGCCTTTGCTGTTAAATAGACGACGTGTGGCTGCCGTTATCGTTCTGCGGCACGTCACATAGGCTGATAACCGCGCACGTGCTCAACGCCTCCCATTGTTCAGAAGCGAACCGTGCCAGTCAGCTCTTCCGCGTGATCCATCTTAAAGTGAGTTAATCAAAATGTTGAAAATCGTCCACCTGCTAACGGGCGTTGCAGCGTTGCTGCTGTCCTTTATACCGAGCTTGCAACAGGGAAGCCCTCCCTACCTGGAACAACACGACGCTCTGTACCTGGCCTTGTTCGGCCTTCTTAACCTGACGCTGGCTCCAGTGATTCCTTACTGGAACAAAGGCACGCGTCATCAACTGCAAAACCTGGTCAGTGCGCTGCTGGTGCTGACCGTTGTCGTACAAACCCTCACCCTCCTGGCACCGATGCCTGAAGTGGGCGGCCATCCGGCCATCCTGCTCAGCCTGGTGATTGCTGTGGTCGCCATCGTTCTTCACCTGGCCATCAGCTTCTACCGTTCGTCCCCTGCGGCCGCCTCGCAAAACTACGACATGACCAACCGGGATACCGGGACCGTCAAGTGGTTCAACACCTCCAAAGGCTTCGGCTTTATTTCCCGCGATTCGGGCGACGACATTTTCGTCCATTTCCGGGCTATCCGCGGCGAAGGCCATCGTGTCCTGGTCGAAGGCCAGCGCGTGGAGTTTTCCGTCATGAACCGTGACAAGGGCCTGCAAGCCGAAGACGTGATCGCGGCACTGCCACGTCGCTGATTGCACCCTCGCCACAAAAAAACCGCGACCCAGCCTTGCTGGATCGCGGTTTTTTAATGCCCGGCTATCAGTGGCGAACCATTAATAGTGTGGCGGTGGCGCTTCTTCTTCCGAGGTCTCGAACTGGCCGCCCATTTCTTCCTGACGCTTGAGCAGTGCAGTCATCTGCAATTGCAGGCGTTCGACCGCCCGCTGCTGGGTGACGAGGATGTCATTGAGGGTCTCGATGGTGTCGTCCTGGAAAGCCAGGCGGCTTTCCAGGTCCGTCACACGGTCTTGCAAATCCATAAGTCAGTCCTGCCACTCAAGCGTGGGAAAAGATGAAGTCAGCCGGTAACAGTTCACGCAAGCGCGCGCGAATTGCGGCCACCTGATCCTCGGTGTAAGGCTGCGCCGGATGCTTGCCCCATACCGGAGCAGGCCAGGCAGCGTCATCACGCCTGCGCACAATCACATGCACATGCAACTGGCTGACGACGTTACCCAGCGCACCAATGTTCATCTTGTCGGCGGCCAGGCCTTCGTTCAGCACTTGCGCCAAGGCCGTCGTTTCCCGCCACAACGTTTGTTGATCGGCGACATCCAGTTGAAACACTTCGCTGATACCGTTGATGCGCGGCACCAGGATGAACCATGGATAGTTCGAGTCATTGGACAGCAGCAGGCGGCACAGCGGGAAGTCCCCGATGGCCAGTGTGTCTTGTTGCAGGCGTTGATCTAGGGCGAACACCGCGGGCACTCCGTTCGGCAGGTCAGTTTCAAGGGCCCAGCATACCTGCGAATGCCCGGGGCTTCACGGCGAATACAGCTCGAACAATGAGCGCCTGGGCCAGATCCGGCAAAAAAAACTGCACCCTTTCGAGGCAGTCCGATATTTGAGCTACGCTAGACCGGGCCTCAACGGGACGCACCAAAATGACCCACCTGTGCCTCAAAGGGATCCGCCAAGTACCCACTCATGAGGGTGAACCGGTAACGTTTTTGCCTGGCACGGGTTTTGTGTACCCCCGAACCGATGGAATGGCTGGGCGTCAAGCCCAAACCAAACGGCGTAAAAAGCCCGTGCTTATGCGGTTTTTACATTGCTGTAACGCTTTTCACGAAAAAATGACATTCGGTTACCGGTTTGTGCACGCTTGTTGCATTCACCCACACATCGTCGGCAACGACACGCGCCAGGAGGCCGGTGTTTCGCGATAAAAAACAGTAGCGTTTCAATGCGTATCAAGGACGGAATCAAACTTCCAAAGGGTTTGAAAACAGCATTGAAGTTGTCAGTCCGGGAACATTCGGACTGTGAATTTGCGACATGGAGCTAGCAATTTACGACAGCCTCGTAAAGAAGCTGAAAGGATAGATGGGTAAGTATCGTCAATAGAGTCTGCGTGATATAACTTTGCGCCGACACAAAAAAGAAAGAGCCGCCCAGATAAAAATACAGGTGGGACGGCAGTACTCTTCCTAAAACCAAAGGAGCAAATCACGATGCGCGTGATGAAGTGGAGCATGATCGCCCTGGCTGTTTCAGCAGGCACCTCGCAGTTCGCAATGGCGTCCGCCCAGGACGATTCCAAGGGCTTTGTTGAAGACAGCACTTTCAGCATCAACACTCGCCTCCTGAACTTTGGTCGCGACTTCCGTAACAACGACACCGGCAAAAGCCGCGTCAACGAAACCGGCCTGGGCTTCAACGGCCTGTTCCAGTCGGGCTACACCCAAGGCACCATCGGTGTCGGTGTTGACGTCATCGGCCTGCTGGGCGTGAAACTGGACAGCGGCAAGGGTCGTTCGGGCACTGGCCTGTTCCCAACCGGTTCGGACGGTCGTGCACAAGACGATTACTCCAAAGGCGGCGGCGCTGTTAAGTTCCGCATCTCCGACACCGTGCTGAAAGTCGGCGACCAATACACCACCGCTCCTGTCTTCGCTTCCGATGACAGCCGTTTGCTGCCAGAGCTGCCACAAGGTATCTCGATCACCAGCAACGAAATCAAAGGCCTGAAACTCGAAGGCGGTCACTTCACTTCCAGCGTGGCACAAGCACAGACTTACCGTGACAGCCTGGGCCTGACCAAAACCGACTTCATCGGTGGTGTCTATGCCCTGACTCCAGAAGTCAGCGCCAGCCTGTACTACGCGAAGACTGAAGACTACTGGAAGAAAACCTACGCCAACCTGAACTGGACTCACGCGCTGAGCAACGACCAGTCCCTGGCCGTTGACTTCAACATCTACAGCACCAAGAGCGATGGCGCCGGCCTGCAACGCGCAGAAAAAGACGGCACCACCAAACTGGATAACCGTGCGTACAGCCTGCAAGGCGCGTACACCATCCAGGCTCACACTTTCACCCTGGCCTACCAGAAAGTCAGCGGCGACGGTGACTACGGCTACGGCGTAGACGGCGGCGGCACGATCTTCCTGGCCAACTCCATCGCCCGTTCCGACTTCAACGCTGAAGACGAGAAATCGTTCCAGGCTCGTTACGACCTGAACATGGCCACCTTCGGCGTGCCAGGCCTGAGCTTCATGACTCGTTACGTGAAAGGTACCGGCGCGAACACCGCCGACACCTCGAACGGCAAAGAGTGGGAACGCGACATCGAAGCCAAATACGTGATCCAGAGCGGCCCGGCAAAAGACCTGAGCCTGCGCGTACGTCAAGCGACCTATCGTTCGTCTGACGGCGTGTACTACGGTTCGGCGTCCATCGACGAACTGCGTCTGATCGCGCAATACCCGCTGAACATCTTGTAATAGCTCGTTTGATTACAACGATGGCTTAAGGCTTCGGCCTTAAATAAAAAGCCGCCCCCTTGCAAACAAGGGGGCGGCTTTTTTATTGCTGTTTTATTTCAATCGAAAAATAACTAGCAAGCTAACTAACGAGATTAACCCGTCGACCTCGAACCTGACCTTTTGGCCAAGTTCGATGCCCTTGCACTTAGTTACTTCGTAACACTTTCCTGCATCACTCGAATAACTCGCTGTGGAAATGGAATATCAATCCCGGCAGCCTTCAAGCGGTCACGTGCAAGTTCATTGAGCATGAACACTACATCCCAGTAATCCGCCGTTTTGGTCCAGCAACGCAGGGAAACCGTGATCGAGCTGTCCCCCAGGGTCGACACCACCGCCACCGCAGCCGGATCGGCCAATACCCGTGGGTCCTTGGCCAGTTCCAGCAGGACTTCACGCGCCTTCTGCAAGTCGGCTTCATAGTCCACGCCCACGTCGAATACCACTTTGCGCGTCGGCTGACGGTTGGTGTTGGTGATCAGGCCGTTGGACAGGCTGCCGTTGGGGATGATCACGGTCTTGTTGTCGCCGGTGCGCAACACGGTGTGGAAGATCTGGATGCTGTCGACCGTGCCCGACGTGCCCTGTGCTTCGATCCAGTCACCAATGCGGAACGGGCGGAACAGCAGGATCAGCACGCCGCCGGCAAAGTTCGCCAGGCTGCCTTGCAGCGCCAAGCCGATGGCCAGGGTGGCGGCACCGATCGCGGCAACGAACGAGGTGGTCGCCACGCCGATCATCGACGCCACGTTGACCACCAGCATGACCTTGAGCGCAATGTTCGCCAGGCTGGTGATGAAGTGTTGCAGCGCCAGGTCTGCGTTACGCAGGGCCAGCAAACGCCCCACTCGATGAGTCAATACGTTGATCAACCACCAGCCGATGGCCAGGGTGATCACTGCCAGCAAAAACCGGCTGCCGTATTCCATGATCATCGGGATCCACGATTCCGAGGTCTTGATCAGGTGATCCACTTCAGCGTTCAAATCCATCTACATTCTCCTGTCTAGCGGATGTTCGGTGTTTTCAGGTGCCCAAAAATGCAATTGAGCCCCGCAGGGCTCAATAGTAGGCAATGGCTCTGGGGCGTGGGACGCCAAAAACGCCCTCAGGTTCCCCAAAGTGCCATCAGTCGCGAAAGTTATTGAACTGCAGCGGCATGTCGAAGGTCTTGGCGCGCAGGGCCGCGATGGCCTCTTGCAGATCGTCACGCTTCTTGCCGGTAACGCGCACCTGCTCACCCTGGATGGCGGCCTGGACCTTGAGCTTGGCGTCCTTGATATGGGCCACGATCTTTTTCGCCAGCTCCTTGTCGATGCCTTCCTTGAGCGTCGCTTCCTGCTTCATCAGCTTGCCGGAAGCGTAGGCGTCCTTGACTTCAAGGCATTGCACGTCGATCTTGCGCTTGACCAGGGACAGCTTGAGGATTTCGATCATCGCTTCCAGCTGGAAATCGGCTTCAGCGGTCAGGTTGACAGTCAGTTCCTTTTCCTTGAACTCGAAGCTGCCCTTGCCTTTCAAGTCATAGCGACGGTCCAGTTCCTTGACGGCGTTCTCGACGGCGTTGGTGACTTCGTGTTTGTCCAGTTCGGATACCACGTCGAACGAAGGCATGTCATTTCTCCAATATAAGGGGCGGGCTCAGTAGAGATGGAGCGCGCCCGAGCTAAAATGCCGGGGCATTATAGCGGTTCTTTCGCCCCGTTCATCGTGGGCGCCCCAACGGAGCACAAACAGATGTCGGCCACCTGGCACATTCTCGGCGCGGGCAGCCTGGGCACTCTCTGGGCCACACGCCTGGCCCGTGCAGGCGTGCCCGTCCGGTTGATACTGCGCGATGAAGCGCGCTTGGCCAGCTACCAGGCGGCAGAAGGCCTGACCCTTGTAGAACAGGGTGTCTCGAATACCTACCCGGTAATCGGCGAAACGCCCGACAGCCCGGGGCCGATTCATCGCCTGCTGGTAGCGTGCAAAGCCTACGACGCCCAAAGCGCCGTCGCACAGTTGCAGCACCGGCTTGTACCGGACGCCGAACTGGTCCTGCTGCAAAACGGCCTCGGCAGCCAGGACGCGGTGGCGGCCCAGTTACCCCAGGCCCGCTGCATGTTCGCCTCCAGCACCGAAGGTGCGTTTCGCGACGGCGACTGGCGCGTGGTGTTTGCCGGTCATGGCTATACGTGGCTGGGGGACGCTGCCCATCCAATACCCCCGCTGCTGCTCGAAGACCTGAGCGCTGCCGGCATCCCCCACGAATGGAGCACCGACATCCTCACCCGCCTGTGGCGCAAGCTGGCCCTCAATTGCGCGATCAACCCGCTGACCGTGCTGTATCAATGCCGTAACGGCGGCTTGCAGGCCCATCAGTGCGAAGTGGCGACCCTGTGTGCGGAGCTGGCCGAACTGCTGGAGTGCTGCGGCCAACCCGCAGCCGCCCACGACCTGCACAGCGAAGTGGAACGGGTGATCCAGGCCACCGCTGCCAACTACTCCTCGATGTATCAGGACGTGGCCAACGCCCGACGCACCGAAATCAGCTACCTGCTCGGGTACGCTTGCCTCGCGGCGGCTCGCCATCAATTGACCCTGCCACACCTGCAACAAGTGCAAGCGCGCCTGGTCGAGCAGTTGCGCGCACGCGGATTGCCCAGCGACTGAACCACGCGCTACCCTGACTACTTGTCTATTGCCTGCGAAAAACCTGATGCCACTGCGCCAGCGTCTAGAAAACCTACCGGTCGGGCAGAAACTGCTGGCCGCCTTGCTGGTGCTGCTCACCACCGTGTTGCTGGTGGCCAACCTGACTTTTATCAGTGCGGCCTACTGGATCTCCCAGGAAAGCATGGCGCCCCAGGCCCTCCAGGCCATTGGTCGGCTGGTGTCCAACCCGGCGCTCGCCGCCGAAGCCCTCGAATCCCCCTCCAAGGCCGACGCGCTCCTTAACGAACTGACCAGCTATTCACCGCTGCGCGCGGCGGCGCTGTACGACGGCGAAGGCAACCGCCTGGCGCAGATGCAACACGGCGATCGCCTGCACTTGCCGGACAACTACCGGCACATCGAAGCCTGGCGCGTCACCGAGTTTCGCAGTAACCAGGTCATCACCCTGCCCCGGGCTGGCCAGCCTTCCGGGCACCTGCTGCTGGTGGCCAGCAGTGAGCTGCCGGTGGCCTTCTACACCGGCACATTGACCGCCAGCCTGGGCATCCTGATTTTCAGCGTGCTGTTGTGGCTGATCATCGCCCGTCAGATCAAGCGCCTGATCACCCGGCCGATCCACGAACTGGAAGAACTGTCGCGCCAGGTCACCCGCGAAGAGAACTACGCCCTGCGCGCCAGTCGCGGCAACCACGACGAAATCGGCAGCCTGGCCGAAGCCTTCAACACCATGCTGTCACGCATCGAAGCCCGTGAGCAGCAGCTCAAGCGCGCCCGTGACGACTCCCAGGCCGCCTACGACCAGGCCCAGGGCCTGGCCGAGGAAACCCGCCACACCAACCGCAAGCTGGAACTGGAAGTCCAGGTGCGCAGCAAGATCGAGAAAAAACTCACCGGTTTCCAGAACTACCTCAATAGCATCATCGACTCGATGCCCTCGGCGCTGATCGCCCTGGACGAACAGCTCTACGTGACCCAGTGGAACCAGGAAGCCAGCGCGCTTTCCGGCACGCGCCTGGATGAAGCGCTGAACCAGCCGATTTTCCTCGCCTTCCAGCCGCTCAAGCCCTACCTGCCCCAGATCAAGGCCACGGTCGAACAACACACGGTGGAACGCATCGAGCGGGTCACCTGGGTCAAGGACGATGAGCCCAAGCATTACGCCCTGACCTTCTACCCGCTGATGGGCGGTGCCGGGCGCGGCGTGGTGATCCGCATCGACGACATTACCCAGCGCCTGTCCCTGGAAGAAATGATGGTGCAGTCGGAAAAAATGCTCTCGGTGGGCGGCCTCGCCGCTGGCATGGCCCACGAGATCAACAACCCCCTGGGCGCGATCCTGCACAACGTACAGAACATCCGCCGGCGCTTGTCCCCCGACCTGCCCAAGAACCTGGAGCAGGCCGAACAGGCCGGCATCGAGCTGGACACCGTCAACCGCTACCTGCAAAGCCGCGAAGTGCCGCAACTGCTCGACGGCATCCAGCAAGCCGGTGCACGGGCGGCGAAGATCGTCACCCACATGCTCAGTTTCAGCCGGCGCAGCAACCGGCAGATGGCGCCTTGCGACCTGCCCGCGCTGATTGACCAGGCGGTGGAGATCGCCGGTAACGACTTCGACTTGACCATCGGCTTCGACTTCAAGGGCCAGGCGATCATCCGCCAGTTCGACCCGCAACTGGGCCCCGTGCCCGGCACCGCCAACGAACTGGAGCAGGTACTGCTCAACCTGTTGAAAAACGCCGCCCAGGCGATCCACCTGCGCGAAGACGACAGCGAGCCTGGGCGCATCATCCTGCGCACCCGGCTCAACCCGCCGTGGGCGGAAATCCAGGTGGAAGACAACGGCATCGGCATGAGCGAAAACGTGCGCAAGCGCACCTTCGAGCCCTTCTTCACCACCAAGGAAATCGGCCAGGGCACCGGGCTTGGGCTGTCGGTGTCGTACTTCATCATCACCAACAACCACAAAGGCCAGATGGAAGTGCACTCTACGCCGGGCCAAGGTACGTGCTTTACCTTGCGCCTGCCGCTGGCCGGCAGCCAACTGCCCCCCTACGAACTTACCCAACTGGAGCACTGACCATGGGCTTTCGCCTGTCGAAGATCTACACCCGTACCGGCGACACGGGCGAAACCGGCCTGGGCGATGGCCGCCGTGTGCCCAAGGACCACCCACGGGTGGAGGCCATTGGCGAAGTCGATACGCTGAACAGTCAGTTGGGGTTGCTGTTGGCCAACCTGGAAGAACAGAGTGGCAAGCACCCTGAACTCAAGGACGTGATCGAAGTGCTTACGCCTTGCCAGCATCGTTTGTTCGATCTGGGCGGCGAGCTGGCGATGCCGGTGTACAAGGCGTTGAATGCCGCTGAAGTGGACCGATTGGAAGCGGCGATTGACCGCTGGAACGAGGAAGTGGGGCCGCTGGAGAACTTCATCCTGCCCGGGGGTTCGGCGCTGATTGCCCAGGCCCATGTATGCCGCAGCCTGGCGCGCAGTGCAGAGCGGCGGTGTCAGCAGTTGAACGCGGTGGAACCGTTGGACGGCGTGGGGTTGGCGTATATCAATCGGCTGTCGGACTTGCTGTTTGTGGCAGCGCGGGTGATTGCCAGGCGCCAGGGTGTGGCGGAGGTGTTGTGGCAGGCGGCTGCCAAACCCCATTAGTTTTTCAGTGCCTGATCTGACGCCTTCGCGAGCAAGCCCGCTCCCACATTCGACCGCATTCCAAAGGTAGAACTCGGTCAAGTGTGGGAGCGGGCTTGCTCGCGAAGAGGCCCGTCAGAACACCATCAAACCTCAGGCCAGAACGCCCGGATGCCAGCAACACCCTGGGCACCGGCTTCCCAAGCCTGCTCCCGCTCAGCCGGCCCAACGCCACCCAGCAGAAACACCGGCTTGCTGAACCCACTGATCAAAAGCGCCGCCTGCTCCCACCCCAACGGCTGCGCGTCAGGATGAGTCTGGGTCGGTTGCACCGGCGACAGCGTGACAAAATCCACGTCCATCAACTCGGCCAGCGCCAGTTCCTCGGCATTGTGGCAAGAAGCCGCCAACCAGCGGTCCTTGGGCAGCGGCCGGCCTTTGCTCGCGTATTTGCGCAGTTGCGCCGAGGTCATGTGCCAGCCCGCCGAGGGGAAATCCCCCAACCACTCAAAGGGCCCCTTGAGCATCAGTTGCGCCTTGCCCGCACACAGGCCCACGGCGTCCACCGCCAAGTCCCGGTATTTAGGGTCGTAGCCGTTGGGCGCACGCAGTTGAACCAGCTTGATGCCACCGGCAATGGCTTTCTGGATACCGCGCAACAATGCGGGGGTTTCCAGCTCGCCAGGCGTGATCAAGTACTCGGCAGGCAAACGCGCTGCGGCAACGATGGGCGCATTGGCTGCCGGGAACTCGTAGTTGATCAGGTCCCGCTGGGCCACCCATTCCAACGGCTGCCCTTCGGCACCATGGGGTTCGCCGGTAAAGGCCGAGACTTCCCAGACATCCAGTAATACCTGTTTGTCCGGGTAGTCATGCTGCACCTTGATCAACGGGCGTGCCGCCGTGACCTGAATGCCCAGCTCTTCCTGCAGTTCGCGGGACAGGGCGGTTTCAACCGACTCATCGGCTTCCACCTTACCCCCGGGAAACTCCCAGAGGCCGCCCTGATGCTGGGTATCGGCGCGGCGCGCCAGCAGGATCCTGCCGTCGACACCGCGGATCACCGCTGCTGCTACATGCACTCGTTTCACCGCGCTTATCCTCTTAGGTACGGTATTCCGCGTTGATCTTCACGTACTCGTGGGACAGGTCAGTGGTCCAGATGGTTTCGCTGCACTCACCGCGGCCCAGCTCGATGCGGATGGTGATTTCTTCCTGCTGCATCACCGCCGAGCCCTGGGCTTCGGTGTAGGTCTCGGCACGTGCGCCACGGCTGGCGATGCACACGCCGCTCAGGAACACGTCGATCTTGCTCACGTCCAGGTCTGGCACGCCGGCACGGCCGACGGCAGCCAGGATACGGCCCCAGTTCGGGTCGGAGGCGAACAGCGCGGTCTTGATCAGTGGCGAATGCGCCACGGTGTAACCCACGTCCAGGCATTCCTGGTGGTTGCCGCCGCCATTGACTTCAACTGTGACGAATTTGGTGGCGCCTTCGCCGTCACGCACGATGGCCTGGGCCACGTCCATGCACACTTCGAACACCGCCTGCTTCAACGCCGCGAACAGCGGGCCGCTGGCTTCGGTGATTTCCGGCAGGTTGGCCTGGCCGGTGGCGATCAGCATGCAGCAGTCGTTGGTGGAGGTGTCGCCATCGATGGTGATGCGGTTGAACGACTTGTTGGCGCCGTCCAGGATCAGGCTGTGCAGCACGTCACGGGAGACTTTGGCGTCAGTGGCGATGTAACCGAGCATGGTGGCCATGTTCGGACGGATCATGCCTGCGCCCTTGCTGATGCCAGTTACAGTGACGGTGACGCCGTCGTGTACGAACTGGCGGCTCGCGCCTTTTGGCAGGGTGTCGGTGGTCATGATGCCGGTGGCGGCGGCAGCCCAGTTATCCACAGACAGGTCGTCCAGCGCGGCTTGCAGGGCACCTTCGATCTTCTCGACCGGCAGCGGCTCGCCGATCACGCCGGTGGAGTACGGCAACACTTGGCTGGCATCAACCCCAGCAAGCTGGGCCAGCTTGGCGCAGGTGCGCGCAGCGGCCACCAGGCCTGGCTCGCCGGTCCCGGCGTTGGCATTACCGGTGTTGGTCAGCAGGTAACGAATGTTACCGGCTACGCGCTGCTTGGCCAGGATCACCGGTGCTGCGCAGAACGCATTGAGGGTGAACACGCCAGCGACGGTTGAACCTTCGGCACAGCGCATCACCACCACATCCTTGCGCCCCGGGCGCTTGATGCCGGCCGAAGCGATACCGAGTTCAAAACCGGCGACCGGGTGCAAAGTGGGCAAAGGACCAAGACCAACAGCCATGAATGCGCTCCTTAAAAATGAGGTGATATCTGTGCCGTCGTAAGCGACGGTGAAATTAATGGCAAAACGCCGCGACGGCAAAGGCCGGTCGCGGCGCGGGGTGTTGCAGCGTCAGGCAAAAATCTTAGTTGATTTCGCCGTGGCAGTGTTTGAACTTCTTGCCCGAACCGCACCAGCACAGTTCGTTGCGGCCCAGCTTCTGGTCGTTGCGAACCGGCGTCTGGGCCAGGGCCACATCGACCTCTTCGCCCAAGACTTCAGGTTGCTCAAGACCCGGGGCTTCGTCGTGCTGGAACTGCATGCGCGCAGCCAGCGCCTCGGCTTCCTGACGCAGGCGTGCCTCTTCCTCGATCGGGTCTTCACGACGCACCTGAACGTGGGACAGCACGCGGATCGAATCGCGCTTGATCGAGTCCAGCAGCTCGGAGAACAGCGTGAACGACTCGCGCTTGTACTCCTGCTTCGGGTTCTTCTGGGCGTAGCCACGCAGGTGGATACCGTGACGCAGGTGATCCATGGTCGACAGGTGGTCTTTCCACAGGTCGTCCAGCACGCGCAGGACAATCTGCTTCTCGAAGGTGCGCAGTGCTTCGGCACTCGCCTGCTCTTCTTTCTCGTTGTATGCGGCCAGCAGCTCGGTCATGAGCTTCTCGCGCAGGGTCTCTTCGTACAGGTGGTCGTCTTCGTCCAGCCATTGCTGAACCGGCAAGTCCACACCGAAGTCGCTCTTGAGTGCCGCTTCCAGGCCGGCAACATCCCACTGCTCTGGCAGGGACTGTGGCGGAATGTGTGCGCTGACGGTGGCGCTGAGCACGTCCTGACGGAAGTCAGCGATGGTCTCGCCAATGTTGTCGGCAGCCAGCAACGTGTTACGCATGTGATAGATCACTTTACGCTGTTCGTTGTTGACGTCGTCGAACTCGAGCAGTTGCTTACGAATGTCGAAGTTGCGGCCTTCAACCTTGCGCTGCGCTTTCTCGATGGCGTTGGTCACCATGCGGTGCTCGATCGCTTCACCGGACTGCATGCCCAGAGCCTTCATGAAGTTCTTCACGCGGTCCGAGGCGAAGATGCGCATCAGGCTGTCTTCCAGCGACAGGTAGAAGCGGCTGGAACCGGCGTCACCCTGACGACCGGCACGACCACGCAGCTGGTTGTCGATACGGCGCGATTCGTGACGCTCGGAAGCGATCACCTGCAGGCCGCCGGATTCCAGCACGGCCTGGTGGCGTTTCTGCCAGTCGGCCTTGATCTGGGCGATCTGCTCGGGGCTCGGGTTTTCCAGGGCCGCGACTTCCACTTCCCAGTTGCCGCCCAACAGGATGTCGGTACCACGACCGGCCATGTTGGTGGCGATGGTCAGTGCGCCTGGGCGACCGGCCTGGGCGATGATCTCGGCTTCTTTTTCGTGGAACTTGGCGTTGAGGACCTTGTGCTCGATGCCTTCCTTGTTGAGCAGGTTGGACACGTGCTCGGAAGTCTCGATGGTGGCAGTACCGACCAGAATCGGGCGACCCTGGGCCATGCCGTCCTTGATGTCATTGATGATTGCCGCGTATTTCTCTTCAGCCGTCAGGAACACCAGGTCGTTGAAGTCTTTACGCGCCAACGGCTTGTTCGGCGGGATGACCATCACGGCCAGGTTGTAGATCTGGTGGAATTCGAACGCTTCGGTGTCGGCCGTACCGGTCATGCCGGACAGTTTGTTGTACAGACGGAAGTAGTTCTGGAAGGTGGTGGACGCCAACGTCTGGCTTTCGGCCTGGATGTTGAGGTTTTCCTTGGCTTCGATGGCCTGGTGCAGGCCTTCGGACAGACGACGCCCCGGCATGGTACGGCCGGTGTGTTCGTCGACCAGGACCACCTGGCCGTCCTGCACGATGTATTCGACGTTGCGGTGGAACAGCTTATGGGCGCGCAGGCCGGCGTAAACGTGGGTCAACAGGCCCAGGTTGTGCGCCGAGTAAAGGCTCTCGCCTTCAGCCAGCAGGCCGATCTGGGTCAGCATGTCTTCGACGAACTGGTGACCGGCTTCGTTGAGTTCGACCTGGCGGGTCTTCTCGTCGATGGTGAAGTGACCTTCTTTGGTCACCACGCCTTCAACTTCTTCAACGTGCTGGGTCAGGCGCGGAATCAACTTGTTGATTTCGGTGTACAGGCGCGAGCTGTCTTCGGCCTGGCCGGAGATGATCAGCGGGGTACGGGCTTCGTCGATGAGGATGGAGTCGACTTCGTCGATCACGGCAAAGTTGAGTTCGCGCTGGAATTTTTCTTCCATGCTGAACGCCATGTTGTCGCGCAGGTAGTCGAAACCGAATTCGTTGTTGGTGCCGTAGGTGATGTCGGCAGCGTAAGCGGCGCGTTTCTCTTCCGGCGGCTGGAACGGCGTTACCACGCCGACGGTCAGGCCGAGGAATTCATACAGCGGGCGCATCCAGTTGGCGTCCCGGCGAGCCAGGTAGTCGTTCACCGTCACAACGTGCACGCCCTTGCCGGACAGTGCGTTGAGGTAAACGCCCAGGGTTGCCACCAGGGTCTTGCCTTCACCGGTACGCATTTCGGCAATCATGCCTTCATGCAAGGTCATGCCGCCGATCAACTGGACGTCGAAGTGGCGCATGCCCATGACACGCTTGCCGGCTTCACGGGCGACCGCAAAGGCTTCGGGAAGCAGCTTGTCGAGGGTTTCACCTTTGGCTATGCGGGCCTTGAACTCTTGGGTCTTGGCGCGCAATTGGTCGTCCGACAGGGCAACCATCTGCTCTTCGAAAGCATTGACCAGTTGCACCGTCTTGAGCATGCGTTTGACTTCGCGCTCATTCTTGCTTCCAAAAAGTTTCTTTAACAAAGGCGCAAACATATCGGCAGGTTCTTCCACACATAGGGATGGAGGGCGCACCGTGAGTGGCCCGAGCAGCCCTCACGGCCGCATGCGAACGCGCATTCTACCCGGAATCGTGGGTGAGGAAAGTGGCGTTGTTCCCCGATGCTGGCATGGTGCTGTGAGAGGGCCTGTTTAAAATAAGGGCTTTTACCGGAACTTCAACCCATGGAGCGCAGAAGTTACCTATTGATTTGGCAAGCGTTGACCTGCAGTTGCATTGCCCGGGGGCCTGCGGGCGCTTTCTGTTAAGATGGCGGCTCTGTTACTTAAGGTGTCTAAACATGGCATTTCGCCCTCATACAGCTCGCATCCCCAGCGTGTTGCTCCGCGAAGCCAAGCCGTTGAAAGCCATCTTTGGCCACGCGCAACGCCTGGGCCATCTGCAACGCCTGCTCGAAAGCCAATTGCAACCGGCCGCACGTGAACATTGTCATGTGGCGTCCTGGCGTGAAGGCAATTTGCTGTTAATTGTCACCGACGGTCATTGGGCCACGCGTTTGCGTTACCAGCAAAAACGCCTGCAACGTCAATTGATGGCCTTCGATGAGTTCGCCAACTTGACGCGTATCCAGTTCAAGGTGCAGCCGCCTACCGTGCAACAAGGCGCAGTGGGCCACACGATGGACCTGTCGGTAAATGCCGCCGAAACCATCCAGGCGACGGCCGACGGCATCAGCGACCCCGGCCTGCGCGCCGCCCTGGAGCGGCTCGCCGCCCACGCCAAGCCCAAGGCCTGAACCGCTACTTGCGCTTGCTGCCACCCAGCAACGATCCCAACAACCCCCGCACCAACTGGCGTCCCATCTGATTGGCCGCCTGCTGCATCGCGGATTTCAGCGCCTTGCCCGCCGTAGTGCCCAGAAAGGCCCCCGCCTTGTCCGTGAAACTTGGCTCTTCGGTAGCCGGCTTGGCCTCTTCCGTCGTCCCCAGGTCTTTGCGTGCCATCAGCACTTCATAGGCCGACTCCCGGTCAATCGGTTTGTCATAGCGCCCCAGCAACGGTGAACTGGCAATCAGCGCCGCGCGTTCGGCCTCGCTGAGCGGCCCGATACGCGACTGCGGCGGCGCCACCAGTACGCGCTGGACGACTTCCGGCGTGCCTTTTTCCTGCAGCGTGCCCACCAACGCCTCACCTGTGCCCAGCTCGGTCAGCACCGCCAGGGTATCGAAGGTGGGGTTCGGCCGAAAACCGTCTGCCACTGCCCGCAGGGACTTCTGCTCCTTGGTGGTGAACGCCCGCAGGCCGTGCTGGATGCGCAGGCCCAATTGCGCCAAGACCGTGTCAGGCAAATCCCCCGGAGACTGTGTGACAAAGTAAACGCCGACACCTTTGGAGCGAATCAAGCGCACCACTTGCTCCAACCGCTCCTGCAACGCCTTGGGCGTATCGGCAAACAGCAAGTGGGCCTCATCAAAAAACAGCGCCAGCAACGGCTTGTCGGCATCGCCGCGTTCGGGCAATTGCTCGAACAACTCCGCCAACAGCCACAGCAGGAAGGTCGCGTACACCTTGGGCGCCTCATGCACCAGGCGGCTGGCGTCGAGCAGGTGGATACGCCCTCGCCCATCACTGGCGGGTTGCAGGATGTCTTCAAGCTGCAGGGCCGGCTCGCCAAACAAGGCCTCGGCGCCCTGTTGCTCCAGGACCGCCAGGCGCCGCAGCAGGGCCTGGCTGGAGCCGGTGGTCATCAGCGCCGCGTCCTCGCCCAGCAATTCCGGGTGGTAGCGCAGGTGGTTGAGCAGCGCCTTGAGGTCCTTGAGGTCCAGCAGCAGCAAACCTTCGCGGTCGGCCACCTTGAAGGTCGCGTAGAGCGCCGACTGTTGGCTGTCGGTGAGTTCCAGCAGTGCGCCGAGCAACAATGGGCCCATTTCGCTGATGGTGGTGCGCAATGGATGACCGGACTGCCCATGGATGTCCCACAACGTCACAGGGTAGGCCTTGGCGGTGTACCCCAGGAAAGGCATGCCGGCGATGCGCTCGGCCACCTTGCCCTGCGGGTTGGCTGCGGCCCCGAGGCCACACAGGTCGCCCTTGATATCAGCCGCGAACACCGCGACGCCCGCGTCGCTGAAGGCTTCCGTCAGGCGTTGCAAGGTGACGGTCTTGCCCGTGCCGGTCGCACCGGCAATCAGCCCATGGCGGTTGGCCAAGCGCATGGCCTGGGCGATGGGTTGGCCGTCCAGGCCCGCGCCGATAAGGAGTTGCGTGGTATCAGGCATTTCGTCACCTCTGGTTAATCTTTAGTGCCGCCAGGTCGATATAGAGAGGTGTGAGACCCACAAAGTCTAAAAATAGGTCGGATAGTTCCTACAGGGACCAACGGAGCTATCGCAAGAAATATCACACCTTTTTTGACGCTGCCATTTTGCGCATCCCATAAGGACGCGCTTCGGATAATAAGACCTTAGCGGACCCTACAAGCCATGAATAAAAATCTGCGCTTCAGCCACAAAATCCTGCTTGCAGCCTCCCTTATCGTCATCGCCGCATTTGCGCTGTTTACCCTCTACAACGACTACCTGCAACGCAACGCCATTCGCGACGACCTCAACAACTACTTGCATGAAATGGGTGATGTCACCGCCAGCAACATCCAAACCTGGCTCACCGGGCGCATTGCCCTGGTTGAAAACGCCGCACAGAACATCGCCATCAACCCGGAACCCTCCGCCGTTGCCAAGATGCTCGAACAGAAAGCCCTGACGTCATCCTTCATGGCGACCTACGTGGGTGACAGTAAAGGCGCGTTCACCATCCGCCCTGACACCAAGATGCCGGACGGCTTCGACCCGCGTGTTCGCCCCTGGTACAAAGGCGCCCAGGCCAGCAACGGCTCGACGCTCACCGAGCCCTACATCGATGCCGCGACCGGCAAACTGATCATTTCCATCGCCACGCCCAGCACCCAGGGCGCCCAGAGCATTGGCGTCGTGGGCGGCGACCTGAGCTTGCAAACCCTGGTGGATAACATTGGCGCGCTGAACTTCGGCGGCATGGGTTATGCCTTCCTGGTCAGCGCCGATGGCAAGGTCTTGGTACACCCGGACAAAAACCTGGTGATGAAGACGCTGGCCGACGTGTACCCAAAAAACACGCCGACCATCAGCACCGGCTTCAGCGAAGTCGAGGCCAACGGCAAGGACAACATCGTGACCTTTACACCGATCAAGGGTCTACCCTCGGTGAACTGGTACCTCGGCATTTCGGTGGATAAAGACAAATCCTTCGCCATGCTCAGCGAATTCCGCACCTCGGCGGTGATTGCCACGTTCATTGCTGTGGTGATCATCATCGCCCTGCTCGGCATGTTGATCCGCATCCTGCTGCAACCGCTGCACGTGATGACCCGCGCCATGCAAGACATCGCTGACGGTGAAGGTGACCTGACACGCCGCCTGGCCATTCAGAACCACGACGAATTCGGCACCCTAGGGAACGCGTTCAACCGCTTCGTGGAGCGCATTCATACGTCGATCCGCGAAGTGTCCTCAGCGACCGAGCAGGTCAATGAAGTGGCACTGCGGGTGGTGAGCGCTTCCAACTCATCGATGATCAATTCCGACGAGCAGGCCAACCGCACCAACAGCGTGGCGGCGGCCATCAATGAACTGGGCGCCGCTGCCCAGGAAATCGCGCGCAATGCGGCGCAAGCCTCGCACCAGGCCAGCGATGCGCGGCACCTGGCCGAAGATGGCCAGCAGGTGGTGGAGCGCAATATCAAGGCCATGAACCAGTTGTCCGAAATGATCAGTGCTTCGAGCAGCAATATCGAAGCGCTCAACAGCAAGACGGTCAATATCGGGCAGATTCTCGAGGTGATTACCAGCATCTCCCAGCAAACCAACTTGCTGGCACTCAACGCCGCCATCGAAGCGGCCCGTGCCGGGGAAGCGGGTCGCGGGTTCGCCGTGGTGGCCGATGAAGTGCGCAACCTGGCCCATCGCACCCAGGAATCGGCGCAACAGGTGCAGAAGATGATCGAAGAGTTGCAGGTCGGTGCCCGGGATTCGGTCAGCACCATGGGCGAAAGCCAGCGCCATAGCCAAGACAGCGTAGAGATCGCCAACCTGGCCGGTGAGCGCCTGAACAGCGTGACCCTGCGCATTGGCGAGATCGACGGCATGAACCAATCGGTGGCCACCGCCACTGAAGAACAGACCTCGGTGGTCGAGTCGATCAACATGGACATCACCGAGATCAACACCCTCAATCAGGAAGGCGTCGAAAACCTGCAATCCACCCTGCGGGCCTGTGCCGACCTGGAACAACAGGCGGCGCGCCTGAAACAACTGGTGGGCAGTTTCCGGATCTGACCCGCGCGGGGCGTTACTTACCCTCCGGTTCGGCCTTGCCCTTCTCTTGCTCCCACAGCTCGGCGGCACCCGGAAATTCGGTGCCGTCGTCGCTGCTCAGTTCTTCCGGGTCAAACCGGCTCAAACAGCCCTCTCCCAGGGTGGCCGGGGCCTTGGAAGTGGCCTTATCCAGTGGATCGCTCATGCTCTAAACCTCTGCGCCCAACAAAGAAAAAGGGCCTGGGACGATTTAACGCCCAGGCCCTTCATTCTTCAATCAAAACCCTTGGATCAGAACACGACGGTCTTGTTGCCGTGCACCAGCACGCGGTCTTCCAGGTGGTAACGCAAGCCACGGGCCAGGACCATCTTCTCGACGTCACGGCCGAAACGCACCATGTCTTCGATGCTGTCACTGTGGCTCACACGTACCACGTCCTGCTCGATGATCGGGCCGGCGTCCAGTTCCTCGGTGACGTAGTGGCACGTCGCGCCAATCAGCTTCACGCCACGCAGGGAGGCCTGATGGTAAGGCTTGGCACCAATGAACGACGGCAGGAAGCTGTGGTGAATGTTGATCACCTTGCCGGCGTATTCACGGCACAACTCCGGTGGCAGGATCTGCATGTAGCGCGCCAGCACCACCACATCCGCCTCATGCTGCTTGACCAGGCGGGAGACCTCGGCGAACGCCGGCTCCTTGTCCTGCGGGTTTACCGGGACGTGGTAGTACGGGATGCCGTGCCATTCGACCATGCTGCGCAGGTCGTCGTGGTTGGAGATCACACAGGCGATCTCACAGTCCAGCTCGTCGCTGTGCCAGCGGTGCAGCAGATCGGCCAGGCAGTGGGACTCACGACTGGCCATCAGCACCACGCGTTTTTTCTGCTCGGTGTCGGTGATCTGCCAGGTCATCGAGAACTCTTCGGCGATGGGCGCAAAGGCCTCGCGAAACGCTTCAAGACCAAACGGCAACGTATCGGCACGAATCTCGTGACGCATGAAGAACCAACCGCTGAGATTGTCCGAGTGATGGCTCGCCTCGGTGATCCAACCGTTGTGGGAAGCCAGAAAGTTACTGACCTTGGCAACGATGCCAACCCGGTCCGGGCAAGCAATCACCAGCCGAAAAGTGCGCATTAGGGGGAAACTCCAGAACTTCGCAAAGGCCGCCATTCTAGCGATTGCGCAGAAAATCTGCAGTATTCCTTGTGGCTTATTCTGATCCCCCGTGCCAGCCACACCCCTTAATAGCGTAAGGTTTTACCCTTGCTACATGGCGGTACAACGGCAAGATCAGGGAAATATCAAAAAACAACGGCGATTATCTTTAGGCCTACGACCTACTAATTAACTCGATTGCATAGCTTCGCCACAAACATTCAAAGTAATTCACATAAATGCCTTGTTAAATGTTTACTTGACGAAATTGCCTGACTATTATTGCCCCACTCCCCTTGTTCAACCCGCGCTCTACATAAGGTAGTCCCCATGTCTCTGATCAACGAATACCGTGCCACCGAAGAAGCTATCAAAGAGCTGCAAGCCCGTTTGAAGAACCTGTCCCAAGACGACAAGCTGCAAACCGAGCTGGAATTCGAAGGTAAACTGCGCGCCCTGATGGGTGAATACTCCAAATCCCTTCGCGACATCATCGCGCTGCTGGATCCAGAGTCAAAAGTTAAAGCGCCACGCGGTGCTGTGAAAACTACTGGCACCAAGCGCGCTCGCAAGGTCAAGCAATACAAGAACCCACACAACGGCGAAGTGATTGAAACCAAAGGCGGCAATCACAAGACCCTGAAAGAGTGGAAATCCAAGTGGGGCGGTGACGTGGTTGAAGGCTGGGCAACCCTGCTGGGCTAAGCCTCATCGCGTGTTAACCTGATACGCAACACATTAAAAACGCCAGCTTGCTGGCGTTTTTTATTGCCTGGGTATTTTGTTGTTACCCGATTACAGATTCAGGCGAGCCGCTAAAGAGTCGGCATACACCTGCCATTGGTCGAGTACCTGACGCTGAAACGGCGTAGCACTAACAACCAACTCCTCAGCGGCCTGTTTAAATGCCTCAAGGGTATTGGGCGCTCCCCATTCCGCGCTCGACAAACGCTGCTGACAAAAAAGTTTCCAGCGCTGTTGCTCCTCGCTGTTCAAGGTTTCAGGAAAGTTACGCGCACGGTAGCGAAACAATAATTCCGGCAAACGATGATCATCGAAAGGCCACTGCTCACGCGCGAGTTGCAGTGGTTCAGCTGCTCGCACTTGTTCACATAAACGACGATCACGATCACCGATAAATCCATCGTAGAGCTGCTGCTCCGGGTCCGCACTCGGTTCGAAATCTTCCTCGGCGTAAATGGCTGCCAACTTGTCCCGCCACACTTCCTGTGCGTCAGTTAGTCGCAGCGCCCTTGCCAGGCAAGTCTCCTTATCCAGCTCAAGCCGCTGGAGGTCCGGCCCACGCAGCACATTCAATGGGGCGACCACCGGGCAACGGTTGATATGCACCAACTTGAGCGGCACCGGCAATTCGCCGTCGGCCAATTCATCACGACGCGTGTAAAGGCGTCGGCGCAACGTATCGGCATCAAGGTCCAGCAAGCCTTGTGGATCCAGCCCCAGATCACACACGATCAGCGCATTGCGATTGCGTGGGTGCCAGGCCAGCGGCAGCACGATACCCAGGTAATGACGCTCGGCAGAAAATCTCCCCGAAATGTGCACCATCGGTTGCAGCAGGCGCACCTGATCCATCACCCGTTGCTTGCTGCGCAGTTGAAACAGCCACTCATACAACTTGGGCTGTTTCTCTCGGACCAGACGCGCCAGGGCGATGGTGGCACGCACATCGGACAGCGCATCGTGAGCCTGCCCATGGTCGATGCCGTTGGCCTCGGTCAGTCGCTCCAGTTTCAGGGTGACGCGCCCATCCTGTTCGGGCCAGACGATCCCTTCAGGTCGCAGCGCGTAGGCGGTGCGAACCACATCGATCAGGTCCCAACGGCTATTGCCACCCTGCCATTCACGGGCGTAAGGATCGAAAAAGTTGCGGTACAAGCTGTAGCGCGTCATCTCATCGTCAAACCGCAGGGTGTTATAGCCGGCACCGCAGGTTCCCGGAGCAGCCAGTTCGGCGTGCACCCGGGTCATGAAGTCGGCTTCCGCCAACCCCTTCTGCGCCAGGACGCCAGGCGTGATACCGGTGATCGCGCACGCGGCCGGGTGCGGCAGGATGTCATCGCTGAGCTGGCAATGAAGATTGACCGGTGGGCCGACCTCGTTGAGTTCGAGATCGGTACGAATCCCGGCAACCTGCAGCGGGCGATCGCTGCGCGGGTTGATGCCGGTGGTTTCGTAGTCGTACCAGAAAATGGTGGTCACGGGCTGTTCCTGTACTGAAGATCGGCAAAGTCTAGGCGCTGCAAGGCGTCAGAGGCCAGCGATAGATTACTGTACAAATACCCAGTAAAAACTTGAATGGTTGCTTCCACCGTCGACACTGCTAGCATCCGTGTCACTCAGCCGCTCTGCACTGCCAAGGATCGCAATGCCATCAGTTCCGTTGGATACCCGCTACCAGATCGAGACCCCGGAGGGTATCGATCTGCCCTTGCGCCCTGCCGGCCTGCTGCCACGTGCAGTGGCCTTTGCCTTTGACCTGGGGGTGCGCGGGCTGATCATGGGTATCCTGCTCATACCTCTGGCCCTCCTGGGCAACATCGGTATCGGCCTGGGCTCGTTGCTGCTGTTCCTGGTCAGTTGGTGGTACATGGTGCTGTTCGAGGTGCTGAACCAGGGCTGCTCCCCCGGCAAGCAGGTCATGGGCCTGCGGGTGGTGCAAGACGACGGTACGCCAGTGGGCTGGTCCGCGTCACTTATCCGTAACCTGCTGCGTTTTGTCGACATGCTGCCCTTCGGCTACTTCCTGGGCGCCATCAGTTGCCTGCAACACCCCCATTTCAAACGCCTTGGCGACCTGGCTGCGGGCACGCTGGTGGTCTACCGCGAACGGCCACTGGCTCGCCCTCAGGTGCCCCAGGCCCAAGCCTTGCGCCTGCCGTTCCCACTGGAGTTGAGCGAGCAGCGGGCGATCCTTGGCTTTGCCGAACGCCAGGGTGAGCTGTCTGCCGAACGAGTGCATGAACTGGCCTCCATCCTCGCCACGCCCCTGCAGGTGTCTCCGGCCCGTGCCGTCGAGCAACTCAATGGTGTGGCGCGCGGACTGTTGGGGCCAGCATGAAGCAGAGCCTGTTCGAAAGCCGTCACCAACCCCAATGGCAGGCCTTTGCCGAACAACTGAATCAGTTGGAGCAAGGCAAGGCCAAGGCGAGTGACATGGCCGAGTTCCCCCACCACTATCGAAGGCTGTGCCAGCATCTAGCACTCGCCCAGGAGCGAGGCTATAGCAGCTACCTGGTCGATCCACTGCAGCAACTCGCCCTGCGAGGCCATCAACAGCTGTATCGCCATCGTAGCCAACTGACCGCTAATGTCCTGGGTTTCATCCTGGCAGGCTTTCCGCGGCTGGTACGGGAGCAATGGCGTTTCGTATTGATCGCCAGCCTGCTGTTCTTTGCCAGCCTGGTGGGCATCGCCTTGCTGGTCTACCTGTTTCCCGACCTGATCTACAGCATCGTCAGCCCCCAGCAGGTCGCCGAGATGCAGGCCATGTACAACCCCAACGCCAGCCGCCTCGGCCGTGCCGCCGAGCGTGCATCCAGTGAAGACTGGATGATGTTCGGCTACTACGTGATGCACAACATCGGCATCGCCTTCCAGACGTTCGCGGCCGGCTTGCTGTTTGGCCTGGGCAGCGTGTTCTTCCTCATATTCAACGGCTTGATCATCGGCGCAATCTCCGGGCACCTGACCGATATCGGCTACGGCCAGACCTTCTGGTCGTTTGTCATCGGGCACGGCGCCTTCGAACTGACGGCCATTGCCCTCGCGGGCGCGGCGGGCTTGCAACTGGGCTGGGCACTGATTGCCCCGGGACGACTGACCCGAGGTGAATCCCTGCGCCTGGCAGCCCGCAAAAGCGTACAGATGCTCTGCGGCGTCATGATATTCCTGCTGATCGCAGCCTTCATCGAGGCCTACTGGTCTTCCACCACAACGATCGCGCCCTGGGTCAAGTACCTGGCAGGCGCCGCACTCTGGCTGCTGGTGGCAGCCTACCTGACGTTTGCCGGGCGGGTATCCCATGCGCCTGAGTGATGCCAGCGTAGTGATCCGCCCGCGCACCACCTGGGAAGCCATGGACCTTGGCGTGCTCATGGCGCGTCAGCACCGTGGGCTGTTGATGGGCAGTTGGGCGCTGATTACCTTGCCGGTATTTGCACTGCTTACCGTCTTGCTCTGGGACTTCCCCACCCTCGCCATGATCCTGTTCTGGTGGCTCAAGCCCGCCTTCGACCGCCTCCCCCTGTACATCCTGTCCACGGCATTGTTTGGTGACGCCCCAAGCCTGAGGCAAGCGGTGCGCCACTGGCCAAAGTTGCTCAAGGGCCAGTTGCTGGTCAGCCTGACCTGGCGTCGGTTCAGCCTCAGTCGCAGCTTCCTGTTGCCAGTCAGCCAACTCGAAGGACTGGACGGCCAGGCACGCCAGCGACGCCTAGGCGTGTTGCTGCAACACAACGCCGGGGCTGCACGCTGGCTCACCCTCCTTGGAATGCATCTGGAAATCGGCCTGTGGTTCGGCTGCATGGCCCTGTTCTACTTCTTCATTCCTCAAGAAGTCGAACTGGACTGGGACTGGCAACGGCTGGCACTTGCAACCGCCTCCGAAGGCCTGTGGCTGGAGCATCTGGGTAACGCGTTCTATGCGTTGGTGTTGATATTCTGGGAGCCCATCTACGTCGCCTGCGGCTTCAGCCTCTACCTCAACCGCCGCACCGTGCTGGAAGCCTGGGACTTGGAGCTGGTGTTTCGCCGTCTGCGCCAACGCCTGGGCAGCGTTGCGATGTTGATGTTGCTGGTGGTCGGGCTGCTGCTCGTACAGGCCAGCCCTCCGGCCTGGGCCGAGGAGCCCAATAGCCACACGCAACTGAGTACCCAAGCTGCGAGCCAGGCCATCAAGGCGCAAATGGAAAAGCCGCCCTTCAAGAACCCGGAAACCGTCACGCGGTATCGTTTCGGTGAGGAAAAAACCGCCGTCAAAAACCGCGCGCACGGTGAAGGTCAATTACCCGCCTGGCTGCAGGCCCTGCTGGACAGTTTCAACAGCAATACCTTCAAGCACGCTGCCCAGGGCTTGGAGGTCATCCTGTGGAGCGTGCTGATCGGCGGTCTGGCGCTGCTGGTCTGGCGCTATAGGGACTGGCTTCGCGCCTTCGTCAGCCGACGCCCCACACTCCCGCACAAAATGCCCAAGCCGGCCCCCGCCCAATTGTTCGGCCTCGACCTGGGCCTCGAAACCTTGCCCGAGGACATCGCAGGTACCGCCGAAGCACTCTGGGCCACGCGTCCCAGGGAAGCCCTTGGCTTGCTGTATCGCGGCTTGCTCAGTCGCCTGCTGCACGACTTCCACCTGCCACTCAAAGACGCCGACACCGAAGGCCAGGTCCTGGAACGCGTTCACCACCTGCAACAACCGCAGTTGCTGGCCTTCAGTGATGAACTGACGCGCCACTGGCAGAACCTCGCCTACGGTCACCGCCTGCCCCCGGTCACAACCCAGCAAAAACTGTGCAGCGACTGGCGCGCATTGTTCAGCTCGGGAGCCGTACGATGAATCGGTTTTTACTGTGGATCGGTCTGCTGCTGACATGCCTGCTGGGTGCCGGCGCGTTTTACGCCTGGCACAAGGCAATCCCCTATGAAGAAGTCGTCGACCGTGGACCATCGCCGGAGGCCCGGGCGAACCCTTATCTTGCAGCCGAGCACTTCCTGCGCCAGCAAGGCCTGACCGTAACCCATGCCAATAGCCTTGAACCGCTCGCCGCCCTGCCCCCCAAGGGCAACAGCCTTTTGCTACTGGGTGAACGCAGCAATATGACACCTGGCCAGGTGAGCCAACTGCTCGCCTGGGCAAAGTCCGGCGGCCATCTGCTGGTGGTCGCCGAAGCGTTGTGGGATGAAGAGGCAGGTAGCAGCGGTGACCTGCTGCTTGATCGCCTGAATATTCATCAGGCATTGAGCGAGGCATTCGACGAACCGGCCTCCCCGAGAAAGAAGAAAGCGCCGGACCTGACCAAGCTGTATGTCGACAATGAAACCGCGCCGGCCTATTTCAACTTCGACACCGACTTCAACCTCACCGACCCCAAGCACCTGGCGCAGTTTTCCGCCAACAGCGCCAAATCCAGCCACTTGATGCAACTGGATTTCGGGGACGGCCGCGTGACGGTGGTAACCGACAGCGACCTGTGGAAAAACCCGAGTATCGGCCAGTATGACAATGCCTGGCTGCTCTGGTATCTGAACCAGGGGACTGACGTGACGCTGCTGTTCCATACCGACGTGGACAGCCTGCTCACGCTGTTGATGCGTTACTTCCCCCAGGCGCTGGTGGCCCTTGTCGCGCTGATTGCCCTGGGGCTCTGGCAGGCCGGCGTGCATCAAGGCCCTATCACGGCGCCGGCGCCCAAGGCCCGTCGCCAGTTGCAGGAACACCTGCAGGCCAGTGCCGATTTCTTGCTGCGTCGCGGTGGCCAAGGCGCCTTGCTACGCGCTTTGCAACAAGACATTCAACGCGCCGCTCGCCGACGCCACCCAGGCTTCGAGCACCTTGAAACGGCAGAACAGTGGCAGGTGCTTGAACGCCTGACGCACCAACCCTCACACGTCATCAGCCAGGCCCTTGGTCCACTTGGCGAAAAACGGCTCAACAGCGCCGATTTCAGTCGTCAGGTGGCGTGCCTGCAAACTCTCAGGAATGCCTTATGAGCGATTTTCCAACGGCTATGACCTCCGAACACCTGCTACACGCCAGCCAGCAAGCACAGGCCCTGCGCATCGAATTGCGCAAGGCGGTGATCGGCCAGGACCCGGTGATTGACGATGTGCTGACCGCCTTGATCGCCGGTGGCCACGTGCTGCTCGAAGGCGTACCCGGCCTCGGCAAGACGTTGCTGGTGCGTGCGTTGGCGCGGTGTTTTGGTGGTGATTTCGCGCGTATTCAGTTCACCCCCGACCTGATGCCCAGCGACGTCACCGGCCATGCCGTGTACGACTTGCACAGCGAGCAGTTCAAGTTGCGCAAAGGCCCACTGTTCACTCACCTGTTGTTGGCCGACGAAATCAACCGTGCACCTGCCAAGACCCAGGCCGCGTTGCTTGAAGCGATGCAGGAGCGCCAGGTCACCCTTGAAGGTGAAGCACTGCCCATCGGGCAACCGTTCATGGTGCTGGCCACTCAGAACCCCATCGAACAGGAAGGCACCTACCCCTTGCCTGAGGCCGAGCTGGACCGGTTCATGCTCAAGGTGCGCATGGACTACCCCGATGCCAGCCAGGAACTGGACATGGTGCGCGAGGTCACCCGCTCCTCCAGGGCCGACATGCTCGACGTGCAGCCGCTGCGCACTGTGCTTCAGGCTCAAGACGTGCTGCGTCTTCAGGAGATCGCCAGTGAGCTGGCCCTGGACGAACAGGTGCTCGACTACGCCGTGCGCCTGGCCCGTGCCACGCGCAGTTGGCCAGGCTTGACCCTGGGCGCCGGCCCGCGGGCCTCCATTGCCCTGGTGCGCGGCGCCCGGGCCCGGGCCTTGTTGCGTGGCGGGGAATTCGTCACCCCGGATGACATCAAGGGCTGCGCATTGGCTGTACTGCGCCATCGGGTACGTATTGCACCGGAGCTGGACATCGATGGGCTGGAAGTAGACCAGGTGCTCAAACAGATGCTGGACCAGATTCCGGCACCTCGACAGTGACGCCCTCATGAAGCCGACCCGACTGTTGTTAAGCTGGCTGGGTGTGCTGCTAGGCCTGAACATCCTGCTCGGCGCGGCTGAAGCCTTGCAGCTCAAGGTACCCGGCACCCTGCACTCGATTGCCTGGGGCCTGTTGCTCGCGCTGTTATTGCTGTCACTTCTGGATGCTGTGCGGTTGCGTCGCAGGCCCCCCGTTCAGATCGAACGGCAGATGCCTGGCAGCCTGGCACTCGGACGTTGGGGTGAAGTACGCCTGAGCCTGGCACACGGCTTCTCACAGCCCCTGACGGTGCACGTGTTCGACCACACGCCCGATGGCCTGAGCGTGGAGAACCTGCCCCAATCCATAATAGTGCGCCCCGGCGAACGCAGCGAGCTGGGCTACCGCTTGCGCCCTCTGCGTCGTGGGCATTTCAGTTTCAGCCGCTGTGAGGTCCACCTGCCCAGCCCGCTTGGGCTATGGTCGGCACGACGGTTTGTCGAGGTGAATGACACCACCCGCGTCTACCCCGACTTTGCCCGTTTGTACGGTGCACAGCTGTTGGGTGTGGATAACTGGCTGAGCCAACTCGGCGTGCGACAACGCCAACGCAGGGGCCTGGGGCTGGAGTTTCATCAACTGCGCGAATTTCGTGAAGGCGACAGCCTGCGTCAGATCGATTGGAAAGCCACTGCCCGGCAACGCACCCCCATCGCACGCGAGTACCAGGATGAGCGTGACCAGCAAATCGTGTTCATGCTCGATTGCGGCAGACGCATGCGCAGCCAGGACGGCGAGTTATCGCATTTCGACCACGCGCTCAACGCCTGCCTGCTGCTCAGCTACGTAGCGTTACGCCAGGGTGATGCCGTGGGGTTGTGCACCTTTGCCAGCGATCCGCCACGCTACCTGGCCCCGGTCAAGGGAAGCAGCCAGTTGAACCTGCTGCTCAACGCGGTTTACGACCTGGACACCACCCGACGCACAGCCGACTACGAGGCTGCCGCCAGCCAATTGCTGGCTCGGCAAAAACGCAGGGCGCTAGTGATTGTCGTGACCAACTTGCGGGATGAGGATGATGAAGCCCTGATGGCTGCGGTCAAGCGCATCAGCCGACAACACCGGGTGCTGGTAGCCAGCCTGCGCGAGGAAGTCCTCGACCAACTGCGTCAGGCACCCGTGCAAACCTTGCCCGAAGCGCTCGCCTACAGCGGTACGATCGACTACCTCAACACTCGAAACGAGCTGCATGACCGCTTGGCCGCACAGGGTTTGTCGCTGCTGGACACCTTGCCTTCGGAACTGGGGGCCGCCTTGGTGACACGCTATCTGGGCTGGAAAAAAGCCGGAGCATTCTGAAACATGCGTCGACCGCAGCCTGGGCTGGCCCAAAACCGGGTCGACAGGGCTTGATGACTAGGCAGACGCCTGCAAAGGATCGAAGCTGAAATAGTCCTGCAAAGCGCCGATCACGCGCGCGTACTCATCGGACGCCTGCGTCACACTGAACCCCGAGTCGTAGTGCTGAGGGTTGATATCTTCATGACTCCACAGGCACGTCGCCGTGATGTCGACTGCGTGGAAGTCGCCCTCAGGCCCCGGGATCTTAAAGCGCAACTCGAAGTCAACGTCGACCATCATGGGCAATTGGCTGATCAACATCAGGCCGTCTTCGGAAACATTGCCCAAATAACCAATAGGTTTATCCGTACGGCGATTAAACACCTGCAGGAAATAAGGAAGTTGGTGTCGCTCGATCCGTCGCTCGGTAAACATGGTCGTCATCCAGTGGCCATGAGTCAGGCCATGTCAGTGATTCGGAACGGGCCAAGAGCCCACTCTCCCCCGGATCTCGGTGTGGCAACAGGTCTCCCTGTGTCACTGGACTGCTGCCGAATCAGGGCCCTGCATTCGCTCAAAAAAACTTGTACAAACGAACAATCGAAGGATAGCCCAAGACTGGCAACGGGCCAGCTATAGGATGACAAATATCATTACAAAGACGCCGGACGCGGTTGTGCAACGCTGGCCCCCGGGTAATGCCCCAACTGCTGCAAGGTGTCGAGCCGGGCACGGGCACGGTACGCGTACTCACTCGAGGGGTACTGGGTAATGATGAACTGGTAGGTCTGGACCGCATCGACGAACAGCTTCTGCCGTTCCAGGCATTGCCCGCGCAACATCGACACTTCCGGCTGCACATAACGACGGGTGCGGCTCTCGCGATCAACCTGGGACAACTCCAGGGTGACGCGCTCGCAATCACCCACCCCGTAGGCACGGTAGGCGTTGTTCAAATGGTGGTCCATCGACCAGCGGGTGCAGCCGACAACACTGACGGCCAGGGCAGCAACGAGCAAAATTCGCATGAGGGTTCTCCTGTCTTGTGCAGTGTATCGACCCCTCGTCGAAAATCTTCAAGGGTGTTCGTATTCACTCGCAGCAAAAACAAGTCAATCGTCGATAAGTAGTGCAAACGAACAATGACTACAACGAAAGAGCATAGTAGCCTTCCTCAGCGCTTGAACTCAGGAGTCTGTGCATGTCCGTCCGTCGTACCAAAATCGTCGCCACCCTTGGCCCGGCCAGCAACTCGCCGGAAGTCCTCGAACAGCTGATTCTGGCTGGTTTGGACGTTGCCCGTCTGAACTTCTCCCACGGCACCCCGGACGAGCACAAGGCTCGCGCCAAGCTGGTGCGTGACCTGGCTGCCAAGCATGGCCGCTTCGTGGCGCTGCTGGGTGACCTGCAAGGCCCGAAAATCCGTATCGCCAAATTCGCCAACAAGCGGATCGAGCTGAAGATCGGTGACAAATTCACCTTCTCCACCAGCCACCCGCTGACCGAAGGCAACCAGCAAGTCGTGGGTATCGACTACCCGGACCTGGTCAAGGACTGCGGCGTCGGCGACGAGCTGCTGCTCGATGACGGCCGTGTGGTAATGCGCGTCGACACCGCCACCCCGACCGAACTGCATTGCACCGTGATCATTGGTGGCCCGCTGTCCGACCACAAAGGCATCAACCGTCGTGGTGGCGGCCTGACCGCACCGGCCCTGACTGAAAAAGACAAGGCTGACATCATTCTCGCCGCCGAAATGGAAGTGGACTACCTCGCCGTGTCCTTCCCGCGCGACGCCGCCGACATGGAATACGCCCGTAAACTGCGCGACGAAGCCGGCGGCACTGCCTGGCTGGTGGCAAAGATCGAACGCGCCGAAGCCGTGGCAGACGATGAAACCCTCGACGGCCTGATCAACGCGTCCGACGCCGTGATGGTTGCCCGTGGTGACCTGGGCGTGGAAATCGGCGATGCCGAGCTGATCGGTATCCAGAAGAAAATCATCCTGCACGCTCGCCGCCACAACAAGGCGGTGATCGTGGCGACCCAGATGATGGAGTCGATGATCCAGAACCCGATGCCGACCCGCGCCGAAGTGTCCGACGTGGCCAACGCCGTGCTCGACTACACCGACGCCGTGATGCTCTCGGCTGAAAGTGCTGCCGGCCCCTACCCGCTGGAAGCGGTGCAAGCCATGGCGCGCATTTGCCTTGGCGCTGAAAAGCACCCGACCAGCAAGACCTCCAGCCACCGCATCGGCAAAGAGTTCGAAAGCTGTGACCAGAGTATTGCCCTGGCCGCCATGTACACCGCCAACCACTTCCCGGGTGTGAAGGCGATCATCGCCCTGACCGAAAGTGGCTACACGCCGTTGATCATGTCGCGTATCCGCTCTTCGGTACCGATCTACGCGTTCACCCCACACCGTGAAGCTCAGGCCCGCACGGCGATGTTCCGTGGTGTGTACACCGTTCCGTTCGACCCAGCTTCGCTGGCACCGAACGAAGTCAGCCAGAAGGCAATCGACGAGCTGGTCAAGCGCGGCGTTGTGGAGAAAGGCGACTGGGTCATCCTGACCAAGGGCGACAGCTACCACACCACCGGTGGCACCAACGGCATGAAGATCCTGCACGTGGGCGACCCGCAGGTTTGATGTGACACGCTGAAAAACAAAAGCCCCGCCATGTAGATGGCGGGGCTTTTTGCATTTCATGGGTTCGTGTCGAACTCGGTCAAATGTGGGAGCGGGCTTGCTCGCGAATGCAGTGTTTCAGTCGACGGATTCATTCGCTGATCCACCGCATTCGCGAGCAAGCCCGCTCCCACATTTTGATCAGCGCTTGGTAATAAACGCCGACAACGCCTCAATCGCCTCCGGCGACTTCAAGCGCTGGGTAAACAGGGCGCCCTCCTCCTCGATCACCTGCCGCAGCAGTTCGCGGTCGACGCTCTTCATCAGCTGTTTGGTCACTTGCACCGCTCCCGGTGCCAGGGTTTCAAACCGCTCGGCCATTTCCCGCGCCTTGACCAACGCCGCGTCACCGCTACCCAACGCCTCGGTGGCAATGCCCCACGCAGCCGCCTGTTCGCCTGTAAACCCCTCGCCCAACAGCAACAATTCAGCCGCCTTCGCGTGCCCCAACAAGCGCGGCAGGATCAGGCTCGAACCAAACTCCGGGCACAGGCCCAGGTTGACGAACGGCATGCGCAGGCGCGCATCGCGACTGATATAGACCAGGTCGCAATGCAGCAACAGCGTCGTGCCGATTCCCACCGCCACGCCTGCCACCGCAGCGATCACCGGCTTTCGGCAGTTGAGCAGGCTCTTCATGAAGTGAAACGGCGGGCTGTCGAGGTCGCTGGGCGGCTGCTCGAGGAAATCGCCGACGTCATTGCCGGCGGTAAAGCACTCACTGCTGCCCTGGATCAGCACGCAGCGGATGTCGGCATCCGCGTCAGCGCCTTCGAGGGCTTCGGCCAGTTGCGTGTACATGGCGCGGGTCAGGGCGTTTTTCTTGTCGGGGCGATTGAGCTGCAAGGTCAGCAGCCCGCGCTCGCGTTGTTGCAGGATGGCGTCGGTCATGGTGAGTCTCGCGACGGTGGAATTCAGCGCTCAACCACGGGGCAGGAACACGTCGGCCAGCAGTTGATTACGCGGCAGCCCCGCCAGGAACAGGCGCTTGGAGAACGCCTCGACATTGCCAGGGTGCCCGCAGAGTAAAGCCAGAGTTTGCCGCGAAACAAGCCGCAGTTGCGCCAATGCCTGGGTCGCCTCGGCCGCGGTCCACAGCTCCACTGTCAGGTTCGGGTGCTGCGCGGCCAGCTGCGCCAGGGCTTCGGCAAGGTAATGTCCGTTGACATCATGGGCCAGGTGAATCAGGCGAATCGCGCCCTGGTGATCCTGGCGCAACGCCTCACGCAACACGCCCCACAAAGGCCCCAGGCCGGTACCAGAAGCCAGCAGCCACAGCGGCCGCGTATGCCAGTCCGGGTCGTAGTGCAATGCACCGCCGCGCAGTTCGCCCAGGCGCAGAGGGTCTCCCACCTGCAGTTGACGGGCCAGGTCGCTGAATTCGCCGGGTTGGCGGCAATCCAGATGAAACTCCAGGAACGCCTCTTCCTGGGGCAGGCTCGCCAGAGAATATGGCCGCGCCACCTGCCCGGCCCACAACACCAAGTGCTGGCCGGCGCGATACCGCAGGCCGCGCTCCGGCTGCAGGCGCAGGCGCAGCACCGTCGGGTTCAGCCAGTCGGCACCCACCACGTGCGCGGGCAGGCCATCGCGCTGGGGGTCAAAGGTTTCGACGTGCACATCCCCCAGGACCTGGCACTGGCACGCCAGGCGCCAGTCGTCCTGGCGCTGCGTGGGGCTCAAGGCCTCGGGTTGCTTGTCCTCGACCTCGCCCCGGCAACGCACCAGGCAAGTGTGGCAACTGCCGGCGCGGCAACTGTAGGGCACGGCCACACCCGCCTGGTTCAGCGCATCCAGCAGGTTGCTGCCGGGGGCGACCGACCAGTGGCGTTCGCCGACGTGCAGTTCAGGCATATAAAGGTCTCAGACACAGGGGACGCGCACAGGGAATCATGCCTGCGACAGTTTGACCATAGTCGGGTGTATCGGCCACCGAGCCGGGTTATACTGCCGCGCCTTTTTAGCGTCGCGCCTGCATCATTTTGGCGTGCCTTGGAAAGGTGGCTTCAGCCGACCGATGCAACACTGAAGCCACCTTTATTGAATGTTCCCTTATAGAGGAGCGCGACTCATGACCGTGATCAAGCAAGACGACCTGATTCAGAGCGTTGCCGACGCCCTGCAATTCATTTCCTACTACCACCCCGTTGATTTCATCCAGGCCATGCACGAAGCCTACCTGCGCGAAGAATCGCCAGCGGCCCGTGACTCCATCGCCCAGATCCTGATCAACTCGCGCATGTGCGCCACCGGCCATCGCCCGATCTGCCAGGACACCGGTATCGTCACCGTGTTCGTGCGCGTGGGCATGGACGTGCGCTGGGACGGCGCCACCATGGGCCTGGACGACATGATCAACGAAGGCGTGCGTCGCGCCTACAATCTGCCGGAAAACGTCCTGCGTGCATCCATCCTGGCCGACCCGGCAGGCGCGCGTAAGAACACCAAGGACAACACCCCGGCGGTGATCCATTACTCCATCGTCCCGGGTAACACCGTGGAAGTGGACGTGGCAGCCAAGGGCGGCGGTTCCGAGAACAAGTCGAAAATGGCCATGCTCAACCCGTCCGACTCGATCGTCGACTGGGTATTGAAGACCGTTCCGACCATGGGCGCTGGCTGGTGCCCACCGGGCATGCTGGGCATCGGCATCGGCGGCACCGCCGAGAAAGCCGCGGTGATGGCCAAGGAAGTGTTGATGGAGTCCATCGACATCCACGAGCTGAAAGCCCGTGGCCCGCAGAACCGTATCGAAGAGATGCGCCTGGAGCTGTTCGAGAAGGTCAACCAACTGGGCATCGGCGCCCAGGGCCTGGGTGGCCTGACCACCGTGCTCGACGTGAAGATCATGGACTACCCGACCCACGCCGCCTCCCTGCCGGTGTGCATGATCCCCAACTGCGCCGCCACCCGTCACGCACACTTCGTGCTCGACGGTTCGGGCCCGGCGTCGCTGGAAGCACCACCGCTGGACGCCTACCCGGAAATCGTCTGGGAAGCCGGCCCATCGGCCCGCCGTGTCAACCTCGACACCCTGACCCCAGAAGAAGTGCAGAGCTGGCAGCCAGGTGAAACCGTATTGCTCAACGGCAAAATGCTCACCGGTCGCGACGCTGCGCACAAGCGCATGGTCGAGATGCTGAACAAGGGCGAAACCCTGCCGGTGGACCTCAAAGGTCGCTTCATCTACTACGTCGGCCCGGTTGATCCAGTGCGCGAAGAAGTGGTGGGCCCGGCGGGTCCGACCACCGCAACGCGGATGGACAAGTTCACCCGTCAGATCCTTGAGCAAACCGGCCTGCTGGGCATGATCGGCAAGTCCGAGCGCGGCCCCACCGCAATCGAAGCGATCAAGGACCACAAGGCCGTGTACCTGATGGCCGTGGGCGGCGCTGCTTACCTGGTGGCGCAAGCCATCAAGAAGTCGCGCGTTGTCGCCTTCGCCGAACTGGGTATGGAAGCGATCTACGAGTTCGACGTGAAAGACATGCCGGTGACCGTTGCAGTTGATAGCAAGGGTGAGTCGGTGCACATCACCGGTCCTGCGATCTGGCAGAAAAAGATCAGTGAAAGCCTGGCGGTAGAAGTGCAGTAAGCACCTGACCGTTTGAATGAAGGCGACTGCGGCTCCACGGCCCAGTCGCCTTTTTTATGGCTGACACTTTTGTCAGGCCGAGTGCGACCAACTGTGGGAGCGGGCTTGCTCGCGAATGCGGTGTGTCAGTCACTGAATGAGTCTGCTGATATACCGTTTTCGCGAGCAAGCCCGCTCCCACAACAGCCCGCTCACTACAGACCTCGTGGCGCATGGTATGGTGCTCACCCCTTACTGTGCCTGCCCCTCACCGTATGATCGTGATCCCTCGCCCGCTGCGCCTGACCTTCTATTCGCTGCTGATCATTGCCGGCGCGGTGCTGGCCGCTGCCCTGGCCACACGCCACGCCGAACGCCAGGCCCTGGTGGACGATGCCGCCCGCGCCAATCAGCAGCTGGCGCTGTACGCCAATTCCCTGCACACCCTGATCGAACGCTACCGCGCCCTGCCCGCCGTGCTGGCGCTGGACTCGGAAATGATCCGCGCCTTGAAAGGCCCGCTGGATGCCAGCACCCAGGACCTGCTCAACCGCAAACTGGAGCGCATCAACGGCGCCGCCCAATCCTCCACCCTGGAGTTGATGGACCGCACCGGCCTGGCCGTGGCCGCCAGCAACTGGAACCTGCCGAGCAGTTACGTCGGGCACAACTATGCGTTTCGGCCCTACTTCAGCCAGACACTGAGTCAGGGCACCGGGCGCTTTTATGCCGTGGGCGTGACCACGGGCATACCCGGCTATTTCCTCTCCAGTGCGGTGGTGGATGAGCACGAGCAGTTCCTCGGTGCGATGGTGGTGAAGCTGGAGTTTCCCGAGCTGGAACGCGAATGGGCACAAGGCAATGACCTGCTGCTGGTCAGCGACGCGCGGGGCATTGTGTTCATCGCCAACCAACCGGGCTGGCGCTACCGCAACCTGCGCCCGCTGTCGGAGCAGGACCTGGCGGAGCTCAAGGCCACCCGTCAGTACGATAAAAAACACCTGCAGCCGCTGGAAAGCCAGCCTCTGCAACGCTTCGACGACAACAGCCACCTGATGCGCGTCAACGGCCCCGACGGCAGCGCCAATTACATCTGGGAATCCCTGCCGTTGAAGGCCGAGGGCTGGACGTTGCACCTGCTGCGTAAACCGCAGTTTGCCTTTGAAGACCAGCGCAACGCCGGCCTCGCCGCCGCCGGTTCCTGGCTGGCCCTGGTGTTCCTCGTGCTGTTCCTTACCCAGCGCTGGCGCCTGGCCCGTTTGCGCCAGCGCAGCCGTGAAGAGCTGGAACGATTGGTGGAAGAGCGCACCCAAGCCTTGCGCACCGCCCAGGACGGCCTCGTGCAATCGGCCAAGCTGGCGGCACTGGGGCAGATGTCCGCCGCCCTTGCCCATGAAATCAATCAACCGCTGACGGCCCAGCGCATGCAGCTGGCCACCTTGCGTCTGTTGCTGGACCACGGCCGCGTGGACGACGCCTACACGGCGCTGACCCCACTGGATGAAATGCTCACCCGCATGGCCGCCCTCACCGGCCACCTCAAGACGTTTGCCCGTAAAAGCCCGAGCGGCCTGCGCGAACGACTGGATTTGGCGTTGGTGGTCGACCAGTCCCTGCATCTGCTCGATGCACGCCTGCGTGATGAAGGCATCGGCGTGGTGCTCGACCTGACCCGCCCAGCCTGGGTCCGTGGTGATGCAATCCGCCTGGAGCAGGTGCTGATCAACCTGTTGCGCAACGCCCTTGATGCGATGGCCGACAAACCGCGTAAGCGCCTGGAAATCCGCCTGCAGGCTGACCAGCAACTGTGGCAACTGACCGTCAGCGACAGCGGCGGCGGGATAGCCGAGGAACACCTCAACAGCGTGTTCGACCCCTTCTTCACCACCAAGCCGGTGGGCGACGGACTGGGCCTTGGGTTGGCCGTGTCGTACGCTATCGTGCATGAATTGGGTGGACGCCTGATCGCCGGCAACCGAGGGGATGGCGCCGTGTTCACCCTGACCTTGCCCATCGCGCTGGAGACCCCCGACCTATGTTGAACGCGGTGATTGTGGTCGATGACGAAGCCAGCATCCGCACGGCCGTCGAGCAATGGTTGAGCCTGTCCGGTTTTGAAGTGCAGTTGTTCAGCCGCGCCGAGGAGTGCCTGGCGCAACTGCCCAAGGACTTTGCCGGCGTGATCCTGAGCGACGTGCGCATGCCGGGTCTGAGCGGCCTGGAACTGCTGGCCGAAGTGCAGCGCCGCGACGCCGACCTGCCGGTGATCCTGCTCACCGGCCATGGCGACGTGCCAATGGCGGTCGAAGCCATGCGCGAGGGTGCCTATGACTTCCTGGAAAAGCCCTTCAGTCCGGACGCGTTGCTCAATAGCCTGCGCCGGGCATTGGACAAGCGCGGGCTGATCCTGGAAAACCGGCGCCTGCATCAGCAGGCCGATGCCAAGGCGCAACTGGAATCCAGCCTGCTCGGCGTGTCCCGTGGGTTGCAGAACCTGCGGCGCCAGGTGCTCGACCTGGCGAGTTTGCCGGTCAACGTGCTGATCCGTGGCGAGACCGGCAGCGGCAAGGAACTGGTCGCCCGTTGCCTGCATGATTTCGGGCCTCGGGCGAAGAAGCCGTTCGTGGCACTCAACTGCGCCGCGATCCCTGAGCAACTGTTTGAAGCCGAACTGTTCGGCCACGAAAGCGGCGCATTCACCGGCGCCCAGGGCAAGCGCATCGGCAAGCTGGAATATGCCCATGGCGGCACGCTGTTCCTGGACGAAATCGAAAGCATGCCCCTGGCCCAGCAGGTCAAGCTGCTGCGGGTGCTGCAGGAACAGAAGCTGGAACGGCTGGGCTCCAACCAGAGTATCCCTGTGGACCTGCGCATCATCGCCGCCACCAAGCCGGACCTGCTGGAAGAGGCCCGCGCCGGACGTTTCCGCGAAGACTTGGCCTACCGGCTGAACGTCGCGCAACTGCGTTTGCCGCCCTTGCGTGAGCGTCGTGAAGATATCCCGCTGTTGTTCGACCACTTCGCCCGAAGTGCTGCCGAGCGCCTGGGGCGCAGCGTTGAGCCGTTGAGCGGCGCACAGCTGGGACGCCTGCTCAGCCATGACTGGCCGGGTAATGTGCGTGAGCTGGCCAACGTCGCCGAGCGCCAGGTGCTGGGCCTGGGTGATCCGGAACCGGAGGGCATCGAGGCCGGGCAGTCCCTGGCGGCGCAGCAGGAGGCCTTTGAAGCACACTGCCTGAAGGCGGCGCTGATGCGACACAAAGGTGATATCAAGGCGGTGTTGGCGGAGCTGCAACTGCCGCGGCGGACCTTCAATGAGAAAATGCAGCGGCATGGGTTGGTGCGGGAGATGTTTCTCTAGCGATCTTCAGGCCGCCATCGCGGGCAAGCCCGCTCCCACAGTTTGATCTGTGAACACATTCCCATGTGGGAGCTGGCTTGCCTGCGATGAGGCCGGCAGCCATAAGCGGATTTCCGCTCATCACCCAAAATTTATCAGCGACTTTCCGCTCAAAAAATCCCGCCAACCCTTCTAGGCCGGGCCTTCATCTACCTGGCACAGCTCCTGCTATAGCCCGAACCAGGCTGTGCCCAGGCACGCTCCATAAAAACAACTAGATGAAGGATCCTTCAATGGATAACTCCAACGCCCTGCCTCTGGGGTCGGCGGCCGCGCCGACGAAAGAGCGCACTACCTCAAGCCGCATCAAATCGATCTTCAGTGGTTCCGTCGGCAACATGGTCGAGTGGTACGACTGGTACGTGTACGCCGCGTTCTCGCTGTACTTCGCCAAGACCTTCTTCCCCAAGGGCGACACCACCGCCCAACTGCTCAACACCGCCGCGATCTTCGCCGTCGGCTTCCTGATGCGCCCGATCGGTGGCTGGCTGATGGGCCTTTACGCTGACAAAGTCGGGCGTAAAAAAGCCTTGATGGCCTCGGTCTACCTGATGTGCTTCGGCTCGCTGCTGATCGCCCTGAGCCCGGGCTATGAAATCATCGGCATCGGTGCTCCGATCCTGCTGGTGTTTGCCCGTTTGCTGCAGGGCCTGTCGGTGGGTGGCGAATACGGCACCTCCGCCACTTACCTCAGCGAGATGGCGACCAAGGAACGCCGTGGTTTCTACTCCAGCTTCCAGTACGTGACCCTGATCTCCGGCCAGCTCATCGCGCTGGGCGTGCTGATCGTGCTGCAGCAGTTCCTCACCACCGAACAGCTGTACGCCTGGGGCTGGCGTATCCCGTTCGCCATCGGCGCCCTGTGCGCGGTAGTCGCGTTGTACCTGCGTCGCGGCATGGAAGAAACCGAGTCGTTCACCAAGAAGGAAAAAGCCAAGGAAAGCGCCATGCGCACCTTGATGCGTCACCCCAAGGAACTGATGACCGTGGTCGGCCTGACCATGGGCGGCACCCTGGCTTTCTACACCTACACCACCTACATGCAGAAATACCTGGTGAACACGGTCGGCATGAGCATCTCCGACTCCACCACCATCTCGGCCGCCACGCTGTTCCTGTTCATGTGCCTGCAACCGATCATCGGCGGGCTGTCGGACAAGGTTGGTCGTCGCCCGATCCTGATCGCCTTCGGCGTCCTCGGCACCCTGTTCACCGTGCCGATCCTCACCACCCTGCACACCATCCAGACCTGGTGGGGCGCGTTCTTCCTGATCATGGCGGCGCTGATCATCGTCAGCGGCTACACCTCGATCAACGCGGTGGTGAAGGCCGAGCTGTTCCCTACTGAAATCCGCGCCCTGGGCGTGGGCCTGCCGTATGCACTGACCGTGTCGATCTTCGGCGGTACGGCTGAATACATCGCGCTGTGGTTCAAGAGCATCGGCATGGAGACTGGGTACTACTGGTATGTCACGGCGTGTATTGCCATCTCGCTGGCGGTTTACGCGACCATGAAAGACACCCGTAAACACTCACGCATCACCACTGACTAAAGGTTTAACTCGGTAAAAAATGTGGGAGCTGGCTTGCCTGCGATAGCGGTGAGCCAGTCAACGAATTTAGAGACTGATCCACCGCAATCGCGGGCAAGCCCGCTCCCACATTTTAGTTTTGTGTCGCCTGGCTAATGCGGTCACGCCCATACCGCCGCTGCGCATACGACGCCCCCGCAATCATCACCACCAGCACCGCCGCCAACACCGCCGACGAACCAATCGTGCCGAAATCCAGCCCGCCCTTTTCATGGGGTTTGGTGAGGAAGTCACCCAAGGTCGCGCCAAACGGTCGGGTCAGTACAAACGCCACCCAGAACAACAGCACCGACGAGATCCGGGTGAAGTACTTGAGTGCCACCACCGCCGCAATGGCGGAACCAATCAGCAAGGCGCCACCGGCGAAACCAAGCCCCGAGTCGTCAGCCAGGAAGTCGCCCAATGCGGTACCCAGGGTGTTGGAAAACAGAATCGCCATCCAGTAGAACAGCTCCCCGCTAAAGCTCTGCACCTTGTTCACGTTCAGCGAGTCGCCGCTGACATGCCACAAGGCGAAGATGATCATCAGGATCACAATCAGGATCATCGAGCCCGTGGCATAGCCCAGGCCGAGGGTGCGGTCCATGAAGTCCGACATCGTGGTGCCCGCCGTGCTGGTGGACAAAATCACGACCCAGTACAGCACCGGGTTGTAGGCCTTGGACCAGAGTTGCGTCACCAGGGTGACCAGAAACACGCTGATCAAGATCATCGAACTGATGGCGTACCCCACATTCAGGGTCATCGACAGCAAGTCCCCGGCCGTTTCGCCGAGGGTGGTCGCGCAGATTTTCATGACCCAGAACGCCAGTGTGATCTGAGGAAGTTTGTTCATCGGGTAGAAGGCTCCAAAGCTCAGTCTTTCAATGGGCCGACTTATAGAGGGGGTGTCGACCTGGGCGCAGACTGAACGTGGCGCTGTGAAAAATAGGTGGCCGAGGAATGAAAATTCCATAGGGCCGGTGGAAATTCATCGCCACGGCTTGCAGTATGGCCACCTCACCGATCCCATTAGCAGGAACCCCGGCCATGCCTGACGATATCCACTTCTACGAACCTGCCAACGGCCATGGCCTGCCCCATGACCCGTTCAATGCCATCGTCGGCCCACGGCCCATTGGCTGGATTTCATCACAAGACAGCGAGGGCCGCCTGAACCTGGCGCCCTACAGTTTCTTCAATGCGTTCAACTACATTCCGCCGATCATCGGGTTTTCCAGTGTCGGGCGCAAAGACAGCCTGAACAACATCGAACAGACCGGCGAGTTTGTGTGGAACCTGGCCACGCGCCCGTTGGCCGAGCAGATGAACCAGAGTTGTGCGGCAGTTTCGCCAGAGGTGAACGAGTTCGAATTGTCCGGGCTGACGCCAGTCGCCTCGAAAATCATCAAGGTGCCACGGGTGGGCGAAAGCCCGGTGTCGTTCGAATGCAAGGTGACGCAGATCATCCAGCTGCAACGCGCGGACAAAGCGCCGGTGCCGAGCTGGCTGGTGCTGGGTGAAGTAGTTGCCGTGCACATTGCCAAGTGGTTGCTCAAGGACGGCATCTACGACACCGCCGCCGCCGAGCCGATCTTGCGCGGCGGCGGGCCGGCGGATTACTTCCAGTTGGGGCCGGAGGCCCTGTTCAAAATGCACCGCCCGCGCTGATTGATCACTTTCTAACAAACACAACTGAACAGTGTGGGGACGGCGGTGCGACGATTCGACTTGCCCGCGATGGCGGAGTGTCAGCCACCCGATGAGTCGGCTGACCTGCCCTCATCGCGGGCAAGCCCGGCTCCCACATTTGCTCTTTGTTGGGCAGTAAAAAGTGTTCGGCTTCAGTTAGTGGAAGTTGCCCAGGTCAACTGACCTTCTTCATCCACATCAACCAGCCGCTCAAGCTGCACCGTCGCCGCATCATCGGCATCGGAAGCGGTCTTGAACTTCTGTCCATCAAGGATCTTGTGAAACTGCGGTGCGCCCATGCCATCCAGTGCCTTGACGGCGACGGCGGCGCTGTAGCCACCTTCTCCCGGCACTACGGCGGAGACGGCTTCGTGATGGGCAAATTGTTTACGTGCCATGTTGCAGGTCCTGGCCAATGGAAAGTCGGCCATTCTAGACCTTCAGCCGGCGAGTTGCAGGTACTCGCCGTAGGCGTGTGCAGCGGATGCATCGGTGAAGGTCTGGAAGTCCATGCTGCGGACCACCATGTCGTTCAACAGCTCGGTAAAGATCATCAGGGCTGGCGAGTTGAAGTAGGCGCTCATGGCCTGCTCGCTGCTCCAGAACCCCGAGACCAGCCAGACATCGGGGTCGACCTGGGAATGCTGCAACGAAAATTGCAGGCAACCCTGAGCCTGACGGCCCGGTTCGATCAAACTGCTCAAGCGTGCACCGAGTTCGGTGCTGCACCCGGTACGGGCACGGATAAAGGCCATATGGCTCGCGGGAATGGGGGTGGACATGTTCGACTCTCCCGTTGAGAAGTGATGCTCGGCAAACACTGTGAGGGCGTGTTGCCACAGGATCAAAGATAACGGCGCGGGTGTCGGCGCAGTTAGTCAATTCCTGCAGGCTTATTGCACAATCCTGCGAGAAGCGTAGGGAGGACGTTTGCCACCCGGGGTTTATTCCAGGCCTATGTTCAGTGTTTCAAGGAGATGACAGGCCCTGTGCTTGCCTGATTCACGACCTGTCGCAGGATCAGGCAAGGATTGTGCAGAATCGACCTAACACTTTTTGAAAAGCCGCCGCTAAGCTGACCCCATCAAAGCAGCCTGTAGAGGACGCCCCATGTCGTCGCCGGAACATAAGCCCATGCCCCTCGATGCCGAGATGGAAAAACAGCGCGCCGAGCTGGCCGCCATCGTGCACCGGCACACCTGGGAAGATGGCTCCTACGGGACAGCGATCACCTCGCTGTACCTGAACCGCCACAACACACCGCGCGACTTCATGCCGGTGCTGGTGGAACCGGCCTTGTGCATCCTGGCCAGCGGCAGCAAGGAAGTGCGACTGGCCGACGAAATCTTTGCCTACGACCCACTCAACTACCTGGTGTTTTCTGTCGCGATGCCGGTGGCCGGGCGGATCATCGACGCCACACCGGAAGACCCCAATCTGTCGGTGCGTATCAACATCGACCCGGCGCAGCTCACCGCGCTGATTGCCGAAGCCGGGCCGATGGGCGTGCCTTCGCGCCCGACTTCCCGTGGCATGTACGTCGACCGCATCGATACCCAGTTGCTCGACGCCGTGTTGCGCCTGGCGCGACTGCTGGATACCCCCAAAGACATCGCCATGCTGGCGCCGCTGATCAACCGCGAAATCCTCTACCGTTTATTGCGGGGCCCGCAGGGCTATCGGCTGTATGAGATCGCCGTGACCAACAGCCAGAGCCATCGCGTCAGCCAGGCGATCACCTGGCTGAACGGCAACTACGAACAACCGCTGCGCATCGACGACCTGGCCAAGGAAGTGAACCTCAGCGTCTCGACCTTGCACCACCGCTTCAAGGCGATCACCGCCATGAGCCCGCTGCAATACCAGAAGCAACTGCGCTTGCAGGAGGCTCGGCGGTTGATGATTGCCGAAGGGCTAGAGGCGTCGGCAGCGGGGTATCGGGTAGGTTATGAAAGCCCGTCGCAGTTCAGCCGGGAGTACAGCCGGTTGTTCGGTGCGCCACCCTTGCGCGACCTGGCCCGGATGCGCCAAAGCGTCTGACACCCCACCAATCAAAATGTGGGAGCTGGCTTGCCTGCGATGGGGCCCTTGAGAACGCCATCGCCGGCAAGCCGGGCTCCTACAAGGGATGCGGTGTATTCAGTCGAGGGTACGGGGGAGCTGCAAGGTGACGCGCAATCCACCCTCACGCAAATTCTGCAAACTCACTTCCCCCCCGTGGCTATGGGCAATGTTGCGCGCAATCCCAAGGCCCAGGCCGTAGCCCTGCTGCTGGCCGGCGAGGCGGAAGTGCGGTTCGAAGACTTGCTCCAGGCGCTGCTCCGGCACACCCGGGCCTTCGTCATCGACGTGCAGGATAAATTCCGCACCATCGTCCTCGATGTGCAGGTGCGCGTTCTGCCCGTACTTCAAGGCGTTGTCGATCAGGTTGCCGATACAGCGTTTGAGCGCCAGCGGCTTGCCCGGGTACGGCGCCAGTGCGCGACCGTCCTGGGTGATCCGGCCGTTGCCGTTGGGGGCGAGGTAGGGTTCCACCAGGCAATCGAGGACGTGGTTGAGGTCCACGGGCTCGATGTTCTCGTGGATGTCGGTGTCTTTCACGCATTGCAGGGCGCCCTTCACCAGCAGCTCCAGCTCATCCAGGTCGCGACCGAACTTGGTTTGCAGGTTCTCGTCTTCCAGCAGTTCTACACGCAAGCGGAGGCGAGTAATCGGTGTGCGCAAGTCGTGGGAAATGGCGCTGAACAACTGGCTGCGCTCGGTGAGGTAACGGCTGATCCGCTCGCGCATGGCATTGAAAGCCCGCCCCACTTCCACCACTTCACTGCCGCCGCCTTCGGCCACCGGTTCTACATCGGCGCCCAGGGACATGTCCCGCGCGGCCCGCGCCAGACGCTTGAGGGGCCGGCTCTGCCAATGCACCAGCAGGCCGATGAACAGCAGCAGAAAACCGCTGGTGAGCACGATGAACCACACTTGCTGGGACGGCAGGCCTTGCTCTTCAAGGCTGGTGTAGGGCTCGGGCAGCAGCGAGGCGATATACAGCCATTCGCCAGGAGCGAGTTGGATCTGGGTGACCAGCACCGGCGGGTTGACCGGTTCGAGGGTCAGCGCGTAATGCGCCCACGAGCGTGGCAACTCATCGAGCTTCAAGCCGGCGTTGAAGATACGCAGGTCTTCGGCACTGACGAATTCCACCGAGATATGCACGTCGGCGCCCAGGGTCTGGCGCAGCACTTCATCCACCGTCTGCAGCACCGCTTGCTTGCGCGGGGTCTGGGGCAGGATGGCCATGTCCAGGGGGCGATCGTTGAGGGTCACCACAAAACGGGTGCCGCCCATGCTACGCAATTGGTCCAGGACCAACGGACGATAGGCCACCGGCAACGAACGGAAGTAACTTACGCTGGCCGTCATCGAATGCGCCAGGCTACGGGCGCTGGTGACCAGGCCTTCGAGCTGGGTAGCGCGCAATTGTGAGACCCAGATCACGCTCGACAGCGCTTGGGCAAACAACACCGCCAGCAACGTCAGCAGCAGCATCCGCCCCAGCAGCGAACGCGGCACCGGGAAGCGACGGCGGCGTTCGGTCAAATGTTCAGTGGGCATTGCCGGCAACCACGCTGGCTGCCAGTTGGTAACCGCTGCCGCGCACGGTACGGATCAGTCGCGGAGGTTTTTCGGTATCGCGCAGGCGCTGGCGCAAGCGGCTGACGGCCATGTCGACGATACGGTCCAGCGGCATCAGGTCGCGGCCCCGGGTGGCGTTGCCGATGGTGTCGCGGTCGAGAATCTGTTGGGGGTGGTCGAGAAACAATTTGAGCAGGGCAAAGTCGGCGCCCGAGAGAATCACCTCTTCGCCATCCACGTGGAACAGGCGATGGCTGATCATGTCCAGGCGCCATTCGTCAAAGACCAATACATCGCCCGCGCCACTACGCTCCTGGCCAAACTGGGCACGGCGCAGCAACGCCTTGATGCGTGCCTGCAATTCACGGGGGCTGAACGGCTTGCCGATGTAGTCGTCGGCGCCCAGCTCCAGGCCGATCACGCGGTCGGTTTCGTCGGAACTGGCGGTGAGCATGATGATCGGCACCTGCGCCTGGCGCGGGTGCTGGCGGATCCAGCGGCAAAGGCTGAAACCGTCTTCGTCCGGCAACATCACATCAAGGATGACCAGGTCGCAGGGCGCCTCGTTCATCGCCTGACGGAACCCCGCACCGTCCGGCACCCCACGCACCTGGAAACCGGCGCGACTGAGGTAGGTTTGCAGCAATTCGCGGATTTCCTGGTCGTCGTCGACGAGGAGAATCGATTTACTGATTACGCTCACGGGGTCCTCCTTGTTGTTATGGCCAAGCTTAAGTCATTTGTTGCCCTTGAGGCCCCCTTCGCGAGCAAGCCCGCTCCCACATTTGCCTGCATTCCCAAGTTGGAACGCGATCGAATGTGGGAGCGGGCTTGCTCGCGAAGAGGCCATAACCAACTATGCAAATGCCTGTTCGAGCGCCACGCCAGCCCCGGTCAACCCGGAATACGGCGCGGTCACCAACCACACCGGAATGCCTTTGAAGTAGTCACTCATGCAGCCCTTGTCGCCGAAACTCTTGGCAAAACCGCTGTTGATAAAGAAGTCGGCAAACCTGGGTATCACCCCGCCCACGATATACACACCACCGCGTCCACCGGTGGTCAGCACGTTGTTACCGGCCACCCGGCCCAGCCAGATGCTGAACTGGTTCAACACTTCCATCGCCACCGGGTCGCCCGCCAGGCCCGCTGCAGTAATGGCTTCAGGCGTATCGAGCACCGGCGTATGGCCGTCGACCGCGCAAATCGCACGGTACACACGCGGCAACCCGCCACCACTCAAGGCGGTCTCGGCGCTGACGTGGCCGATTTCAGTGTAGATGTGTTGCCACAGCTGGGTTTCACGCGGGCTGCTCAAGGGCAGGTCGACATGGCCGCCCTCCCCCGGCAACGCTGCCCAACGGCCGCCACCCAAATCCAGCAGGGTGCCGACGCCCAGGCCGGTGCCCGGGCCGATCACCACCGCTGGGCGCAACGGTTCCGGCGTGCCTTCGCAGACCACGCGGAATTCGTCCGGCTTGAGGCGGGTCATGCCCAGGGCCATGGCCGAGAAGTCGTTGACCAGCAGCAGCTCATCCACCTGCAGGGTTTTGCAAAACGCAGTCTTGCTCAGGCGCCAGTGATTGTTGGTGAATTTAAATTCATCCCCGCTCACCGGCCCGGCGACTGACAGGCACACCGCACCGATGTCCCCGATTTCCAGGCCTTCTTCCTTGAGGTAGACCTTGATGGCCTCCTCAGGGCTTTGGTGATCCGCCGTGGCATGCACGCGGATCGAATGCAGTTCCTGGTCCCGCCACAACGCAAAACGGGCGTTGGTGCCCCCGATATCACCGACCAGCGCAAGCTTCACTTAAGCGTCTCCAAGGCAGCGGTAAAGGCGCTGGCGCCCTGCTCTGCGGAGCTTGCGGCCAAGCGCATAAATGCAAACAGCTCGCGACCGGCCCCCACGTTATTGCCCAACAGGCCCGTGGCAGGCGTGCGCGCTGCAAATTCTTCGGCGTCCACCTTAAGCTCCAAGGTGCCGGTAACGCCATCGACGCGAATGATATCGCCATCTTGCACTCGCGCCAGCGGCCCGCCGCTCTGGGCTTCGGGATTGACGTGAATCGCGGCGGGGATCTTACCCGAGGCGCCGGACATACGCCCGTCAGTTACGAGGGCCACTTTGAAACCACGGTCCTGCAACACGCCGAGGAACGGGGTCATCTTGTGCAGTTCAGGCATGCCGTTGGAGCGCGGGCCCTGGAAGCGCATCACCGCGACGAAATCTTTTTCCAGCTGGCCAGCCTTGAACGCATCGGCCAGGTCCTGCTGGTCCTGGAACACTACCGCAGGCGCTTCGACGACTTGGTGTTCAAGGGCTACTGCCGAGACTTTCATCACGCCACGGCCGAGGTTGCCTTCCATCACACGCAAGCCGCCTTCTGGCGAGAACGCACGGGCCACGGGGCGCAGGATGGTTTCGTCGAGGCTTTCGATAGGGCCGTCGCGCCAGATCAGTTCGCCGTCCACCAGGAACGGCTCCTGGGTGTAGCGGCTCAAACCCTTGCCGGCCACGGTGTTGACGTCTTCGTGGAGCAGGCCGGCTTCGAGCAGTTCGCGGATCAGGAACGACATGCCGCCCGCTGCCTGGAAGTGGTTGATGTCGGCCTTGCCGTTTGGATACACGTGGGACAGGGTCGGCACCACCTCGGAGAGGTCGGCCATGTCCTGCCAGGTGAGGATGATGCCCGCCGACATGGCGATGGCCGGCATATGCAGGGTGTGGTTGGTGGAACCGCCGGTGGCGTTGAGGGCGACGATGGAGTTGACGATGGACTTCTCGTCGACGATCTCGCCGATCGGCGTGAAGTTGCCATTGGCCTTGGTCAGTCGCGTGACCTGGTGCGCGGCTTCACGGGTCAGCGCGTCACGCAGCGGCGTGTAGGGGTTGACGAACGAGGCGCCCGGCAAGTGCAGGCCCATCACTTCCATCAGCAACTGGTTGGTGTTGGCGGTGCCGTAGAAGGTGCAGGTGCCCGGGCTGTGGTAGGACTTCATCTCCGATTCCAGCAGTTCTTCGCGGGTGGCCTTGCCTTCGGCGTAGCGCTGGCGCACGTCGGCTTTCTGCTTGTTGGAGATACCCGACGGCATCGGGCCGCCCGGTACGAAGATCATCGGCAGGTGACCGTAACGCAGCGCGCCCATCATCAGGCCCGGCACGATCTTGTCGCAGATGCCCAGCATCAGCGCCGCGTCGAACATGTTGTGGGACAGCGCTACCGCCGTGGACATGGCGATGACCTCACGGCTGAGCAGGCTCAGCTCCATACCGGGCTCGCCCTGGGTCACGCCGTCGCACATGGCGGGGGTGCCGCCGGCGAACTGGCCGACCGAGCCGACTTCGCGCAGGGCTTTCTTGATCTGTTCAGGGAAATGTTCGTAGGGCTGGTGCGCCGAGAGCATGTCGTTATATGACGAAACAATTGCCACGTTGGCGGCATTCATCATGCGCAGGCTATTTTTATCTTCAGTGCCGCAACCGGCCACGCCGTGGGCAAAGTTGGCGCATTGCAGCTTACCGCGCATCGGACCGTCGCTGGCGGCGCCGCGAATGAGCGCAAGGTAGGCCTCGCGGGTGGCGCGGCTGCGGGCGATGAGCCGTTCGGTGACCTCAAGGACGCGGGGATGCATGTGTAGAACTCCAGGCTAACGGATGTGGCGACCTGAGTGTCTATGCTGGTCAAACGCCCGCCGTGAAGAGGTTGGCAGGGTGTTACTTGACCAATCGGACCAGTTGATTCAGGTCACTCGTTGTAGATTGAACAAAATATTGCCACTAAAAAGGCTTGTTTTCTATTTTTATGCGAATAATCTTGTAATTCTTACAACAAATCGACGACAGGCACTTTCCAATGACTCTTCGTATCGCAATCAATGGTTTTGGCCGTATCGGCCGTAATGTCCTGCGCGCACTGTATACCCAAGGCTACCGTCAGGATTTGCAGATCGTCGCCATCAATGATTTGGGTGACAGCGCAATCAATGCCCACCTGCTCAAGTACGACACCGTGCATGGCACTTTCGAAGCAGAGGTCGCCCACGATCAGGAAAGCCTGACCGTCAACGGTGACCGGATCGCCGTCAGCGCCATTCGTAACCCCGCCGAACTGCCCTGGGCGGCGCACAAGATCGACGTGGTGTTCGAATGCACCGGCCTGTTCACCGACCGTGACAAAGCTGCCGCCCATATTACCGCTGGTGCGCGCAAGGTGATCATCTCCGCACCTGCCAAGGGCGCTGATGCCACCGTGGTTTATGGGGTTAACCATGACATTCTGCGTCAATCCCACCAGATCATCTCCAACGCGTCGTGCACCACCAACTGCCTGGCGCCTGTGGCGCAGGTGCTGCACCGTGAGCTGGGCATCGAAAGCGGCCTGATGACCACCATTCACGCCTACACCAACGACCAGAACCTGACCGACGTCTACCACACCGACCCGTACCGTGCGCGTTCGGCCACCCAGAACATGATCCCGAGCAAGACCGGCGCCGCCGAAGCCGTGGGCCTGGTGCTGCCGGAACTGGCCGGCAAGCTGACCGGCATGGCCGTGCGTGTACCGGTGATCAACGTGTCGCTGGTGGACCTCACCGTCACCCTGAAAAAAGACGCCACGGCCGAAGAAGTCAACGCACTGCTCAAGGAAGCCAGCCAGCATTCGAAGATCCTCGGCTACAACACCCTGCCGCTGGTTTCGAGCGACTTCAACCACAACCCGCTGTCGTCGATTTTCGATGCCAATCACACCAAGGTCAGCGGTAAGTTGCTGAAAGTGCTCGCCTGGTACGACAACGAGTGGGGCTTCTCCAACCGCATGCTGGATAACTGCCTGGCGCTGTGCAACGCAGAATAATCCCGTAGGGCAGGCTTGTGTGGGAGCGGGCTTGCTCGCGAATACAGGCACCTCGGTTCGTCTGAATACCGAGGTGATGCATTCGCGAGCAAGCCCGCTCCCACCTTTGTCCTGCGCAAATCCGTTCAAAGTGCCACTTGCCATTTGAGTTGATGATAAGCATTATCATTCACTGCAAATCGGTCTGGTATCACTGTGAGCCAATCTCGCTTCAACCAAGTCTTTCTCACCCAACGGGTGATTCTGCTACGCACCTTGCAGCGGATGGTGAACAACCACAGCACCGCCGAGGACCTGTTGCAGGAAACCTACCTGCGCGTCACCCGGGCCCTGAGCGAGCGGCCCATCGATCACCTTGAACCTTTCGTCTATCAAACCGCGCGCAACCTGGCGCTGGATCACCTGCGTTCGCGCAGAATCCAGGCTCGCACCCTGCAGGAAGATGTGCCGCTGGACATCCTGCAAAGCGTCGCCGCCCCCACCAGCACCCCGGAAGACGCCACCCAGGCCGAGCAATTGCTTGAGCACCTGAGCGTCAGCCTCGGCCAGTTGAGCGCCCGCCAGCAGCAGATCTTTATCCTCAGTCGCCTGCACGGCTGCTGCTATCAGGAGATTGCCGATCAGCTCGACGTGTCCTTGAGCACGGTGCAAAAGGAACTGAAATTGATCATGGCCATCTGTGTAGGTGTGGCCGAACGGCTGGATCAGCCTTAAGCTTCACCCGACAGATAGGTCGATCCAGGCTGTAGGAAAGATGAATAAAACGTGGCGAAGACCCGAGGAACACCGTGACGGACCCGAATAAACTGCGCCCCCATGAGCTGGCTCATGAGGTGCTGCAAGACGTGGCTATGGACCAGGCCCTCGACTGGCTGATCGCCTTGCAATGCCCGCAACCCGGGCAACAGGCCGAGTTCGAGGCCTGGCTGGCCAAAGACCCTGCACACGTTCACGCTTTCGCCAAGGCCCAGGCCGCCTGGGGTGGCGCGCCGGTATACAGCGCCGCCGTGGCCCTGGCAGTACCGCGCAAGCCGTCGGCCTGGCGCCGGATCAAACCGCACTGGAAACCCCTGGCCACCGCCGCCGTGCTGCTGATCGGCCTGTTCAGCTTTAGCAACCTGCCCGTGCGCCTGCAGGCTGATCACCTCACCGTGGTGGGTGAGCGCCAGCGCCTGCAACTGGACGATGGCTCCAAAGTACTGCTGAACACCAACTCGGCCTTTTCCAGCAGCATCAAGGATCACCAGCGCATCGCGCGCCTGTATCAGGGCGAGGCGTTTTTCGAGGTGGTGCCCAACCGTGGCCTGCCGCTGGAAATCGACGCCGGCCCGGTGCGTGCGAGCGTGCGCGACACCTCCTTCGCCGTGCGCTACCTCAATGGCGAAGCCCAGGTGCAGGTACAGCGCGGCGATGTCGACCTGAGCAACACCTTCGACGATGCCCGTGTACGCCTGAGCGCTGGTGAAAGCATCCGTATCGGCCCCAAAGGCTTCGGCCAACCGGCCAAGCTCGACCTCAACAAAGACCTGGCCTGGGTGCAGGGCCGGCTGATTTTCGAAAACTGCCCGATGAGCGAAGTGCTCGCAGAACTGCGCCGCTACTACCCGGGCTGGATCGTCAATAACAACGACAAGCTCGCCAGTGTCGCGGTCACCGGCAACTACCGCCTCGACCAGCCGCTGGACGTGGTGCGCTCCTTGGCCCACATCACCTCGGCCAAGCTCTCGGAATACCCCGCGCTGGTCATCCTGAACTAAATGAGAATTATTTTTACTCGATAGCTGTCGGTGGTACGTCTCGTCTTAGCCAATGCAACTGATTCCTATTTGGTTCGGTTCGCAACTATAAGATTCGTACCCCGGAGCGCTCTCGATGTCCTCTTGTTTCAATCGCCGGTCTTCTTCGCCCGTCCTGTCCTTGCTGACCGCCGCCATCCTGCTGGCCGCAACGCCCGTGATGGCCGCCACGGCCACCGAACCGGCCGCGCGCAGCCACGGCAACTACAACTTCAGTATCGAACAACAGCCGCTGGTCTCGGCATTGAACGCATTCACCGCGGTGACCGGCTGGCAAGTCGGCCTGCCCGCCGAGCTGGGCCAGGGTGTGTCGTCCCCTGGCGTGCGCGGCCCGCTGTCGCCGGAAAAGGCCCTGGATCGCTTGTTGGTGGGGACCAACCTGAGCTATCGCAAACTGGGCAACAACAACATCGTGCTGGAAAAGCGTGCCGCCGGCAGCGCCCTCAACCTGCAGCAGGTGACCATCAGTGCCACCCGTACCGAGCAGGACGTGAGCAGCGTGCCCAGCACCGTCACCGTGCATGATCGCCAGGACCTGGACCGCGACAACGTGAACACCATTCGCGAACTGGTGCGCTACGAGCCCAACATCTCGGTCGGCGGTGCCGGTACCCGCGCCAGCAATGCGGGCTACAACATTCGCGGCATCGACGGCGACCGCATTCTCACCCAGGTCGACGGCGTCGAAGTACCGGACAACTTCTTCAACGGCCCCTACGCCAAGACCCGTCGCAACTATGTCGACCCGGAAATCGTCAAGCGCGTGGAAATCCTGCGCGGCCCGGCCTCGGCCCTGTACGGCAGCAGCGCCATCGGCGGCGCCGTCAGCTATTTCACCCTCGACCCGGATGACATCATCAAGCCCGGCCAGGACTACGGCGCCCGCCTGAAAACCGGCTACAGCTCGGCCGACGACAGCTGGCTGACCTCCGGCACCGTCGCCGGTCGCGTGCAGGACTTCGACGGCTTGCTGCACCTGAGCCAGCGCAACGGTCATGAAATGGAATCCTATGACGGCAACAACGCCACTGGCCTGGCCCGCACTGGCGCCAACCCGGAGGATGCGCGCACCACCAACGTGCTGGCCAAACTGGGTTGGAACTACGGGGACGACAACCGCCTGGGCCTGACCTACGAGAAGTTCAAGGATGACCGCGACGTCAACCTGAAAAACGCCGTGGGCGGTCCGTTCACCGGCGGTCGCGGCTTCAACTTCTATCGTGCGCGTTCAGGTAACGACACGATCACCCGCGAACGTTTCGCCATTGAAAACCGCTTTGCCCTCGACTCGCCGATTGCCGATCACATCAAGACCAGCCTCAACTACCAGATCGCCAAGACCGACCAGACCACCGCCGAGATCTACCAACCCTCGCGCCGCGTATTGCGCACCCGCGAAACCCTGTATGAAGAAAAACAGTGGGTGTTCGACGCGCAGTTGGACAAGGCCTTCAGCATTGGCGAAACCGATCACCAGGTGACCTACGGCACCACCCTGAAACAACAAAAAGTCACCGGTTCCCGCGAAGGCGGCGCGACCTGCCTGGCCGTCGGCGGCGGTTGCACGGCTATTGGCGCACCGAGCCCACAGGCCAGCGACAGCGTGAAAAAGGCCAGCGACTTCCCGGACCCGACCATCAACACCTATTCGCTGTTCGCCCAGGACCAGATCACCTGGAACAAATGGACCTTCCTGCCGGCCGTACGCTACGACTACACCCAGCTCAAGCCCAAGCTGACCGAAGAGTTCCTCAACACCGTTGACCCAACGCGGATCTACGACCACAGCGATGCCGACAAAACCTGGCACCGGGTCACACCCAAGTTCGGCCTGACCTACGCGCTGACCGACCATTACACCTGGTTCGGCCAATACGCCGAAGGGTTCCGCACACCCTCGGCGAAAGCGCTGTACGGCCGTTTCGAAAACCTGAACCAGGGCTACACCGTCGAGCCCAACCCGAACCTCAAGCCGGAAACCAGCAAAGGCATTGAAACCGGGATTCGCGGCAACTTCGACGAAGGTTCGTTCGACATCGCCGTGTTCTACAACAAATACCGCGACTTCATTGACGAAGACGCCTCGGTCGCCGGCGGTACCGTGCAGCAGTTCGAAGCCAACAACATCAAGCACGCCACCATCAAGGGCATCGAAGCCAAGGGCCGCCTGAACCTCGATGCGTTCGGCGCACCACAAGGCCTCTACACCCAGGGTTCGGTCGGCTACACCTATGGCCGCAACGACGACAACGGCGAGCCGCTCAACAGCGTCAACCCGCTCAAAGGCGTGTTTGGCCTGGGCTACGACCAGGACAACTACGGCGGTCTGCTGAGCTGGACCCTGGTGAAAAAGCAGAACCGTGTGGACAGCACTACCTTCCACGCCCCCGATGGCAGCACCAGCGCGCCCTTCAAGACTCCGGGCTTCGGCGTCCTCGACCTGACCGCCTTCTACAAAGTCACAGACGACGTGACCATCAACGGTGGCGTCTACAACCTGACCGACAAGAAGTACTGGAACTGGGATGACGTGCGCAGCTACGACAGTGTCGGTGAAGCTGGCGTGACCGCACCCGCCAACCTTGACCGCCTGACCCAGCCGGGCCGCAACTTCGCGATCAATCTGATCTGGGACATCTGATAACACCCGCCTCACCCCGCCGGAATTTCACCGGCGGGGTGAGGATTTTTTACTGTGCCGCGTCTTCTTGTTCGTCTAGTTGATAACAGCTCTCTTTAGAGCCACAAGGCGCTACCCTTCTCAAGGACTTTCCCAATGACCGCTTCCCCTACCGCAGAACGCCCAAGCCTGCGCTCCCAGCGCCTGAACCAGATCACCAACGAGCCACACACCAAGCTCGACGCCCTGGTCAAGGCTCACGCGCCATTTGAAACCCAGGCCAACTTCGCCCGCTTCGTGGTGGCGCAGTACCTGTTCCAATCGGAACTCGTAGCCCTGTACAACGATGCCGAACTGATAGAGATCGTCCCGGACTTGGCCGCACGCTGCCGCGCAGAAGCCGCCAAGCTGGACCTGGGCGATCTGGACACCGACGTACCGGCCCCTGTTGCCGGCGCGGTTAAAAACCCGAGCAAAGCCGAAGCCCTGGGCTGGTTGTTTGTGTCCGAAGGCTCCAAGCTGGGCGCTGCGTTCCTGATCAAGCGCGCCGTGGGTCTGGGCCTGAGCGAAACCTTCGGCGCCCGCCACCTTGGCGAACCGGCCGGTGGCCGTGCTGAAGGCTGGAAGCGCTTCACCCGCACCCTCGATGGCCTGGAGTTCAGTGCCGAAGAAGAAGCGGCCGTGGAAAAAGGTGCAATCGACGCCTTCGTGCGCTTCACCGTGCTGCTCGAACAGGCGTACGCTAGCGCCCCTGAACTCGCCTGATCTTTGGCTGAAATGCGATAACCCGGTGGGAGCGGGCTTGCTCGCGAATGCGGTGGATCAGACAAAAATGCATTGGCTGACACACCGCATTCGCGAGCAAGCCCGCTCCCACATTTAGATCTCATTTCAAATAGATTTTCTGTGATACCCCCACATATGACCGGCAAAACCCAATCCACCTCGAAAATCGCGCAGATCCTCTTCGGCCTGCTGGCCTACGTCAGCCTGGGCATCGGGTTGGTGGCGATTGTCATCCCGGGTTTGCCCACCACCGAATTCATCCTGCTCGCTGCCTGGGCCGCTACCAAAAGTTCGCCGCGCCTGAGCGCCTGGCTGGAAAACCACCGGCTGTTCGGGCCGATCCTGTTCAACTGGCGCAACGGCAAGATCATCGCGCGCCGCGCCAAGATCAGCGCCACCATCAGCATGTTGGTCTGCGCCGTCTTGATGCTGGTGATGCTCGAACACGGCTGGCCGGTGTACCTGGCCATTGCCGGGATGAGCCTGGGCAACCTGTGGATCTGGTCCCGTCCGGAACGGCTTGCAGCCCCCGTATAATGCTGCGTGTAGGGTTTCTCCTACCGCTCATCGCCTCTCTCTCATGAATTGAATCATGACGCCGATGTTTCAGACATAGCGCTGAATGGACTTGGCCTGCACTGCGTGCCTTCCAACAAGTCCATTCGTGAGTGAACCTATGTTCGACACCCTCTCCATTCGCTTGAAAATAGTGCTGCTGTCAGGCCTTTGCCTGTTGGGTGTGATCGCGCTGATCATCAGCATCAACCTCTACGAAACCGACCAGAACGATCACCTGATCAGCGACTCAAGCTCGCGAATGCTCACCAACAGCGTGCAGAGCCTGCTGCAATCCAAAGCCGCCGAACAGGCCATGCTGTTGCAGAAAACCTTTGGCGAAAACCTGCTGGTGGTGACCGCCCTCGCCGACCAGGTCAAGGATTTGCGCGCCCTGGCGGCCAAGCGTTCGCTGGAGCCTGGCGCTTTGCGAGAAGAACTCAACCAGAGCCTCAAGACCACATTTGAGCGCAATAGCAAAGTGCTGGGTATCTGGCTCTCATTCGAACCCAATGGACTGGATGGCAAGGACAGCGAATTCGTCGACGACAAGGCCCGCGTGTCCAACGAAAAAGGCCGTTTCTCCAGCTACTGGAGCCGCGCCGGCGGTGAAGGCCTGAACACCATCATGGTCGAAGAGGACCTGACCAAGACCACCCCCAACCTCAGCGGCACGCCCTACAACATCTGGTACACCTGCCCACGGGACACGCGCAAGGTTTGCTTGCTGGACCCCTACGCCGATGAAGTGGCCGGCAAGCAAATGCTGATGACCACCATTGCCTTACCGCTGATCGTGGACGGCAAAGTCATCGGCGTGGTCGGTATCGACATCGCCCTCAACACCCTGCAAGCAGTGACGGATGCGGCACAAAAAGAACTGTTTGATGGCGCGGCGCACCTGGAGATCCTGTCCAGCACCGGCCTGATCGCGGCGTATAGCGGCCAGCCGGACAAGGTCGGCAAAAACCTGATCGACACTATCGGCGCCGAAGGCAAGGAAATCGTGCAGTTGCTAGCCAGTGACAGCCACGTCAACCGTGAACAAGGCGATACAATTCGTGCGGTTTACTCAGTCAGGCCCATTGCCGATGCAAAAGCCTGGGGCGTAGTGATCAAACTGCCAAAACAGGTAATGTTGGCCGACTCCGTGAAACTCCAACACGTGCTTGATCAAGCCCAGGCCAGCGGTACCCTCAAAGCCTTGCTGGTGGGCGCTGCTGCCGGTCTGCTCGGCCTGCTGCTGATCTGGCTGACCGCAACCGGCGTCACCCGCCCGATCAACAACGTGGCGGCCATGCTCAAGAACATCGCCAGCGGCGAAGGCGACCTCACCCAGCGCCTGGCCTACGCCAAGAAGGATGAACTGGGCGAACTGGCCAACTGGTTCAACCGTTTCCTCGACAAGCTGCAACCGACCATCGCGCAGATCAAGCAAAGCATCACCGAGGCGCGCGGTACCGCCGACCAGTCTTCGGCCATCGCACGCCAGACCAGCGAAGGCATGCAGGTGCAGTTCCGCGAAATCGACCAAGTGGCCACCGCGTCCAACGAGATGAGCGCCACCGCCCACGACGTGGCCAACAGCGCATCCAATGCCGCCAGTGCGGCGCGAGGGGCTGACCAGTCGGCACGTGAAGGCATGTCGATCATTGAGCAGAGCACACGTGACATCACCACCCTGGCCGAAGAAGTCAGCAAGGCGGTGAGCGAAGTTGAAGCCCTGGCCGTGAACAGCGAGCAGATCGGTTCGGTGCTGGAAGTGATCCGCAGCATCGCCGAGCAGACCAACCTGTTGGCGCTGAATGCCGCCATCGAAGCCGCACGCGCCGGGGAAAGCGGCCGGGGGTTTGCAGTGGTGGCCGACGAAGTGCGCAACCTGGCCAAGCGTACCCAGGACTCCGTGGAGGAAATCCGCCTGGTGATCGAACGCATCCAGACCGGCACCCGAGGGGTGGTGGCAACCATGCACTCCAGCCAGAGCCAGGCGCAAAGTAATGCCGGGCAGATCCATCAAGCGGTGCAAGCCCTGGGCAAGATCAGCGATGCGGTGACGGTGATCAGCGACATGAACCTGCAGATCGCCAGCGCCGCCGAGCAACAGAGCGCCGTGGCCGAAGAGGTCAACCGCAACGTCTCGGCGATCCGCACCGTCACCGAAACCCTCACCGGCCAGGCCACCGAGTCGGCGGCCATCAGCAGCCAGCTCAATGCCCTGGCGACTCAGCAGATGGCGCTGATGGACCAGTTCAAGGTCTGACCGCTTACGCCAACCCCACGCTAAACCCTGTGGGAGCCGGGCTTGCCCGCGATGACGGTGGGTCAGCAATGACTCTATTGGCTGACACACCGCTATCGCCAGCAAGCCGGCTCCTACGGATTAACGCCCAGGCCAGGCCTGGACGAACGCTGCTACGTCTTCTTTGGCCGCCGTACGTGGCGGGTTCTGCGGCGTGCCCAGGTACAGGAAGCCAATCACTTCCTCATCCGCCGTCAGCCCCAAGCCTTTGGCGACGTGGGCCGAGTAGGACAATTCACCGGTGCGCCACACCGCACCGATGCCCTGGGCGTAGGCCGCCAGCAGGATGCCGTGGGCTGCACAGGCGGCGGCCAGCAGTTGCTCGGATTTGGGCACCTTGAAGTGCTCCTGCAACCGGGCAATCACCACCACTACCAGCGGCGCACGCAACGGGCCGTTCTGGGCCTTGTCGATCACCGCCTGCGGTGCGTCGGCGTCTTGCAGACGGGCGGCCTCGGCCAGCAACGTCCCCATCTGCTCGCGGGCGGCGCCTTCTACCGTAAGGAAACGCCAAGGGCGCAGTTGGCCGTGGTCAGGCGCGCGCATGGCGGCGGCGAACAGCACGTCGCGCTGCTCCTGGGTCGGCGCCGGCTCCAGCAAACGCGGCACGGAAACACGGTTGAGCAAAGCGTCGAGAGCCTGCATTGGCCACCTCCAGAGAAAAATGTGCGGCCATTCTAGCGGGATTGAATCGGATTGGACCAAACGATAATTGCTCTTATTCAATCCGCCCCGCCCTGTTAGACTTTGCGACCTTATTTTCAGCCGCCGTTCAGGAAACTCGATGTTCCGTTCGCTTTTTCGCCTGTCCGCAGCATTGATGGCCTTGAGCCTCACGGCCTGCGATGACGCCCCTCGCTTCACCAAGGCCGAGCCGGGTGAATCGCGCAGCGGTGGCGCCACGACGGTGAACAAGCGCGACCAGAACGCGTTTTCCCTGCCCTCGGCCAACCTGCCCCCTACCCGCCGCCTCGACTTCAGCGTCGGCAATAGCTTCTTTCGCAGCCCGTGGGTGATCGCGCCGTCCACCACCACTGCGCGGGACGGCCTGGGCCCGCTGTTCAACACCAATGCCTGCCAGAACTGCCATATCAAGGACGGCCGTGGCCATCCGCCGCTGCCCGACGCGCCCAACGCGGTGTCGATGCTGGTGCGCCTGTCGATCCCGGGCACGCCGGCCTATGCCAAGGTCATCGAACAGATCGGCGTGGTCCCCGAGCCGGTCTACGGCGGGCAACTGCAGGACATGGCCGTACCCGGCGTGGCACCGGAAGGCAAAGTGCGGGTGGACTACACACCGGTCAACGTCAGGTTCAAGGACGGTACGGTGGTCGAGTTGCGCAAGCCGAACCTGCAAATCACCGGGCTCGGCTACGGCCCGATGCATCCAGACACACTTTTTTCCGCGCGGATCGCGCCGCCCATGATCGGCCTGGGGCTGCTGGAAGCCATCAGCGACGCCGACATCCTGCGCAATACCGACCCGAAAACCGCCGACAAGGAAGCCCTCGTCGGCCGCGCCAACTGGGTGTGGGACGACGCCCAGCACACCACCGTCCTCGGGCGTTTTGGCTGGAAAGCCGGGCAGCCAAACCTCAATCAACAAAATGTTCACGCGTTCTCTGGTGATATGGGCCTCACCACGTCCCTGAGACCCTTTGATGACTGCACCGATGCACAAGTCGCCTGCAAACAGGCGCCCAACGGCAATGGCCCGGATGGCGAACCGGAAGTCAGCGACAACATCCTGCGCCTGGTGCTGTTCTACACGCGCAACCTCGCCGTACCCGCACGCCGAGGCGTCAACACGCCACAGGTGCTGGCCGGCAAGAACCTGTTTTACCAGGCAGGCTGCCAGGGTTGTCACACGCCGACATTCACCACGGCCGCGACTGCCGCCGAGCCCGAGCTGGCCAATCAGGTGATCCACCCCTACAGCGACCTGTTGTTGCACGACATGGGCGAAGGCCTGGCCGACAACCGCAGCGAATTCAAGGCCGGTGGCCGCGATTGGCGCACCGCGCCGCTGTGGGGCATTGGCCTGACGCAAACCGTGAGTGGCCACACCCAGTTTTTGCATGACGGTCGCGCGCGCAACCTGCTCGAAGCCGTGCTGTGGCATGGCGGTGAAGCCCACGCGGCACAGCAGCATGTGCTGACGTTTAATGCCGAGCAGCGCGCTGCGTTGCTGGCGTTCTTGAATTCCTTATAAGCGTTGCCCCAATTACAGAAGGGAGCTCTACATGTTCCGTCCCAAGTTGTTGTTCACCAGCCTGGCCGCCCTCGCACTGGGCGCCTGCTCGCCACAAGACCCGCAGGCCGTGACCTCGGCGGCCATCGCCAAGCAAGTGATCCTGCCGACCTACAGCCGCTGGGTCGAAGCCGACCGTCAACTGGCCGTCAGCGCCCTCGCCTACTGCCAGGGCAAGGAAAGCCTGGAAACCGCCCGTGCCGACTTCCTGCATGCACAAAAGGCCTGGGCCGAGCTGCAACCGCTGTTGATCGGCCCGCTGGCCGAAGGCAACCGTTCGTGGCAGGTGCAGTTCTGGCCGGACAAGAAAAACCTGGTCGGTCGCCAGGTTGAACAGCTGGTCACTGCCCAGCCACAGATCGATGGCGCTGCGCTGGCCAAATCCAGCGTCGTGGTACAAGGCCTGTCGGCCTACGAATACATCCTCTACGACGCCAAGACCGACGTCGCCGACGAAGCCCAGAAGGCCCGTTACTGCCCGCTGCTGGTGGCCATTGGCGAGCGCCAGAAAGCCCTGGCCGAGGAGATTTTGGCCAGCTGGAACAGCACCGACGGCATGCTGGCGCAGATGTCCAAGTTTCCGAACCAGCGCTACGCCGATTCCCACGAAGCCATTGCCGATCTGCTGCGTGTCCAGGTAACCGCGCTGGACACCCTGAAGAAAAAACTCGGCACGCCGATGGGCCGCCAGACCAAGGGCATCCCGCAGCCGTTCCAGGCCGATGCCTGGCGCAGCGAGTCGTCCCTGCAAAGCCTCGAAGCCAGCCTGGCCGCCGCCCAGACCGTGTGGGTCGGTGTCGACAACAAGGGCCTGCGTGGCCTGTTGCCGTCGGACCAGAAGCCGTTGGCCGACAAGATCGACGCCGCTTACGCCGCGTCCCTCAAGCTGTTCGCCAGCAACCAGCGCACCCTCAACGAATTGCTGGCCGACGATGCCGGGCGCCAGCAACTCAACGACCTCTACGACAGCCTCAACGTCGTCCACCGCCTGCACGAAGGCGAGCTGGCCAAGGCGCTGGGCATTCAACTGGGCTTTAACGCCAACGACGGTGACTGATGATGCTCAGGCGACAGGCTTTGGCCGTTGGCAGCGTGCTGCTCAGTGCAATCACATTGGGTGGCTGGACGCTGTTTAAAAGCAAAGACAAGGGCCCGCTGCTGTTGTCGGCGCGCGATGATGCGGACGGCAAGCACTATGCCGTGGGTTACCGCCTGGACGGCAAGCCAGTGTTTGCCACCCAGGTCGGCCAGCGCTGCCACGACATCATCAACCATCCGACGCTGCCGATTGCGCTGTTTGTCGCCCGTCGCCCGGGCACCGAGAGTTACTTGATCGACCTGCGTGATGGCACGCTGCTGCAAACCATCACCTCCAAGGCCAACCGCCACTTCTATGGCCACGCGGTCATCCACAAAAGCGGCGACTGGCTGTACGCCACTGAAAACGACACGTCCGACCCCGGCCGTGGCCTACTCGGTGTGTACAGGTTCGAAGGTGAGCGCCTGGTGCACACGGGTGAGCTCTCCACCCATGGCATAGGCCCGCACCAAGTGTCCTGGATGCCCGACGGCGAAACCCTGGTGGTAGCCAACGGCGGTATTCGCACCGAAGCCGAAAGCCGGGTGGAGATGAACCTCAACGCCATGGAGCCGAGCCTGGTGCTGACGCACCGCGACGGGACGCTGATCAGCAAGGAAACCCTCGGCCAGCAGATGAACAGCGTGCGGCATATGGGGATCGCCAGCGATGGCACCATCCTCACTGGGCAGCAGTTCATGGGGCCGTCCCAGGAGCGTTCCGAGCTGCTGGCGATCAAGCGTCCAGGGCAACCGTTCGTGGCGTTCCCGGTGGCTGATGAGCAATTGCAGGCCATGGGGCACTACACCGCAAGCGTCGCGGTACACAGTGAGCTGCGCCTGGTAGCGCTGACCGCACCGCGAGGCAATCGCTTCTTTATCTGGGACATGGACAGCGGCGAATTGCGTCTGGATGGGCCGCTGCCTGATTGTGCCGGCGTGGGTGCGGTGGCCGATGGGTTTGTCGTCACCTCAGGCCAGGGGCGCTGCCGTTTCTACGACTGCCGCCAGAAACAGCTGGTGGCCAAACCACTGGAGCTGCCGGCCGGGCTTTGGGACAACCACCTGCACCTGGTCTGACGCCCGGTTATTCAAGGCAAAAAAAAGGGCCTCGCATCGCAAGGCCCTTCTCCGGGGGTTTGAATGGTTTCAACTCTGCGGCCTCATACCTTGTGACATCCCGAACATGAACAGCAACAGCTCATGATCGGGCTTGACCGCCACACTGGCCTTGGCGACGCGTGGCAACAGGCATTGCCCGCCACCTTGCACCGCATGCAACACCTGTGTGCGAGGCTGCTCCCACGCCGCCAGGGCGAGGGCTGCAACGCCCAACGCCCCGACCAGGAACAAACCTCGTGCTATTTCTAGCTTCATCTGGTTAAACCCTTGATAGCGCTGCCAAACGCCGTCTCGTAAAAGTAGCTGAGTTTTTCCCAGTCGGTACTGCTCCACGACGAATGGCGGCGCAGTTGCAGCATGTCATGGGAAGCCGCCCGATAAGCGGTCAAGCGCTGGCGGCATTTCTCGAAGTCCAGCAGCGCCACTTCCACATTGGCCGAGTCACCCTCGCCCGTTACCCGCACAAAGATATGCTTGATGTAGAGGCAACCGTGCTGCCAACGGCCCTTGTGCATGCGCGCCAGGGTGCCCGCCAACTCCTTGAGCATCCGTTCATGCACCTGTTCGCCGTACTGTTCACGGCCACCGGCGGCATACCAGTTTTCGATTTCGTCGAAGCCGTCCAGGGACGCGGTCACCAACAGGGCCTTCCATTGATGCTCAGGGTCGCGACGCGCCTCACAGAACACCAGCTCCGGCACCCGCACATCCAGCAAACGCAGCCCCTTGAGGGCATCACGTTCGCGCAGGACGGTCGGGCGTCCAAACGGATGCAACAAGCTGCGGTAGATATGCCCGGTCTGGCGCTTGCTGTAGAGCAAGCGGCCATTGGGGCTGATCACCCGCTGTACACCACTTTCACCGCCGCGCCGACGGTTGGGCTCTTCAACCCACTCGCCTTGCTGGCGCCAGAAAAAATCGAATCGTTCTTCGGGAGCTACATGACTGCCTACTGCGCACTCAACTGCCATCCTGTTACCTCTTACGCAAGACATACACTCGCCACATGGCATAGAGCGGTATGAAGTCCAGAGACTCCTGAACACGGAAACCGGCTTGCTCAAACTCTGCCTCAACAGTAGCAGCCGGTAACACAAACCGATTTTGGTAACCTTCCTGCTCACCTTTCTTACGACGTTTGACTTCGGCGCGCTTGCGTTTCCAAGCCTTGAAGTTGCCATCCACCCACAGCGAAATGATCACGCTGTCGCGGGTGACCCGCTGAAACTCCCGCAGTATCGACAGCCGGTGCGCCGGATCACCAATGTGGTGCATCAAGCGCATGCAGAAAATGCTGTCGACCGAGTTATCGGGCAGATCGATATCAAAGGCAGATGTCTGCAAGGGCCGTACCCGTTTCACCACATCGGCGGGTTGGGCCGCGGTCGCCACCTTCAGCATCGACGCCGAATTGTCGGCCCCGATGATCACACGGTTGGGCTTCTCGGCCAGCAGCGGCCAGAAACGCCCCGCTCCGCACGGCAGGTCCAGCACCAGGCCGGGCTCACCGGCCATGGCCAGTGCACCGCGCGCCAATTGCTCGTCGCGTTTGTGGGACAACCGGCGAGCCAGATTGTCCTGATGCTTGAGCAAATATTTCTGGGCGTGCTGATCGTCGTACTTTTCAGAAAATTCAAGCTTGGTCGGGGTAGACATCAACGGATCTCCAGTTGCTGATGCCTACAACCTTAAGCAGCGAACTGTGATCAACAGGTCAACCCGTTGTGAAAAACTTGTCCTGTCCAATCCCATACATTTCAAGACTTTACAGATACAAGCAGTGGCATGGGGCCATCTTCGCCGAAAAGGAGGGGATCTGCCGCAGGATAGCGGCAGGGAGGGGGCTCAGGGTTTGACCTGGCTCAACTGGACGTGAAAGCGGCAGCCGTTGGGCTCCATGGTACTGAGGCTGACGCTCCAGCCCTGGTTCTCACAGATGCGTTGCACCAGGGAAAGCCCGAGGCCCAGGCCGTCACCGCGCTTCTCATTGCCCCGTACAAACGGCTCGAACATCGCTTCGCGCTTGTCTTCGGGGATGCCCACGCCAGAGTCTTCCACCACAAAACCACTGGGTTCCAGGGTCAAGCGGATAAACCCTTGTTCGGTGTAGTGCAAGGCATTGCGCAGCAGGTTGCCCATGACCGCATGCAGGAACGTCGTGTTATAGCGTGTATCCAGCGGCTGGCCAGGCTGGTAGATCAGCTCCAGGCCCTTGCGCTCGATGGGTTCACGCCAGATGCCAAGCAGGTCGTCGGCCACCTGGGAGAGGCTGACCTGAGGCGACATGGCGCCGTTATCGTGCTGGGCACGGGCGAGCATCAGGAAGGTCTGCACCAGTTCGCGCATTTCCTCACACGCCCGGGCAATCCGCTCGACCTGGTTGCGACCGCGCTGGTCGATGGCAGGGTTTTCCAGCAGCAATTCGCAGGAGCTGGCCAGCACCATCAAGGGCGTGCGCAACTCGTGGCTCACATCGCTGGTAAACATCTGCTCGCGGTTCAGCGCCTGGCGCAACCGGCCCAGGGTGGCGTCGAAGGCCACGGCCAACTCGCCCACTTCGTCAGCCGCATAGTCAGGCGCCAAGGGCGGTGCCAGGCCCAGCAGTTGGTCACGATGGCGAACCTGGCGGGCCAGGCGTACCACCGGCGCCATCACCTTGCGGGCCAGCACCCAGCCGAGGAACACCGCCAGTGCCAGGCTGAGCACAAAACCTACCAGCACCACGGCGAACAGCACGCGCTCACGTTCTTCAAAATCACTCTGATCCTGCAGCAGCACGTAGCGCCGGCCGTCGACCACTTCCACCATGGCGTGGTACGACAGCGCCTCGCGAAACACTTCGTGAAAACCCGGCTCCAGATGTCGCAGGTCCTTGGGCAACTCGAAATCACCGCGCCCACCGCTGAAGTAAAACAGTTGGTCCGGCTCGGGCCGGTGGCTCCAGTCTTCGACGCTGTCCATCAGCAGCAGGCGTTGCAAATCACCGCCCAAACCGGCTGAGATGAGTTTTTCTTCCACCAAGTGCACGGTGGCGACAATGCCCATGGCGAAGGCTCCCGCCACCAGTGCGCTCATCAACGCAAAGGCGATGATGATCCGCTGGGCAAGGCTTTGCTTAAACTCCATCACGACCCTCGGCCAGGCGATAACCCACGCCGTGCACCGTTTGCAGCAACGGCTTGGCGAACGGCTTATCGATCACTTGGCGCAATTGGTGAACGTGGCTGCGCAAGCTGTCGCTGTCCGGGCAGTCATCACCCCACAACGCTTCTTCGAGAATTTCCCGGCGCAGCACATGCGGGCTCTTTTGCATCAACACCGCCAGCAACTTCAGGCCGACCGGGTTGAGCTTGAGCAGGCGCCCTTCGCGGGTGACTTCCAACGTATCAAGGTCGTAGCTCAGGTCGCCGACTTGCAGGGCACGTCGCCCGCCACCCTGGGCACGGCGCAAGACGGCTTCGATGCGGGCGGCGAGCTCCGACAGGGCGAACGGTTTGAGCAGGTAGTCATCGGCGCCGGACTTGAAGCCCTGCAGCCGGTCATCCAGTTGGTCGCGAGCGGTGAGCATGATCACCGGGGTGTCGCGGCGTGCGTCTTCGCGCAGGCGTTTGCACAGGGTGTAGCCATCAATACCTGGCAACATGATGTCGAGCACGATCAAGTCGTAGTGTTCGGTGGCAGCCAGGTGCAAGCCCGACAAACCGTCCTGCGCGCAGTCCACGGTATAGCCTTTTAGCCCCAGGTAATCCGCCAGATTGGCCAGAATATCGCGGTTGTCTTCAACCAATAAAATTCGCATGGGCAGTGTCTCCGTACGCGGTAACGGCCGTGTTGGCTCGCGCAGCTTAAGGCCAAGTGTGGCTCAGGGATAGACCTGGAAGGCCCGTCGATTAAGGTTTTCAACCGATATTTCAGTTGAACGAGATTTTCACTATAGCTTCACAGTTTAACGACAGCGCTGAAGCGAAAATTTTGGATCGATGGAACATTTTTATCGACAGGCAGACCGCTTTCGCGGGCAAGCCCGCTCCCACCTGTGGAGGGTGGGCACCTTCAGAACCGTTTACGTACGCCCAATAAAAAGCCCCGCCTGCATCACTGCAGGCGGGGCTTTTTCAGTACGGGGGTAAGGCTGGCTTACATCATGCCGCCCATGCCACCCATGCCGCCCATGTCTGGCATGCCGCCGCCAGCTGCGCCTTCAGCCTTCGGCTTGTCAGCGATTGCAGCTTCGGTGGTCAGAACCAGGCCACCAATGGAGGATGCGGCTTGCAGCGCGGAACGAGTCACCTTGGTAGGGTCCAGGATGCCCATTTCGATCATGTCGCCGTAGACGCCAGTTGCAGCGTTGTAACCGTAGTTACCTTTGCCGTTCTTGACTTCGTTGACCACCACGCTTGGCTCGTCGCCGGAGTTGGCAGCGATCTGGCGCAGTGGAGCTTCAACGGCACGACGCAGAACAGCGATACCCACGTCCTGATCGGCGTTGTCGCCTTTCAGACCAGTCAGGGCTTCCAGAGCACGGATCAGCGCTACGCCACCGCCAGGTACCACGCCTTCTTCAACGGCAGCACGGGTTGCGTGCAGGGCGTCTTCAACGCGGGCTTTCTTCTCTTTCATTTCAACTTCGGAACCCGCGCCCACCTTGATCACTGCAACGCCGCCGGACAGCTTGGCCAGACGCTCTTGCAGTTTTTCACGGTCGTAGTCGGACGAAGTCTCGGCAACCTGGGCACGGATCTGAGTGATGCGAGCCTGGATGTCCTGCTCAACGCCAGCACCGTCAACGATGATGGTGTTTTCTTTGGAGATGGTCACGCGCTTGGCGCTGCCCAGGTTTTCCAGGGTGGCGCTTTCCAGGCTCAGGCCGATCTCTTCGGAGATAACGGTACCGCCGGTCAGAACGGCGATGTCCTGCAGCATGGCCTTGCGACGGTCGCCGAAGCCTGGAGCCTTGACGGCTGCGACTTTAACGATGCCACGCATGTTGTTCACAACCAGGGTCGCCAGGGCTTCGCCTTCAACGTCTTCGGAAACGATCAGCAGCGGACGGCCGGCTTTGGCAACGGCTTCCAGCACTGGCAGCATTTCGCGGATGTTGGAGATCTTTTTGTCGACCAGCAGGATCAGCGGGCTGTCCAGCTCGGCAACCATGGTGTCTGGCTTGTTGACGAAGTACGGGGACAGGTAGCCACGGTCGAACTGCATGCCTTCTACAACCGACAGTTCGTTTTCCAGGCCAGTGCCTTCTTCAACAGTGATCACGCCTTCTTTGCCGACTTTTTCCATGGCTTCGGCAATGATGTCGCCGATGGAGCCGTCGGAGTTGGCGGAGATGGTGCCTACCTGAGCGATAGCCTTGGTGTCAGCGCATGGCTTGGACAGGTTTTTCAGCTCGGCAACAATGGCGATGGTCGCCTTGTCGATGCCGCGCTTCAGGTCCATCGGGTTCATGCCGGCAGCGACGGCTTTGTAGCCTTCGTTAACGATAGCCTGAGCCAGAACGGTAGCGGTGGTAGTACCGTCACCAGCGTCATCGTTGGCACGGGAGGCAACGTCTTTGACCAGCTGCGCGCCCATGTTTTCGAAACGGTCTTCCAGTTCGATTTCTTTGGCTACGGAAACGCCGTCCTTGGTGATGGTCGGAGCGCCGAAGCTCTTCTCGATGATCACGTTACGGCCTTTCGGGCCCAGGGTCGCTTTTACAGCGTCAGCCAGGACGTTGACACCAACGAGCATTTTCTTGCGGGCGGAATCGCCGAATTTAACTTCTTTAGCAGCCATGATCGATAATCCTTAAATTCTTTGGAGTAACGGGAAAGTGAGCGGAAAAATCACGCTTCCAGAACGGCGAGAATCTCGTTCTCGGCCATGACCAGCAGGTCTTCGCCGTCGACTTTCACAGTGTTGCTGCCGGAGTAAGGGCCGAATACAACCTTGTCACCGACTTTAACGGCCAGAGCACGCACTTCACCGTTTTCCAGGGTTTTGCCTGGACCAGCAGCGACGATCACACCGTGGTTGGCTTTTTCAGCAGCCGAACCTGGCAGAACGATACCGCCAGCGGTTTTCTTTTCTTCTTCGCTGCGACGGATTACGACGCGGTCGTGCAGAGGACGAAGCTTGCTCATTGTCGATCTCTCCTAATTGTGTTTTTCATCGGCCGGTGTCAGTACCGGCGGGTTGTAATCCGGCTGTGCCGGTCGCGGTTCGCCAAGCGAAACGCGGAAGTCTGTCTGGCGTTGCCACCAGAAACCTTGCGGTGACCGATACATAAGGGCGCATAAGCTTATTACAAGGGGCCTCGGCGGATTTTTTTTGCACTCGCCGGGCGGTAAAAGCAACACGGCACCCGAAGGTGCCGTGCTGGTTAAGCGGTTACTTGGTGTCGCGGTGTTCGAATTCGCCCTCAATCACGTCGCCTTCACGCTCCAAAGGCTGGCGCGGGGCTGGGCCGCCACGGGATTGCAGGTCGTCGGCGAACGCTCGCTGACGGATCGCAGCCTCTTCGGCACGCTGGCGCATCTTGCCCGCCAGCAGCTTGCGGGTGAACGGCAGCAACATGACCAGGCCGACCACATCGCTGATAAAGCCCGGCAGGATCAGCAAGCCACCGGCCAGGGCCATCATCAGGCCTTCAAGCATGGTCTGGGCGGGCAGTTCGCCACGGTTCAGGCTTTCACGGGCACGAAGAGCCGTGGCCAGGCCGGCGACGCGCAGCACCAGAACGCCGAGCATCGAGCCGAGAATGATCAGCAACAGGGCGGGGAAAAACCCGATCGCGCTGCTGACTTGAACGAAGACGAACAGCTCCAACACCGGGAACAGCAGAAAGAGCAACAAAAAAGGGCGCATCAAATGGTTCCTCAACGCAAGAATGCCTTGCCAGTCCACCTTAGATGACGTCGCCGTTTCGTGAATTCAAGCACTGGCCGCTGCTTTTTTCGGCCAGACCTCGGCGTGAGCCAAGGAAACCAAGGCTTCGCGCACTTGTGTCGGGGTGTTGCAAGACTCCGCAAAGGGCAACCAATATAAGGATTGGCCTATACGCAGGTGCATGCCTTCACTGTCGATGCCCGCCAATTGAGCTGGCTCGGAGGTCGGCAAACCGGTGAGGTCGACGTAATGGGCGATGGCCTTGGTGTGATCGCTGTTCATGTGCTCGATCATGCTGCGCTCGGCCTTGCCGGCGAACGGGTTGGCGAGCGTCAGTTCATCGACCCAGTGAATCGCGCCAAACCCGCCGATATAACGGTGACGCACCGGCTTGAGCACCCAGAAGTCGAAGTCATGGGCCTTGTGGTAATTGGCGGAATCGGGGAAGTAGCGGTAATAACGCTCGGCTGCCGCCTCGATGGCTGCGGCGTCTTCCAGCTTCTCGGCTTCGGCCAGGTAGGTCAGGCGCCCTACCGCTTGCACATCATCGGCCTCGCGCTCACCCACCAGCAACGAGCACTTGGGGTCTTTCTGCAGGTTATGGGTGTGCTGGGCGATGCGGCTGATCAGGATCAGCGGGCGGCCTTGATCGTCGAGGCAATACGGCACTACCGAGCCGAAGGGAAAGCCAGGCATGGCTTTGGACAGTGTGGCGAGCGCCCCACGGTATTCCTTGAGCAACAGCTCTCGGGCGTTCTTGGCAACCTGTGTGCTCAACGTATGACTCCTCGGGGTATTCAGCCGCCCATGGCATATGGGAATGGATCTCAACCACAAGGTAATCAATATCGGCAAAGGTTGCCAAGCAGGTTTTGTAAGGCTGTTTACCAGGCCACGCCGAACCCTGCGGTGTAGCGCGTCTTGCTCAGGCTGCTGTCCGAATCGCCGCTGATGATGTCGCGCTCGGCCTTGAGGTTGAGCGAGGCCCACTCGGTGACTTTGTAGCGCAGGCCCATTTCCGCATCCAGGGAGTAATCCACCGGTCCGTCGATCGGCCGGCCCAATTCACCGTTGGTAAAGAACTCGACCGTCTTGCCCACCAGGTAGCGGTTGTAGTTCCACTTCATGGCCACGGAGTAGAAGTTGTCCTTACCGCCGTCGGAATATTCGTAATCGGTGCGGTTGACCAGCGAACCCAACGAGAACGCGCCCAGCTCATCGTCCCAGAACTGGTAGCCCGGGCCGGTGCCGACGGTGCGCTGGCGGGACAGGTCTTCCACCTTGTCACGCTTGTAGGTCAGGCGGCCCTGCCAGAACCAGTGCTCAGTCAGGAAGCGGTCCAGGTCGTACTCCAGGGCCCAGTTGTCGGTGGTGGTGACGTCGTCCTGGAACTCGCGGTTGTACTCGCCCTGCCCGGTGTGGCGCCATTGGCCGTGGCGGGCGGTGGTCTTGAAGTCGATGTCGTAGTCGTTGGTGTCTTTTTCTGCGCGCTTGTAGTCCAGCGCCAGGTCGACGTTGCCTTTCCACACCAGGTCTTCGATCACAGGCTTGGGCTTGATGATCTGCTGGATGCTTGCCAATTCGACGGTCTTGGGCGCTTCGCCATTGGCCAAGACTACTTTACCGTCGTCCGCGGCTTTGAGCGACTTGGCCTTCTCGCCCGTGTAGGCATCCTGCTTGACCAGCAATTCCTGATCGCTCTCCAGGGTTTTCACCTGCTTCCAATCCACCGGGATAGCCCCTGCGTAATCGGTCTGGATCAGCAGCTTGCCACCGTCGAAGACCTTGATCTTGCCGGTCAGGCGGTCACCGTTCTTCAACCAGACGGTGTCGGCCAACAAAGGCGTGGAGGCGCTGAAAACAGCGAGGCACAGCAGGGTTCTGGACAACATAAGCAGGTTCGGGGCTCAAGTTTGACAAAAAAGGCGGCATTATCGTGTTAGATAACGCCTTAGCAAGGACTGACTCAGGGATTTGGGTTGAGTTCATTGTTCATCGCGATATTTACAGACGTTTCTGACAAAGATGCCGACGATCTCAACGGATATGCCCACAGTGAATGAACCTGCCGAAACCCCGCAAAGCCCCGCCGAGATGCGCCGCACGGCGCTGTACCTGACCCTGGCGCAGGTCCCGCCAGGCTGCGTGGTGAGCTACGGCGAGTTGGCCCAACTGGCGGGCCTTGGGCGTGCGGCGCGCTGGGTCGGGCGTACCTTGAGCCAGCTTCCGGAAGACACCCGGCTGCCCTGGCACCGGGTGCTGGGTGCCGGCGGTCGGATAAGCCTTCCCGTGGGCAGTGCCTCAGGTGACGAGCAACGCGCGCGATTGCGCAGCGAAGGCGTCACGATCCGCAACAATCGCGTGGATATTCAGCGCCATGGCTGGCGCCCGGTAGAGCACAGCGGTTAGAGTGCGCGCTTTGTTTCCGCAAATCTGAGGCAGACTCCAGCCCATGCCCCGTAAAACCTGGCGCGCCGCGCTCGCCGCCTATGCCAGCCCCTCGACGTTAGTGCTGTTGTTGCTCGGCTTCGCCGCCGGCTTGCCTTACATGTTGGTGTTCTCGACGCTTTCCGTGTGGTTGCGCGAGGCCGGTGTGGCCCGCGAGACCATCGGCTATGCGAGCCTGATCGGTCTGGCCTACGCCTTTAAATGGGTCTGGTCACCGCTGCTCGACCAATGGCGCCTGCCGCTGCTGGGTAAACTCGGGCGTCGTCGTTCCTGGCTGGTGCTTGCCCAGTCACTGGTGATCCTCGGATTAATCGGCATGGGCTTCTGCGATCCGCAGAAACATCTGTCCTGGCTGATCGCCATCGCTGTCATCGTCGCCTTCGCGTCGGCCACCCAAGATATTGCGGTGGACGCCTATCGCCTGGAAATCGCCGACGACAGCCGCCAAGCCGCCCTGGCGGCCAGCTACATGTCTGGCTACCGCATTGCCGCCCTACTGGCGACGGCCGGCGCGCTGTTCTTCGCCGAAGGCTTCGGCTCGACCGGCTTCAACTATAAGCACTCGGCCTGGACCGGTACCTACGTGTTGTTCGGCGTGCTGATGATCCCGGCGTTGCTGACCACCCTGTTCATGCGCGAGCCGAACGTACCGCTGCGCACCCAGTTGCAGGCCGGTCGCTACAGCTTCGTGCACCAGTTGGTGTCGGTGTTCGTCCTGATTGTGCTACTGGTCTCGGTGCCGGCGATGTTCACCCAGCTGTACAACACGGATTTCGCCAGCGTGCTGTTCCATGGCGTCAGCCTGTGGGAACTGCTGATGGAAGACCGCGCCTTCCTGCGCGCCATTCTCTACATCACCCTCACCTGCCTGTGCCTTTCGGCGATGGGTCGCCGTGGCCTGGCGCCGGTGCTGACGCCGGTCAACGACTTCATCGTGCGCTACCGCTGGCAGGCACTGCTGCTGCTCGGGCTGATTGCGACCTACCGCATGTCCGACACCGTGATGGGCGTGATGGCGAACGTGTTCTACATCGACCAGGGCTTTACCAAGGATCAGATCGCCGGCGTCAGCAAGATCTTCGGCCTGATCATGACCCTGCTCGGCGCGGGCATGGGCGGCCTGTTGATTGTGCGGTTCGGCATCCTGCCGATCCTGTTCATCGGCGGCGTGGCTTCGGCAGGGACCAACCTGCTGTTCGTGATGCTCGCCGACATGGGCCCGGACCTGCAGATGCTGATTTTCACGATTTCCCTGGATAACTTCAGCTCCGGCCTGGCCACCTCGGCCTTCGTGGCCTACCTGTCGAGCCTGACCAACCTCAAGTTCTCCGCGACCCAATATGCGCTGCTGAGCTCGATCATGCTGTTGCTGCCGCGCCTGATCGGCGGCTATTCAGGGGTGATGGTGGAGAAGTTCGGTTATCACAACTTCTTCCTGATCACCTGCCTGCTGGGCGTGCCGACGCTGTTCCTGATTGCCTTGCATTGGTTCCAGGAGAATCGGCGGGCTCGGTTGAATCCGCCAGCTGACGAAGTATCCCCCCTGTAGGAGCCGGCTTGCCGGCGATGAGGCCCGCAAGCCTCGCGTCAATCTCAAAGACGCCATCGCCGGCAAGCCGGCTCCTACATACCCCTCTGTATTCTGATGCCTGTACTCCGGCAGTTTGCGCCCGTACAATCCAGAGTCATTTCAAGTCCAAGCAACCGACAACGGCCTACCATGCGTACCAGTCAATATTTGCTCGCCACACAGAAAGAAACGCCTTCCGACGCGGTTGTGATCAGCCATCAGCTGATGCTGCGCGCCGGCATGATCCGCAAACTGGCCTCCGGCCTGTACACCTGGCTGCCCATGGGTTTGAAGGTGATGCGCAAGGTCGAAGCCATCGTTCGTGAAGAAATGAACGCCGCCGGCTCTCTGGAAGTGTTGATGCCGAGCACTCAACCGGCTGAACTGTGGCAGGAATCCGGGCGCTGGGAAGAGTACGGCCCTGAGTTGCTGCGCTTCAAGGACCGTCATGGCCGCGATTTCTGCGCCGGCCCGACCCACGAAGAAGTGATCACCGACCTGATGCGCAACGAGCTGAGCAGCTACAAGCAGCTGCCGCTGAACCTGTATCAGATCCAGACCAAGTTCCGTGACGAAATCCGCCCACGCTTCGGCTTGATGCGCGGCCGCGAATTCATCATGAAGGATGCGTATTCGTTCCACGCCGACCAGGCGTCCCTGCAGGTCACCTACGACCGCATGCACACCGCCTACTGCAACGTGTTCACGCGCCTGGGCCTGAAATTCCGTCCGGTTGAAGCGGACAACGGCTCCATCGGTGGTGCCGGTTCCCACGAATTCCACGTACTGGCCGAGTCCGGCGAAGACGATATCGTGTTCAGCAACGGTTCCGACTACGCGGCGAACATCGAGAAAGCCGAAGCCGTACCACGGGAAACCTCCCGCCCAGCACCGGCTGAAGAGCTGCGTCTGGTGGACACCCCAGAGACCAAGACCATCGCGGCCCTGGTGGAAAAATTCAATCTGCCGATTGAAAAGACCATCAAGACCCTGATCGTGCGCGCTGAAGAAGAAGGCAAGCTGATCGCCCTGGTCATCCGTGGCGACCACGAGCTCAACGAAATCAAGGCGGCCCAGCAACCTGGCGTGGCCAGCCCGCTGGTCATGGCCACCGATGCCGAACTGCGCGACGCCATTGGCGCCGGTGCGGGTTCCCTCGGCCCGCTGAACCTGCCGCTGCCGATCATCATCGACCGCTCGGTCGAGCTGATGAGCGACTTCGGTATCGGCGCGAACATCGACGACAAGCACTACTTCGGCGTGAACTGGGAGCGTGACCTGCCGGTGCCGACCGTGGCCGACCTGCGTAACGTGGTGGCCGGCGACCCAAGCCCGGACGGCAAGGGCACCCTGGAGATCAAGCGCGGCATCGAAGTCGGGCACATCTTCCAGCTGGGCAACAAGTACAGCAAGGCGATGAAGTGCGAAGTGCTGGGCGAGAACGGCAAGCCGATCACCCTGGAAATGGGTTGCTACGGCATTGGCGTGTCCCGCGTGGTGGCGGCTGCCATCGAGCAGAACAACGACGAGAAAGGCATCATCTGGAGCGACGCCCTGGCCCCGTTCCAAATCGCCCTGGTACCGCTGCGCTACGACAACGAGCAAGTACGCGAAGCCACCGACAACCTGTATGCCGAACTGACGGCTGCCGGTTTTGAAGTGTTGCTCGATGACCGGGACAAGAAAACCAGCCCGGGCATCAAGTTCGCCGACATGGAACTGATTGGCATCCCGCACCGTATCGTGGTCAGTGACCGCGGCCTGGCCGATGGCAATCTGGAATACAAGAGCCGGACCGAAGCCGAAGCCCAACCGTTGCCGGTGGCTGACGTGCTGTCTTTCCTTCAGGCGCGTATTCGTCGCTGAAAACCAGATCAAGAGAAGTCATGTTCAAGCGAAACACCAGAGCCTTGGGGGGCGCCGCCTTGTGCGGCGCCCTGCTGGTCAGCGGCTGCGCCAACCAGATGTCGCAACGCAGTGAGCACGAGGAACGGGTCGAGCGTAAGTTGCTCGACCACAGCCTGCAGATCGATGTAGGCGAGCCCAAAGTGCTGGAGCTGCCGCAACGCCGGGTTCGGATTCACGAGCAAAAGACCTTTGAGGTCACCGAGTTCGAAGTCACCCGTCGTTACGATCGCTACACCCCCTACCAACCCTGGCGCAAACTCTACGAGATGCCTCTGGGTGCGGTGGCCCTGGTGGCTGGCGCGGGTGCCAACGTGGCGAACATCTTCGCCCTCGGCAACCTGCCCACCAGCATGACCCGCGACTGGCTGAGCTACGGCGTGGACGGCATCAACCCGTTCATGAACGTGCAATCCCATGGCCGTGCGCAACAGAACCTGGCGGGTATCGACGAAGTCCAGCGCGACAAGCGCGTGGAGTATTCGAGCCTGCCCTGGAGCGAACGCCCGGTGCAGGTCACTGCCGGCAAGCAGACCCATGAGCTGACCACCGACCGCAATGGCGTCCTGCGCCTGAACCTGTTGGACAGCCCATTTGCCGAACAGGATCTGAACCGCGTCAGCACCTTGAAGATCAGCGTGGAAGATGGCCAGGACGATGTGCATTCGGACTCGACCCTGGCGATCAGCAGCACCCTGCGCAGCAAGTTGCTGGAGGCCCACGGCCTGATCTACGACGACCTGGAAGACGACGAGGTCAACCAGTGGGTGCATCGCGTCAAGCGCCTGTCGGAGTTGGGCCTGGAAGAAGAAGCCAGTGAACTGGAACAAAGCCTGATCGAACTGACCCGCAATGATCCGGAGTTGCAGCAGGAATTCCTGCAGGCATTGACCAAGGATGCGGGGCGTTTGGTGGCAGACCCTGGCGCACGCTAATATTTTTTGACCGCTGAAAATCTAAATGTGGGAGCGGGCTTGCTCGCGAAGGCGGAGTGTCAGTCAATGCTGCTGTAACTGATTCACCGCTGTCGCGAGCAAGCCCGCTCCCACATTTGGTTTCCGGTTTCTACCAAGAGAACTCCAGTTGTTCGTTACCACCACTCAAATCCAATAACCGCACGCCAATCCCCAGCAACCGCACCGGCTTGCCACCGCGATTAAACGCCTGCGTCAGCAGCTGTTGATAACTCTCAAGATCCCGCCCTGCCCCCGCCTGCTCCAAGGTGGTCTGGGTAAAGTCATGAAACTTCACTTTCACGAACGGCTTACCCGCGCGGTAACTGCTGTCGATGCGCGCCATGCGCCCGGCCAGTGTTTCCATTAATTCAGGCAGTTTCGCCAGGCAGCTTGAAAGGTCCGGCAGGTCGACATCGTAGGTGTTTTCCACACTGATCGATTGGCGGCGGCTGTCGTTCTGCACGGCGCGATCATCAATCCCACGAGCCAGACTCCACAGTCTTTCACCGAAACTGCCGAACTCACGCACCAGCGCCAATTTGTTCCACTCGCGCAATTGCAGGCAGTCTTCGATACCCAGGCGTGCCAGCTTGTCCGCCGTGACCTTGCCCACCCCGTGCAACTTGCTGACGCGCAGCTGGGACACAAAATCCTCGACCTGATCCGGCGTGATCACATACAGCCCGTTGGGCTTCTTCCAGTCGCTGGCGATCTTGGCCAAAAACTTGTTCGGCGCGACCCCGGCAGACACCGTGATATGCAGCTGGTTGGAGACCCGACGGCGGATGTCCTGGGCGATACGCGTGGCGCTGCCGCCAAAGTGCGAGCTGTCGGAGACGTCCAGGTAGGCTTCATCCAGGGATAAGGGCTCGATCAAGTCGGTGTAATCGCGAAAGATCGTCTGGATTTCCTTGGACGCTTCTTTATAGGCGTCCATGCGCGGCTTGACGATGGTCAGGTCCGGGCACAGCTTCAGGGCGTGGCGTGAAGACATGGCCGAGCGCACGCCGTAGGCCCGCGCCTCGTAGTTGCAGGTGGCGATCACCCCACGCCGGTCCGCCGAGCCGCCCACGGCCAGGGGCTTTTGCGCCAGGCTCGGGTCATCGCGCATCTCGATGGCGGCGTAGAAGCAATCACAGTCGACGTGGATGATTTTGCGCTGCGTCATATAAAGGGGTGTGGTCCAACGGGTGGCCAGTATCGCATTCACCCCTGTATATAGCACCAGTAGTTTGATTCTTCCGCCCGAGCGGTAGGAAATTTCGCCAATGAATTTATTTTCTCAATCGAATTCGACAATCCGATAGAGCTGAAAGCCACGGCCTGACTGGCCCCAAGCCCTTTCGTCAACCCACTACGAAGCGCTAACCGATTGAAGCAGAAGCGCTTTTCCTGGAATCTGCGGTTGACACACCGAAGTTCCTCTGTAGAATGCCGACACACAGACGCGGGATGGAGCAGTCTGGTAGCTCGTCGGGCTCATAACCCGAAGGTCGTCGGTTCAAATCCGGCTCCCGCAACCAAACATCAAAAAAGGCTACTCGAAAGAGTGGCCTTTTTTGTGCGCGCTCGTTTTGTAGTGAGCGGGCTTGCCCCGCGCCGGCGGTATACCTGACACACCGCAGCGCGGGGCAAGCCCGCTCACTACAAAAGTGTTTTCAATCACGAACTTAAGCTGCCTGATGGGTTAATTCACACTTATTTGACTCATATGGCCATTAACGGTTGACACCCCGCCGTTGGACTGTAGAATGCCGCCCACAGACGCGGGATGGAGCAGTCTGGTAGCTCGTCGGGCTCATAACCCGAAGGTCGTCGGTTCAAATCCGGCTCCCGCAACCAAACATCAAAAAAGGCTACTCGAAAGAGTGGCCTTTTTTGTATCCGGTGAAAAAGCTCTTCTGAAACAATGACATGGCATATTTCATGAAACCCTATACGGTTTGTTGAGTCCATGTCTTTGCAAGCTATGCTCAATGCTCAAGCGCTACCCTCTACGACCAATGGCCGCTGTCGCCGCCCCCGGCGATACGCGTTAATATTTGTAATTATTTTGTCCATAGGGATTGGTAACTTGGCTGGATACCTCCATCCTGTCGCGCACAATCCACGAGGTGATTGATGCGCGCCAACTCGTCTGAACCACAAGACACTGTTACAGCAGAACAACCGATCACTCCCACTCGTTTGCGTTGGCTGGATCTGTTGAGCAAATACCGTCAGCCCATCGGGTTGGCCGTTACCCTGTTGCTGTTCGCAATCGCCCTGATCGCCTGCCGACACCTGCTGCTGGAACTGGATCTCTACGCCCTCCACGATTCGATCCTGGAAGTGCCCAAGCCCGCCCTGCTCGGTGCATTTGCCGCCGCCGTGGCCGGTTTCATCATTTTGTTGGGCTATGAATTTTCCGGTGCGCGTTATGCCGGCGTGAAGTTGCCGGCCAAGACCCTGGCCCTCGGCGGCTTTACCGCCTTCGCCATCGGCAATGCCATTGGCTTGTCGATGCTCTCGGGCGGTTCGGTGCGCTACCGTTTATATGCACGTCATGGCATCGGCGCTTCGGAAGTGGCCCACATGACCGTGTTTGCCAGCCTGGCCCTCGGCACCGCCCTGCCGCCGCTGGCCGCCCTGGCGACCTTGAGCAACCTGCCCGCTGCCGCAACCTACTTGCATCTGCCGCAGATGGTGCTCGGCGGCATTGCCGGCGCGGTGCTGCTGCTGTCGACCGTGCTGTGCATCGGCATTTATCGTCGCCGTCTGCCCGAACAACCCTACCCTGACAACCTGCTGGTCAAGGCTGGCCGTCGTACCCTGCGCCTGCCGGGCCGCCGCCTGACGTTCCTGCAACTGATCATCACCGCACTGGACGTCGCCGCCGCTGCGACCGTCCTTTATATGCTGCTGCCGGAAGCGCCACCGTTCGGCCCGTTCCTGCTGGTGTACCTGCTGGCCCTGGCGGCCGGTGTACTCAGCCACGTACCGGGCGGCGTGGGTGTATTTGAAGCCATCCTGCTGGCCGCCTTTGCCGACAAGCTTGGCGCCGCGCCGCTGGCCGCAGCCCTGTTGCTGTACCGGATGATCTACGTGGTACTGCCGCTGTTGATCGCCTGTGTGTTCCTGCTGGTCAACGAAGCCCAGCGCCTGTTCCAGACCCAGCAGAGCCTGCGGGTCGCTTCTGGGCTGGCGGCGCCGGTACTGGCCGTACTGGTTTTTTTGTCAGGCGTGGTCCTGCTGTTTTCCGGCGCCACGCCGGAAATCGACTCACGCCTGGAAAACATCGGCTTCCTGATTCCCCACCGCCTGATTGACGCCTCCCACTTTGGTGCCAGCCTGATCGGTGTGCTCTGCCTGCTGCTCGCCCAGGGCCTGCGCCGACGCTTGTCGGCAGCCTGGATGCTGACGATGGTGCTGCTGCTGACCGGCGCCCTGCTCTCGCTGCTCAAGGGTTTCGACTGGGAAGAAGCCAGCCTGATGATCATGACCGCGGTGCTGCTGGCGATCTTCCGTCGCTCGTTCTACCGCGCCAGCCGCCTGACTGAACTGCCGTTCTCACCGCTGTACCTGGTGGCCAGTGTCTGCGTGCTGGGCGCCTCGATCTGGCTACTGCTGTTTGCCTATCAGGATGTCCCGTACAGCCATCAACTGTGGTGGCAGTTCACCCTCGACGCCAACGCTCCCCGTGGCTTGCGTTCGCTGCTGGGTGCCGCCGTGCTGCTGGTGATCGTGTCGCTGACCTGGCTGCTGCGCACCGCACGCCCGGTCATCCACCTGCCGACTCCGGATGAGCTGGAGCGCGCCACCAAGATCCTGATGGCCTCGTCCCAGCCTGACGGTGGCCTCGCGCTGACCGGCGACAAGGCGCTGCTGTTCCACCCCAACGATGAAGCCTTCTTGATGTACGCCCGTCGCGGGCGCAGCCTGGTGGCCTTGTATGACCCGATCGGCCCGACCCAACCCCGGGCCGAAATGATCTGGCAGTTCCGTGACCTGTGTGACATCCACCACGCCCGCCCGGTGTTCTATCAGGTGCGCGCCGAGAACCTGCCGTACTACATGGACATCGGCCTCACCGCGATCAAACTGGGTGAAGAAGCCCGCGTCGACCTGAAACGCTTTGACCTGGAAGCCAAGGGCAAAGAGATGAAGGATTTGCGCTACACCTGGAACCGTGGCACCCGGGACGGCCTGTCCCTGGAGATCTTCGATCCGGGCCATGCACCGATGGATGAACTCAAGGTCATCTCCGATGCCTGGCTGACCGGCAAGAACGTGCGGGAAAAGGGCTTTTCCCTGGGACGCTTCAGCGACGACTACCTCAAGCACTTTCGCATCGCGATCATTCGCTTCGAAGGGCGCCCGGTGGCCTTCGCCAACCTGCTCGAGACTTACAACCACGACCTGGCCAGCCTCGACCTGATGCGCGCCCACCCGGACGCGCCCAAGCTGACCATGGAGTTCATGATGGTCGGCCTGATCCAACATTATAAGAACCATGACTACGCCCGCTTCAGCCTCGGCATGGTGCCGTTGTCGGGCCTGCAACCGCGTCGTGGTGCCCCGCTGACCCAACGCCTGGGTTCGATGGTGTTCCGCCGTGGCGAGCAGCTGTATAACTTCCAAGGTTTGCGCCGCTTCAAAGACAAGTTCCAGCCTGACTGGGAACCCCGTTACATGGCCGTGCCCGCAGGACTTGATCCGCTGGTGGCACTGGCCGATACCGCCGCCCTGATCGCGGGCGGCTTGACTGGATTGGTGAAACGCTGATGATTCGACGCTCCTGGCGGTATGTATTGGCCTTTGTAGTGCTGCTCGCCCTGATCCTGGGTGGCGGCTATTGGTACTGGAACCGCCCTGCCCCGCAACCGACCCTGGAGCAACTGCCCCAGGCCGACGGTTCTGTCATGACCCGCGTCACCCCGGCCGGCACGGCCAAAGCCCGCGTCGCCGTGGCGGTGCTGGCCGCTGACACCCTGAGCGACAGCCAGTTGATTGCCCTGAGCCAAGGCGGCAAGGCACAGATTGTCCAAGTGATCCTGCCAAAGGATGACTGCACGCTGCAGGAACAAGCCCTGCAAGGCGCCCTGAGCCAACTCAAGGGCCCGGCAACCCTCGCCAGCGGCATCGGCCCTGGCGCAGCGCTGGCATGGCGCTGGCTGGCGGCACAGAGCGACGACAAGGCCAACGCCATCTCTGTCGGCTTCGCCATGACGCAGGAAGGCTGCAAGGACCCATTGCCAAAAACCTCTGCCCACGGCAGCTGGCTGGTGGCCTGGAACGATAACCCTGACGACGATGCCGCCAGTTTCGTACGCGATACGCCGCGCGCCACCACCAGCATCAGCGACTACGACATTCACTACCCGCAAGTGCTGAACAACGAACTGCGCAAGCAATTGGTCGGTTCGGACAACGGCGGCCTGGCCATTCCCGTGGTGGAAGTGCCCGCCGGCCAAGCCAAGGACACCGTGACCCTGTTCCTCTCCGGTGACGGCGGCTGGCGTGACCTGGACCGCGACGTGGCCGGCGAAATGGCCAAGATCGGCTACCCAGTGGTCGGCATCGACACCCTGCGCTACTACTGGCAGCACAAGACCCCGGAACAAAGCGCCAAGGACCTCACCGAGCTGATGCAGCACTATCGGCAGAAATGGGGCACCAAGCGCTTCGTGCTGACCGGCTATTCGTTCGGCGCCGACGTACTGCCGGCCATCTACAACCGCCTGCCGGAAAACGAGCAACAGCGCGTGGATGCGATCATCCTGCTGGCGTTCGCCCGCACCGGCAGCTTCGAGATTGAAGTGGAAGGCTGGCTGGGCAACGCCGGCAAAGAAGCCGCCACCGGCCCGGAAATGGCCAAGCTGCCAGCGGACAAAGTGGTGTGCATCTACGGTGCCGAAGAAGTCGACGAGAGTGGCTGCACCGACAAGACTGCCGTGGGCGAAGCCGTGAAGCTGCCGGGTGGGCATCACTTCGATGAGAACTACCCGGCGCTGGCACAGCGCTTGGTCGACATCATCGTGAAGCACCAGGCCAAGGACAAAGCCGAGTAAGTCCCGGCTGTACACAAACCAAAATGTGGGAGCTGGCTTGCCAGCTCCCACATTTGTTTTGTGGTGTTGCTGAGATCTAGCGCGGTTCGATGTGGGCAATCATCAACTGCACGGTTTCATTCCCGCGAAACTCGTTCACATCCAGCTTATAGGCCAACTCTACCCACTTCACCGTCGGGTTCGGCCAGACCTCCCGGTCCACCCCAAACGCAATCCCGTCCAGCTTCACCGACCCGCACTCGGTCTTGAGCACCACTTTGAGGTGCCGCTCTCCCACCACACGTTGCTCCACCAACTGGAACACCCCGTGAAACACCGGCTCGGGAAAGTGCTGGCCCCATGGGCCGGCGTGGCGCAGTGCACGGGCCAGTTCCAGGTGAAACTCTTCCACGGCCAGGGTGCCGTCAGACAGCAGGCGCCCAGTCAGGTCTTCTTCACGCAGTTGCCGACGCACTTCCGCATCAAAGGCCTCGGCAAACAGTGGGAAGTTTTCCTCAGCCAGCGTCAGCCCCGCCGCCATGGCGTGGCCGCCGTATTTGGCGATCAGGTTGGGATGCTGGCTCGCCACCACCGCCAGCGCATCACGGATGTGAAAACCCTGCACCGAGCGCCCAGAGCCCTTGAGCAGGCCGTCACCGGCGTCGGCGAAGGCGATGGTCGGGCGGAAGTAACGCTCTTTCATGCGCGACGCCAAAATCCCGATCACGCCCTGGTGCCATTCCGGATCGAACAGGCATAAGCCGTAAGGCATCGACTCCACCGGCAAGTCCTTGAGCTGGGCCAGGGCCTCGCGTTGCATGCCTTGCTCGATGGATTTGCGGTCCTGGTTCATGCCATCCAGTTGCGCGGCCATTTCCCGTGCAGCGGCAAAGTCCGTGGTGAGCAGGCATTCAATGCCCAGGCTCATATCATCCAGGCGCCCGGCAGCGTTCAGGCGCGGCCCGAGGATAAAACCCAGGTCAGTGGAGGTGATGCGCGCCGCATCGCGCTTGGCCACTTCCAGGATCGCCTTGATCCCCGGCCGAGCGCGCCCGGCGCGAATGCGCTCCAGGCCCTGGTGCACGAGGATGCGGTTGTTCGCGTCCAGAGGTACAACGTCGGCCACGCTGCCCAAGGCGACCAGATCGAGCAGTTCGCCAATGTTGGGCTGCGGCTTGTTTTCGTACCAACCGAGGCTGCGCAGGCGCGCACGCAGGGCCATCAGCACGTAGAAAATCACGCCCACGCCGGCCAGGGCCTTGCTGGGGAACTCACAGCCGGGCTGGTTCGGGTTGACGATAGCGTCGGCCAGCGGCAGTTCGTCGCCGGGCAAGTGGTGGTCTGTCACCAAAACTTTCAGCCCCGCCGCTTTCGCCGCCGCCACGCCTTCGACGCTGGAGATGCCGTTGTCCACGGTGATCAGCAACTGCGGCTTGCGCTGCAGGGCCACGGCGACGATTTCCGGAGTGAGGCCGTAGCCGTATTCGAAGCGGTTCGGCACCAGGTAATCGACATGCGCCGCGCCGAGCAGACGCAAGCCCAGGGTGCCCACGGTGCTGGCCGTGGCGCCGTCGGCATCGAAGTCTCCGACGATCAGGATGCGCTGGCGCTGCTCCAAGGCTGTCACCAGCAGGTCCACGGCGGCATCGATGCCCTTGAGTTGCTGGTAGGGAATCAACCGCGCCAGGCTTTTATCCAGCTCGGCTTCCGACTGCACCCCGCGTGCGGCATAGAGACGGGTCAACAGCGGCGGCAATTCACCGAGAAACGGCAGGACAGCAGGCAACGGGCGGGGATCGATACGCATGGGGTGACAGGTGCTTCTCTTCTAATACAGCGGTTAAACAGCAATTCTGAATACAACACAAATCAACTGTGGGAGCTGGCTTGCCTGCTCCCACACAAAAGAGTTCCTGCCCGTTCAGCCGCGTTCGCCGGCCAGCCATTGCAATTGCACTTCATGCTGGCCACGGTCGTCGGTGACGAAGATCGTGCCTTCACTGATCATCACGTCCCACTTGATCACGCGGGGCATGTCCTTGGCCAACGTCTCCAGGACTTCCTGCGGTACCGCGGCGATGTGTACATTTTTCAGGTTGTTCGCCACCGGCACGACCTTGCCTTCCCACACGCGCAGGCTGCCGTAGGCCAGCAGGCTGGTGCGCTCGGTGCGGCGCGAGCACCAGGTCAGGCGGTCGGCGTCGGGCTGGCCGACTTCGATCCAGTGCAGGACCCGGTCATCCAGGCTTTTTTCCCACAGGGCAGGTTCGTCTACATCCGACAGGCCACGCCCGAACGACAGCTGCTCGTTGTACCAGAGGGCGTAGGCCAGCAGGCGCACGGTCATGCGTTCTTCGGTTTCCGAAGGATGGCGGGCGATGGTCTGTTTGACACTCTCGTACACCGAGCGATCGAGGTCGGTGAGGTTGAGTTCGAATTTATAGGTCGTGGACGGCTGGGCCATGAACGGGCTTCTAGAGACAGGGAAAGGCGGCCAGTCTAACCGATGGCGAGGTCATTCAACGAATACTGAGCTGCATCATCCTTATCACTGGGCCCCTCGCCTATGTTAAAAGGCATTCCACCACCGCCCTGCACAGACAAGGATCCTCATGTCGTTTAACGCCAAACCGCTTGCCGGCCTGAAAGTCATCGAACTGGGCACCCTGATTGCCGGCCCGTTCGCCTCGCGTATCTGCGCCGAATTCGGTGCCGAGGTGATCAAGGTCGAATCACCGGATGGCGGCGACCCGCTGCGCAAATGGCGCAAGCTGTATGAAGGCACTTCGCTGTGGTGGTTTGTGCAGGCCCGTAATAAAAAATCGCTGACGCTGAACCTCAAGCACCCGGACGGCCTGGCGATTCTCAAGCAACTGCTGGCAGACGCCGACATCCTGATCGAGAACTTCCGCCCCGGCGTGTTGGAAAAACTCGGCCTGAGCTGGGAAACCCTGCATGCACTGAACTCGAAATTGGTGATGGTGCGCCTGTCGGGCTTTGGCCAGACCGGGCCGATGAAGGACCAGCCTGGTTTCGGTGCCGTGGGCGAGTCCATGGGTGGGCTGCGCTACATCACCGGGTTCGAGGATCGCCCGCCCGTGCGCACCGGCATCTCCATCGGCGACTCGATTGCGGCCTTGTGGGCTGTGATCGGCGCACTGATGGCCTTGCGTCACCGCGAGGTGAACGGCGGGCTCGGCCAGGTGGTGGATGTGGCGCTGTACGAAGCGATTTTCGCCATGATGGAAAGCATGATTCCGGAGTTCGACGTGTTCGGCTTCATTCGCGAGCGCACCGGCAACATCATGCCCGGCATCACGCCCTCCTCGATCCACACCAGTGCCGACGGCAAGCACGTGCAGATCGGCGCCAATGGCGATGCGATCTTCAAACGGTTCATGAGCGCCATCGGCCGTGACGACCTGGCCAATGACCCGGCGCTGTCCAGCAATGACGGGCGTGACAGCCGCCGTGACGAGCTGTACGGCGTGATCGATCGCTGGGTCAATTCGCTGCCACTGGCGCAGGTGGTCGACCAACTCAACAAGGCCGAAGTGCCCGCCAGCCGTATCTACAGCGCCGAGGACATGCTGGGTGACCCGCAGTTTCTCGCCCGGGAAATGTTCCTCAAGGCGCAGTTGCCGGGAGGCAAGGACTTCAAGATGCCGGGCATCGTGCCCAAGCTTTCGGACACGCCAGGTAGCTGTGAATGGGTGGGTCCGCAATTGGGTGAACACAACAGCGTGGTGCTCAATGAGCTGGGCTACGACGCCTTGGCCATCACCCGCTTGCGTGAGGCTGGCGCGATCTGATGGCTCGCCGCGCCAGGCGCTTGTCCAGGCAACTCTGTCTCGCCATGATGATGGTCAGCTGTGGCTGGCCACTTTTGGCCAACGCCGAGGACACCTTGATCTGGCTGCTGCGCGACTTGCCGCCACTGACCATTTTCGAAGGACCACAGAAAGGCCAGGGCGCGCTGGACGAGTTGTTGCCGATGCTCAAGGAGCGGCTGCCGGAATATCGGCACCAGATCCTGCACGTCAATCGCGCCCGTGGCACGCAAATGCTGCGCGAGCCCTCGTTCACCTGCGACCCGTCTCTGCTGTGGACGCCTGAGCGGGCCAGCTACGTGGTGTTTTCGGCCCAGGCCTTTGTGGTGGTCAGCAACGGGGTGATGATCCGTCGCAGCAAAGAGGCCGCGATGGCGGCCTATATCGTCGACGGCCAGTTCGACTTGCAGGCCTTTCTCGAAGCGCACAATGCACGCCTGGGGGCCATTGCCGAGCGCAGCTATGGCCCGGCCATCGACGAGCGGCTCAAGCACGCCGCGCCTCATCGGCTGGCGCTGCATTACGGTAACGACGCCCTCGGTAGCCTGTTGCAGATGCAGCGTCTTGGCCGTCTGGAAGCGGTACTGGGCTATTGGACGGAAATCCGCTATCACGCACAGCAGCAAGGTATCGACCCACAAGACCTGGTGTTTTTCCCGATCAAAGGCTCCGCGCCTTACCAGCGCACCTACATCGGTTGTTCGGACACAGCCCAAGGAAGGCAGGCCATCGAACGCATCAACGCGGTACTGCGAGACATCCCACAAGGGCAAGTACAGCAGTCCTACGCCTCGTGGCTGGACCCTGTCATGCGCGAGCGCTACCTGTCGGACAACCCGAGTTTTTTCCAGGAAGCCCCTGCGCCCTGACAAATCCCGGGCAAAAAGAAACCCCGAAGAGTGGGGAGACACTTCGGGGTTAAACGTGGCCTACAAAGACCAGTACGACAAGCCACAAACACCGGAGCACAATGCTTGCTCTTGCCGTTATAAAGTCTGACCGGCCATGCTGTAGGAAGTTTCCTCAGATAAACTTTTCTTCATGCCACGGCAGCGTTGCGTGTCTGGGCAGCGTTTCTCAGGGCAGCGATGACGGAAGGTTCCAGGCGACCTTCGGCGATTTTCAGGTCTCGCAACAAACAGTCCACCACATCCACCAGCACACGCTTGTCCATCAATTGCGCTCGGTCGACTTCACGCTCGACGACAATAGCGCCAGCAGGGTTCTTCACGGTCACCAGGCACTCGGCCTGCACACCAGAGGTGGTCAGCGTAACCTGATAAGGGCTCAGTGCTTCTTCGAGCAATAGGCTGATACTTTCCATCTCGATCACCACTCAATAGTTCGGGAACAATCGGTTCAACGGGAGCTGCATCTATCCTAAGTGACTGTTTGTGACGTAGGAAAGTTCGCTTTATCGTCTTTATGGGGTCGTCAGGGGTGACGGATTCCAGCATGCGCTTGCAACATGACAACGAAAAAACGGCGCACATACCTGCTTACGCAATGGGCAGCTGTTTTAGGGTTTGCCGAGGGCTGCTGTCCGAGGTGAATCCTAAACTCGGTGAGCGCTGAACAGGCTGTTATGCCGTTAAAAGCGCATGTCAAAAGGCCCTTATTGCGAAGGATGAAGACAATGCTGGAACACGACAAACAGCAAGCGGCGTTAGAGAAGATTCACGCCGACATATCACGCATCTATGCGGAGCAACGCAAACTCACGGCTGAAACACACAAGATAACCCGTGAAAATTTCTGGTACCCCCTGGGGGTTGTAATGGCCATGTTTACGGCGTTCAGCACCGTATCGGCCATCGCGCAGAAACTTCTAACGTAATCGCTCACGCCAAGCCGGGCCTGCCAGAAACAAAAAAACGCCGCTGTCCCAAGGAAGGGACAGCGGCGTTCTTGTCTACGCGGCTTGCCTTACAGCGGCTTGCCCCGGTTGCCATGCTGGCTCACAAATGCCTGCACCGCCTTCAGGTCATTGGCCAGCACTGTGCAGCGCTCTTCGCGCTCGAACAGGTCAGCCAGGTGCACCGGCAATTCCAGTGCCTTGCCAACGCCGGCTTTCTCCACGGCCTCCGGGAATTTCACCGGGTGCGCAGTGCCCAGGATCACCATCGGGATATCCAGGCTGCGACGGCATTCGCGCGCGGCCTTCACACCGATGGCGGTGTGCGGGTCGAGCAGCTCGCCGGTCTGGGCATAGACTTCTGCGATGGTTTCGCAGGTCTGTGCATCGTCGACGGCCAGGGAGTCGAACAGCTTGCGGGTTTCGGTCCAGCGTTCTTCGTCCACGCTGAAGCCGCCGCCGCTCTTGAAGGTGTCCATCAAGCCGGCAATGGCCGCACCGTTGCGACCGTGCATGTCGAACAGCAGGCGTTCGAAGTTCGACGAGACCATGATGTCCATGGACGGCGACAGCGTGGCGTGCAGGGTTTCCTTGACGTACTGGTTGCCGCTCATGAAGCGGTGCAGGATGTCATTGCGGTTGGTGGCGACGATCAACTGGTTGATCGGCAGGCCCATGTTGCGCGCCAGGTAGCCGGCGAAGATGTCACCGAAGTTGCCGGTTGGCACCGAGAACGACACCGAACGCGCCGGGCCGCCCAACTGCAGGGAGGCGTGGAAGTAGTAGACAATCTGGGCCATGATCCGCGCCCAGTTGATCGAGTTCACCGCTACCAGTCGCGTGCCCTTCAGGAAGCTCTGGTCAGCGAAGCTGTTCTTGACCATTTCCTGGCAGTCATCGAAGTTGCCTTCGATGGCGATGTTGTGGATGTTCTCACCAAAGATGGTGGTCATCTGGCGACGCTGTACTTCCGACACGCGCTGGTGCGGGTGCAGGATGAAGATGTCGACGTTTTCGCAGTGCTTACAGCCTTCGATGGCGGCCGAGCCGGTATCACCGGAGGTAGCACCGATGATCACCACGCGCTCGCCACGTTTTTGCAGCACGTAGTCCAGCAGGCGACCCAGCAGTTGCAGGGCGAAGTCCTTGAACGCCAGGGTCGGGCCGTGGAACAGTTCCAGCACCCACTCGTTGCCGTTCAGCTGGCGCAGAGGCGCGATGGCGTTGTGGGAGAACACGCCGTAGGTCTCTTCCAGGATCTTCTTGAAGTCTGCATCCGGAATGCTGCCGGTGACGAACGGGCGCATCACCCGGAACGCCAGCTCGTGGTACGGCAGGCCGGCCCAGGAGGCGATTTCTTCCTGGGTGAAGCGTGGCAGGTTTTCCGGCACGTACAGGCCGCCATCAGTGGCAAGACCTGCCAGCAGGACGTCTTCGAAATTCAGGGCCGGTGCCTGGCCGCGGGTGCTGATATAACGCATGACTGGCTCCTCTAGAGCATTCTTGAACAAGGGCCGCCGAACCTGCGGGGCCCTTGCAGCAAAACCATTAGTTCAGGTGTTCGACGCGGATCCGCACCACCGGGCCGACCACGCCTTGAAGGGCTTCCAGGGCGGCGATGGCATCGTTGATGTGCTGCTCGAGCACGCGGTGGGTCAGCAGGATCATCGGCACCTGGCCGTTTTGCTCCTCGACTTCCTTCTGCATGATCGATTCGATGTTGATACCACGCTCCGACAGAATGCTGGCCACCTGGGCCAACACGCCCGGGTGATCCTGGGCCTGGATGCGCAGGTAGTAGGCGCTCTCGCAAGCTTCGATCGGCAGGATCGGATGGGCCGACAGCGAGTCCGGCTGGAAGGCCAGGTGCGGCACGCGGTTTTCCGGGTCGCTGGTCATGGCGCGGACCACGTCCACCAGGTCAGCGATGACCGAGGAAGCCGTTGGCTCCATGCCGGCGCCGGCGCCGTAGAACAGGGTCGAACCTGCCGCATCACCGTTGACCATCACCGCGTTCATCACGCCATTGACGTTGGCGATCAGGCGGTCGGCCGGGATCAGCGTCGGGTGCACACGCAGTTCGATACCCGCCGGTGTGCTGCGCGCCACGCCCAGGTGCTTGATCCGGTAGCCCAGCGCTTCGGCGTAGTTCACATCGGCAGTGGTCAGTTTGGTGATGCCTTCGGTGTAGGCCTTGTCGAACTGCAGCGGAATACCAAAGGCGATGGAGGCCAGGATGGTCAGCTTGTGCGCAGCGTCGATGCCTTCCACGTCGAAGGTCGGGTCGGCTTCGGCGTAACCCAGGGCCTGGGCTTCGGCCAGCACGTCTTCGAAGGTACGGCCCTTCTCGCGCATTTCGGTGAGGATGAAGTTGCCGGTGCCGTTGATGATCCCGGCCACCCAGTTGATACGGTTGGCGGACAGGCCTTCACGGATCGCCTTGATCACCGGGATGCCACCGGCCACGGCGGCTTCGAACGCCACGATCACGCCCTTCTCGCGGGCCTTGGCGAAGATCTCGTTGCCGTGCACGGCGATCAGCGCCTTGTTGGCGGTGACCACGTGCTTGCCGTTCTCGATGGCCTTGAGCACCAACTCACGGGCCACGGTATAACCGCCGACCAGTTCGATGACGATATCGATCTCAGGGTTGGTGGCAACGGCGAACACATCGTTGGTAATCGCAATACCGGTCGTTTCGAACTGAGGTTTTGGCGAACGTGTGGCAATTTGTGCCACTTCAATCCCGCGACCTGCACGGCGGGAAATTTCCTCAGCGTTACGCTGAAGTACGTTAAAGGTGCCGCCACCGACGGTCCCCAACCCACAGATGCCTACTTTGACCGGTTTCACTGAAGAACTCCCCATGAAACGGCCGACGCTAGGTCGGCCGTGGAAAACAGCCGCACGACTGCGGCTTTCAATTAGTGGCCCGCCGACTCATCAGCGGGCCATGATCGTCAAAGGTTCGACGATGCTGGTTTATTTGGCACTCAGCGCCAGTTTGGCAACTTGTGGTGCCGGCTGGTAGCCCGGAATCACCTGGCCGTCCGCCAAAACGATGGCCGGTGTACCGTTCACACCAATGGACTGGCCCAGGGCGAACTGCTTGGAAACCGGGTTGGCGCATTTGGCTGCCTTGATTTCCTTGCCATCGACCATCTTGTCCATGGCGGCCTTTTTGTCGGCCGAGCACCACACGGCTTGCAGCTGCTCATCACCCGGCGAGCCCAGGCCCTGGCGCGGGAATGCTACGTAGCGCACTTCCACGCCCAGCTTGTTCAGCGCAGGCACTTCGGCGTGCAGCTTGTGGCAGTACGGGCAGGTGGTGTCGGTGAACACGGTGATGTGGGTCTTGGTCTCGCCAATGGCCGGGTAAACCACGGTTTCAGCCACCGGAATGCCGTTGATCAGCTTGGACACGCCCAGGCGCTCGGCTTTCTCGGTCAGGTTGACCGGCTTGCCGTCCTTCAACTGGAACAGGTAGCCCTGGACGATGTACTGGCCGTCGGCACTGGCGTACAGCACACGGCTGCCCTTGAGCTTGACTTCATACAGGCCGGCCATGGGGCTGGCGCTGATGCTTTCGATCGGGGTGTCGAGCTGCAGGTTGGCCAGGCTCTTGCGAATGGTCTGCTCGGCGGCGTCATCGGCGAACGCAAAGGTGGAAACCAACGCAATGGCTGCGGCGGCAATAATCTGGGTCAAGCGCATGGGAACTCCTGAAGGCAGATGCAGGGACGGAAGCAGTCGCGCCGATGTGGAAACCCGGGCATGGGCCGTCCCCTTTGCTAACCGGCAAAGCCTACCACAGTTGGGCCGCAGGGCAGCCCGTGACGGGATAAATTGGCGGTTTTCAGCCTCGCGGGTGATGTTTGGCGTGCATATCCTGCAAACGTGCACGCGCCACGTGGGTATAGATCTGGGTTGTGGATAAATCGCTGTGGCCCAGCAGCATCTGGACTACACGTAAATCCGCACCGTGGTTGAGCAAATGCGTGGCAAAGGCATGGCGCAACGTGTGGGGCGACAGTGCCTTGCCGATCCCGGCGACCTTGGCCTGGTGCTTGATGCGGTGCCAGAAGGTCTGGCGCGTCATCTGCTCGCCGCGCAGGCTTGGAAACAGTACATCACTGGGGCGTCCTCCCAGCAGTTCGCTACGTGCCTCCCGCATATAGCGCTCCACCCACACAATCGCCTCCTCGCCCATCGGCACCAAACGCTCCTTGCTGCCCTTGCCCATCACCCGCAATACGCCCTGGCGCAAGTTGACTTGCTCCAGAGTCAGGCTGATCAGCTCGGTGACGCGCAGGCCGCAGGCGTAGAGCACTTCGAGCATGGCGCGATCACGTTGGCCGATGGCTTCGCTCAGGTCGGGGGCAGCGAGCAAAGCGTCCACATCGGCTTCCGACAGGGATTTGGGCAGCGGCCTGCCGAGCTGCGGCATATCGACTTGCAGGGTGGGGTCGAGGGCGATCAGCTTTTCTCGCAACAAATAGCGAAAGAAGCCACGCACACCAGAGAGGAATCGCGCAGTGGAGCGGGGTTTGTAGTTCTGCTCCAGGCGCCAGGCCAGGTGATCGAGGATCAGCTCGCGGCCTGCGTTGACCAGTTCGAGGTTCTTTTCCTGCAGCCAGCCGTTGAACAAGGCCAGGTCGCTGCGGTAGGCCTGGCGGGTGTTGTCGGACAGGCCTTTTTCCAGCCAGAGGGCGTCTAGGAAGCGGTCGATCAAAGGGTGGTCAATGGCGGGCATGGGAGCTCAGGCAGTTTTCTGTAGTGTCTGTTAGATCCTATCGCAGGCAAGCCAGCTCCCACAGGGGTTTTGTGTCAGGGCGCTGATATGTGCCCGACACCGATCAAATGTGGGAGCTGGCTTGCCTGCGATGGCCGCGGCTCGGTCCAGGATCAGTCTACAAACCCAGGCAGCACCGGCACCGGCCGCTTGTCGGCATCGATGGCCACAAAGCTGAACACCCCCTGGATCGCCTTCTCGCGACCGTCGGCACTCATACTCTCAACAAACACTTCCACTTCAACCTTGAGGCTGGTGTTGCCGACCTTGATCACCCGGCCGATCAGCTCAACGATGGAGCCGGCAGGGATCGCGTGGTTGAAGTCGATACGGTCGGTAGACACCGTCACCAACGGCAACCGGCAAAAACGCGTGGCGGTAATGAACGACACTTCGTCCATCCAGGCCAGGGCGGTGCCGCCGAACAGGGTGTTGTGGTGGTTGGTGGTCGGCGGGAACACGGCCTTGGTCACATGGGTGACGGACAGGTCGGTGCGGCGCTGGATTTCTTCAAGGCGGGTGGTCATAAACAGATACCGGGAATGGACAAATTTCAGGCACAAAAAAGCAGCCCGTAGGCTGCTTTTTTCTGCATCGGGAAGCTGGACTTAAGCCAGTTTTTCCTTGATGCGAGCTGCTTTACCGGACAGGTCACGCAGGTAGTACAGCTTGGCTTTACGTACGTCACCGCGACGCTTGACGGCCATGCTGTCGATTTGCGGGCTGTAGGTCTGGAAAGTACGCTCTACGCCAACACCGTTGGAGATTTTACGAACAGTGAAAGCACTGTTCACACCACGGTTACGCTTGGCGATTACCACGCCTTCGAACGCTTGCAGACGCGAACGGTCGCCTTCCTTCACTTTCACCTGAACGACAATGGTGTCGCCCGGGGCAAAGGTAGGGATCTCTTTGGTCATCTGCTCTGCTTCGAGTGCAAGGATGATTTTGTTAGTCATGCTGTGCTCCTAAGGTAAGTCAATGGACCTACCATCGATACGTTGTTAACTATCGTCCCGCGCGAGGATGTATTCCTCGAGCAGCTTCTTCTCTTCTCCAGAAAGCGAGCGGCTTTCCAGAAGATCGGCGCGTCGTTCATAGGTCCGACCAAGGGACTGCTGTAAACGCCAACGCCGGATGTGTGCGTGATTGCCACTTAGCAATACGTCGGGAACACGCTGATCCGCATACACCTCCGGTCGGGTGTAGTGCGGGCAATCCAGCAAACCATCCGTGAAGGAATCTTCCTCCGCGGAGTCCGCATGCCCTAAAGCTCCAGGCAGCAGTCGTGTAACCGCATCTATCAGGACCATCGCCGGCAGCTCGCCGCCAGACAGGACATAGTCCCCAATCGACCACTCTTCATCGACATGAGCTTCAATAAACCGCTCGTCAATGCCTTCATAGCGACCGGCAATCAGGATCAGTGCTTCCTCATTCGCCAGTTCGCGTACCGCCGCCTGTTTCAGCTGACGGCCTTGAGGGGACAGGTAAATTACCTTCGCCTTCTCCCCGGCAGCAGCCTTGGCCTGAACCAACGCGTCTTCCAGGGGCTTGATCTTCATCACCATGCCCGGGCCACCGCCAAATGGGCGATCGTCCACAGTGTGATGTCGATCCGTCGTGTAGTCTCGCGGGTTCCAACAGGTGAGCTGCAAGAGCCCCTGTTTCACCGCCCGACTGGTGATGCCGTACTCGCTGATGGCGGAAAACATCTCGGGAAACAAACTGATCACTTCAATGCGCAAATTAGCCACGCTTAGAAGTCCGCGTCCCATTCCACCTTCATCTCGCCCGCGGCCAGGTCGACGGCCAACACGCATTGCTCGGTATACGGCAACAGGCGTTCGCGATCATCCAGGCTGCCAGCGCAAGGCTTGACCACCATTACATCATTGGCGCCGGTTTCCAGAAGATGATCGATTTTCCCGAGCAATTGCCCCAGTTGATCGATAACCTTCAGACCTTCCAGCTGGTACCAGTAGTACTCGCCGTCGGTCAATTCAGGGAACAGGTTGCGTGGCACGCAGATCTCATAACCAGCCAGAAGACGAGCTTCTTCACGATCATCAAGACCCTTGAGCTTTGCGACCAGGAACTTGTCGCTCCCGCGTCCACTGACCAGCTCGACCTGTTTCACACTACCTTCGCGCTTGAGCGTCCAGGTCTTGTACTGCAACAGGTTTTCAGTCGGATCAGTAAAGGAATACACCTTCACTTCGCCGCGAACGCCATGAACAGAATAAATCTTGCCGATAACGATCAAATCATCAGCAACAGCTGGCGTCGCGTTCATATCGCTCAGGCCGCAGCCTTAGAAGCGTCCTTCAGCAACTGAGCAACGCGCTCAGAAGGTTGTGCACCAACGCTCAGCCAGTAGGCTACGCGCTCTTGGTTCACGGACAGACGAACTTCTTGACCACGAGCGATCGGGTTGAAGAAGCCAACTTGTTCCTTGTGAGAGCCGTCACGTGGGTTGCGGCTGTCAGTTACGGTCAAGTGGTAAAACGGGCGCTTTTTGGAGCCGCCAAGGGCAAGACGGATTGTTAGCATGTGAACATCGTTCCTGTAGTCGGTGCTGCAAATCTAAATGCACAGCGGGCATAGGTGCCCGAAAGGCCGCATATTCTAAGGAATATCCGGACTTTTGCAAATGTCTTTTTCTGGCGCCTATCGGCGTGCCATTCAGATCTGCTATAGAGCCGTCGGTTAAAACGGCGAGTCAGCGCCCGCCAACGGCGGGTTTGCTGGAGATCCCACATCCCTGTGGGTCGGAGCACAAGCGGGCTTGCGCTCGAATTCTTTACATCTTGGGCATGCCGCCGCCGGGCAACATACCGCCCATGCCGCGCATCATCTTGGCCATGCCGCCTTTGGCAGAGAATTTCTTCATCATCTTCTGCATCTGCTTGTGCTGCTTGATCAAGCGGCCGATGTCCTGCACCTGGGTGCCGGAGCCCATGGCGATCCGACGTTTGCGCGAACCGCTGATCAGCTCAGGGTCGCGGCGCTCGGCCGGGGTCATGGAGTTGATGATGGCTTCCATCTGCTTGAACTGCTTCTCTGCCGCGCCTTGGGCATTGCCCATCTGCGCCAGATTCACACCGCCGATGTTCGGCAGCTTGTCCATCAGGCCGCCGAGGCCGCCCATGTTCTTCATTTGTTGCAGCTGGTCGCGGAAGTCTTCGAGGTCGAAGCCCTTGCCCTTCTTCAGCTTCTTGGCCAGCTTGTCGGCCTTGTCTTTGTCAAGCGTGGCTTCGGCCTGCTCGATCAGGCTGAGCACGTCGCCCATGCCGAGGATGCGCGAAGCAATACGCTCAGGGTGGAACGGCTCGAGCGCTTCGCTCTTCTCGCCCATACCGATGAACTTGATTGGCTTGCCGGTGATGGCTCGTACCGACAGCGCGGCACCGCCACGGGCGTCGCCGTCGACCTTGGTCAGGATCACACCGGTGAGCGGCAGCGCATCACCAAACGCCTTGGCGGTGTTGGCCGCATCCTGGCCGGTCATGGCGTCGACCACGAACAGCGTCTCGACCGGGTTGATCGCGGCATGCAGCGCCTTGATCTCGCCCATCATCTCTTCGTCGATGTGCAGGCGACCGGCGGTATCGACGATGACCACGTCGATGAACTTGAGCTTGGCTTCTTTAATAGCAGCGTTGGCGATGTCGACCGGCTTCTGGCTCAGGTCGGACGGGAAGAAGGTCACACCCACTTCGCCTGCCAGCATTTCCAGCTGCTTGATCGCGGCCGGACGGTAGACGTCAGCCGACACCACCATCACGGACTTCTTCTTGCGCTCTTTAAGGAAGCGCGCCAGCTTGCCGGCGGTGGTGGTCTTACCCGCACCTTGCAGACCGGCCATCAATACGACGGCCGGTGGCACGGCGCTGAGGTTCAGGTCTTCGTTCGCTGCGCCCATCAGGCTTTCGAGTTCGGCCTGGACGATCTTCACAAAGGCCTGGCCCGGGGTCAGGCTACGGGACACTTCGGTGCCCACCGCGCGCTCTTTGACCGAGTTGACGAAGTCCTTGACCACAGGCAAGGCCACGTCGGCTTCCAGCAACGCCATGCGCACTTCGCGCAGGGTGTCTTTAATATTGTCCTCGGTCAGCTTGGCCTTGCCGGTGACATGGCGCAGCGTCTGCGAGAGACGGTCAGTCAGATTTTCAAACATGCGCGATCCTTTCAGGCCCTATCATAGACCGAGGTAATGGCGGCCCAGGCTGTGGTAAATCGCTATTAAAAACAGCGCTCGGCGAGCCTGCGGCGTGGGCAGGTCGCGGATTATAGCGAAGACTGCGTCGGTGCACACCCGCTGTCTGTCCCGGGAGTCTTTCGTGGAACGCAGGGGTATGCCAAACTCAGCGCCTTTCGGGCTTGTCTATCAGGATTTATGGTCCCCTTGTCACCCAGTTTGCTACCCAGCCTCGCCGCCGCCATTCTGTACGCCGCTGCGACCCTCTATCAGGGCACTCGTCTGGCCCAAGGCACCAAAGCGGACAAACGTCTGCTGGTGGGCCTTGGCGTCCTCGCCCTGCTGGCCCATGCCACGAGCCTGTTCACCCACCTGATGACACCGGTCGGCCTGGGCCTGGACTTTTTCAGCGCCGCCAGCCTGATCGCTGCCGCCGTCATCGCGCTGACCCTGCTGGCCTGCTACCGCATTCCCGTCGAGAACCTGCTGGTGCTGCTATTCCCACTGGGCATGCTGACGGTACTGCTGGCGCACTTCACCCCGACCGGCACCGTGCAGGTCATCGATGAAGAGCCCGGCATCCTCGCCCACATCCTGCTGTCGATCCTCGCCTACGGCATGTTCACCATCGCGGTGTTCCAGGCGCTGCTCCTGCTGCTGCAGGACCACCAGCTCAAAAACAAACACCCGTCCGGGCTGATCAAGAATTTCCCACCGCTGCAAACCATGGAAAGCCTGCTGTTCGGTTTCCTGTGGGCCGGCTGGACGCTGCTGTCGCTGTCGTTGATCTCCGGCTGGCTGTTCGTCGAAAACCTGTTCGCCCAGCACCTGGTGCACAAGACCCTGCTGGCGTGCCTGGCCTGGGTGGTGTTCAGCGTGCTGCTGTGGGGCCGCAACCGTCTCGGCTGGCGTGGGCACAAGGCGATCCGCTGGACCCTGGCCGGTTTCTGCCTGCTGATGCTGGCCTATTTCGGCAGCAAGCTGGTTCGCGAATACATCCTGCATATCTGACGGGCAGCGATCATGGACAACTTGCCCCTTGGGCCGATGCTCGCCGTAATTGCCTTGCTGGTGTTATGGGCTGCGCTGTTTACTGCCATCGAAGCCGCACAGCAGCACCTGCTGGCCCTGCGCCCCGGTACACGCCAGGGCGACAAGGCCGCCGCCCGCCTGAGCTTTCCGCGCAACAGCCTGATCTTGTGCAACAGCCTGTGCCGCGCCGCCGTGGTGATTCTCTGCACCCTGCTGGCTATCTACGCCTGGGCCCAGAACGGCCCGTGGCTCGGTTGGCTGATCTCCTGCGCGATCCTGCTGATCCTCGCCGACTACCTGCCGCGCACCCTGGCCACCCGCCACCCGCAAGCGGTGCTGGGTTTCGGCAATACACTGCTGGGCGTACCGCTGAAAATCCTTTATCCCTTGGCCTGGCTGCTCAATGGCATCAGCCTATTGTTGCTACGCCCGTTCACGCGCACCTCCGGCGTGGTGAAAAAGAGCGACGAGCCGCTGCCCGAGCATGACGACGAGCCGGAACCCGAAGCCGATGCGGGCCGCACTCCCGGCATGCCCGGTATCCATGCCCTGGACAACATCACCGTCAATGACATCCTGGTGCCGCGCAGCGAAGTGGACGGCATCAACCTGGACGACTCGGTCGAGGACATCATCGAACAACTGCGCACCTCCCAGCGCACGCGCCTGCCGGTGTTCCACAGCGACATCAACCAGGTCGAAGCGGTGCTCAACACCCGGCAGATCCAGCACTTGCTGCCGGATGCCAGCCTGACCAAAGAGGCGTTGCTCGCGGCGTGCCACGAACCCTACTTCGTGCCGGAAAGCACCCCGCTGCAACTGCAATTGCTCAACTTCCACAAGCAGCAACGACGCCTGGGCATGGTGGTGGACGAATACGGCGAAGTGCTGGGCATCGTCACCCTGGAAGACATCCTCGAAGAAATCGTCGGCGAATTCGAAAGCGAGCAGAGTGCAGACAACCCGCACATCGAAGCGCAACCCGACGGCCGCTACATCATCGACGGCGCCGCCTCGATCCGTGAACTGAACAAAAGCCTGGGCTGGCACCTGCCCAGCGATGGCCCCAAGACCCTCAACGGGCTGGTCACCGAAGCACTGGAGACCATCCCCGACTGCGCGGTGTGCCTGAAGATCGGCCGCTACCGCCTGGAAATCCTCGAGACCGAGGACAACCGGGTGAGCAAGGTGCTGATCTGGCACACCAGCCGGATGCCCGTCGCCGCATAAGCTGCTGCCTAAACACATTATCCATGTGAGAGCGGGCTTGCTCGCGAAAGCGGTGGATCAGTTGAAAATGAGCTGACTGACCCAATGCTTTCGCGAGCAAGCCCGCTCCCACATTTTGCCTTGCGGCGTGTCAGCCCACTTGTTGTATGTTCAAACCCCTTCCTATAATCGCTGCGGCTTACCAGAGCCCCGCCCGACCGCGTGCTACCCGCACCCAGCGTGTCCAGGCACTGCCTTACCGTGTCTGACCGGTGTTTGCTCCCATCCCGAGCCGCTCCGCGCACAACCCTGATCCATGGGTGTTCGACCAATAAAAATCCGCGTCCAAACGCGCACTGACCATCAGGGATACCCGCATGAGCACCACCTACAAAGAGGCTGCTACCGCCGCCCCGAGCAACTCGACCGCACGGGTCGCCACGGCGAGCATCGTCGGCACCGCCATCGAGTTCTACGACTTCTACATCTACGCCACCGCCGCCGCGCTGGTGATCGGCCCGGTGTTCTTCCCGCAGACATCCGGCACGGCGCAGATGCTCGCGTCTTTCCTGACCTTCGGCATCGCCTTCATCGCCCGCCCCCTGGGTTCGGCGCTGTTCGGGCACTTCGGCGACCGCATCGGGCGTAAATCCACGCTGGTGGCTTCCTTGCTGCTGATGGGCGTGTGTACAACGCTGATCGGCTTGCTGCCCGGCTATGACAGCATCGGGGCCTGGGCGCCGATCCTGTTGTGCGTGCTGCGCTTCGGCCAGGGCCTGGGCCTGGGTGGCGAATGGGGCGGCGCGGCGCTGCTGGCCACCGAGAATGCCCCCAAGGGCAAACGCGCCTGGTTCGGCATGTTCCCGCAACTGGGCCCATCGATTGGGTTTCTGGCGGCCAACGGCCTGTTCCTGATCCTGGCCATGAGCCTGAGCGATGAGCAGTTTCGCAGCTGGGGCTGGCGCATTCCGTTCATCCTCAGCGCCGCACTGGTGATGGTCGGCCTGTATGCACGCCTGAAGCTGCATGAGACCCCGGTGTTCGCCAATGCCGTCGCCAACGAAGCCCCGGTGAAGGTGCCGCTGGTGGAACTGTTCAGCCAGCATTGGCTGCCGGTCTTGCTGGGCGCGGCATCGATGGTGGTGTGTTATGCGCTGTTCTACATCACCACCGCATTTTCCCTGAGCTACGGCGTGTCGACACTGGGCTACAGCCGCGAGACCTTCCTCGGCCTGCTGTGCTTTGCCGTGTTGTTCATGGGCCTGGCGACACCGCTCGCCGCCTTGGCCAGTGATCGCTATGGGCGCAAGCCGGTGCTGATCGTCGGGGCGGTCCTGGCGATTCTGTCGGGCTTTACCATGGAGCCGCTGCTGACCCATGGCACCACCTGGGCAGTTGCCCTGTTCCTGGCGCTGGAGCTGTTCCTGATGGGCGTGACCTTCGCGCCGATGGGCGCCCTGCTGCCGGAACTGTTCCCGACCCGCGTGCGTTATACCGGCGCTTCGGCGGCGTATAACCTGGGTGGGATCGTGGGAGCCTCGGCGGCACCGTTCTTCGCGACCAAGCTGGTGGCGATGGGTGGGCTGAGTTATGTCGGTGGGTATGTGTCGGCGGCCGCGTTGCTCAGCTTGATAGCTGTGTTGTGCCTGAAAGAAACGCGTAACAACGATTTGAACAAGGTGGCCTGATAGACCGCCTTCGCGAGCAAGCCCGCTCCCACATTCGACCGCATTCCTATTGGATAAATGCGGTCAACTGTGGGAGCGGGCTTGCTCGCGAAGGGCGCGACGCGGTTACAGCTCTACAACAACAGCCTTCGAAGCACGGGTCGCTTTAGCCCGAGCCGCTTCAATCGACTCATCCCGCGCCAACGCCACACCCATGCGGCGCTGACCATTGACTTCCGGTTTGCCAAACAGGCGCAACGCCGTGTCCGGCTCGCTCAAGGCTGCCCCCAGGTTGGCGAACGCGGTCTGGGTCGACTGACCTTCCACCAGGATCACCGCCGAGGCCGAAGGCCCGAACTGACGGATCAATGGGATCGGCAAGCCGAGGATGGCACGTGCATGCAGGGCGAACTGCGACAGGTCCTGGGAAATCAGGGTCACCAAGCCAGTGTCATGCGGGCGCGGCGACACTTCGCTGAACCACACCTGGTCACCCTTGATGAACAGCTCCACGCCAAACAGGCCACGGCCACCCAAAGCTTCAGTCACCGCCTTGGCAACGCGCTCGGACTCAGCCAGGGCAATCGGGCTCATGGCCTGAGGCTGCCAGGATTCCTGGTAGTCGCCCTTCTCCTGACGGTGGCCAACCGGCGCGCAGAAAGTGGTGCCGCCGATGTGGCGCACGGTCAGCAGGGTGATTTCGTAGTCGAAGTCGATAAAGCCTTCGATGATCACCCGGCCTTTACCGGCACGGCCGCCTTCCTGGGCGTAGTCCCAGGCTTTTTGCACATCGTCGACACTGCGCAGCAGGCTCTGGCCCTTGCCCGACGAACTCATCACCGGTTTGACCACACACGGGAAGCCCAGGTCTTTCACGGCCTTGCTGTAGTCTTCGAAGGTGTCGGCGAAGTGGTACGGCGACGTCGGCAGGTCCAGCTCTTCGGCGGCCAGGCGGCGGATGCCTTCGCGGTTCATGGTCAGCGAAGTGGCGCGGGCGGTCGGGATCACGGTGAAGCCTTCGGCTTCCAGTTCCACCAGGGTGGCGGTGGCGATGGCTTCGATTTCCGGCACGATGAAGTGCGGCTTCTCGGCTTCGATCACGGCACGCAGGGCGGCGCCGTCGAGCATGTTGATCACGTGGCTACGGTGCGCCACCTGCATGGCCGGCGCGTTGGCGTAGCGATCCACGGCAATCACTTCAACACCCAGGCGTTGCAGTTCGATTACCACTTCCTTGCCCAGCTCACCGCAGCCACACAGCAAAACGCGGGTCGCGGTTGGCGACAATGGAGTTCCGATTCGGGTCATCTCAGGTCCTCAGGGGAGCGGATCATTGGGAGAAAGGCCGGCATTTTACATGAACTGTAGGAATTGGCCTCAGTTGGCGAGGGCCCGCTTGCGGATACGCCAGGCCATGACCAGCCACACCACCGTGACCCCGGCGAATTTGGACACCAATGCAGTACCGGCCACCGCAGGCGTCAGCGCGCCGATCAGGCCGAAGAAGATAAAGGTGTCGAGGGGAATGCTCAGCGCAGAACTTATCCACAGGCGGTCGTGGAGCGGGCGCTTGGTGATGCTGAACACCAGCCAGTCGATGCACTCGGACACGGCGAAGGCCGTGGCGCTGGCCAGGGCAATGGCCGGGTCGGACGTGACATACGACAGCACCAGCGCCGCCAGCATCGCGACGATTGCGCCGTGGCCGAAGCGGGTTTGCACCATGTCCCGCAGGATGAAGACCAGGCCACCCCAGGCGGACCAGATGACGTCCAGGTGCGGAGCGGTGGAGAAGGCGAAGTTGATCAGCACGACGCTGCTGATGTAGGCGATCAGGAAGAGCATGGGAGTGTGGGCCTGTGGGTGATGCCGCACAGGGTACTTCACAATTAGAAATATGTCGTCCGGGCGGGCCTCATCGCAGGCAAGCCAGCTCCCACATTTGAACCGCATTCCAACAGGATAAACGCGGTCAACTGTGGGAGCGGGCTTGCTCGCGAAAGCGAACTATCAGGCGCCCGATTTCCCAGGAATCATCCACACCAACCCACTCGCCTTCGCCCGCTCATGGCACAACCCCAACACCACCCGGCGCTCGGCGTTGTCCATGCGGCTCCAGCGCGTGATCTCATCCACCGTGCGCTGGCAGCCGGTGCAGATGTCGTCGTCATCCAAGGCGCAAATGCTCACGCACGGCGAGGCGACGGGGCGTTCAATCGGGTTCATTCTTGCTGCTCAGCCAGGTCACGCGCATAGCGCTGCGAGTTGTGCACATAGTGCGCGGCACTCGCTTCCAACATGCGTTTTTGCGCATCGGTCAGCTCACGCACCACTTTGCCCGGCGAGCCCATCACCAGCGAACCGTCAGGGATTTCCTTGCCTTCGCCGATCAGCGAATTGGCGCCGATGATGCAGTGCTTACCGATCTTGGCGCCGTTGAGGATCACCGCGTTGATGCCGATCAGGCTGTAGTCGTCGACAGTGCAACCGTGCAGCATGGCGTTATGGCCGATGGTCACGCCGGTGCCCAGGGTCAGCGGGTAGCCCATGTCGGTGTGCATTACGCTGCCATCCTGCACGTTGCTGTTTTTGCCGATCAGGATCAGTTCATTGTCGCCACGCAATACCGCGTTGAACCAGACATTGGCGCCCTCCTCCAGCTTGACCTTGCCCACCAGCGTGGCATTCGGTGCCACCCAGCTCTGTGGATGAGTCTCGACGCGGGCGTCGCCCAGGCGGTATTTCATGGTTTTTCCTCACGGCTGGCCATTCAAGCGATGGCTTAGATATTGATGAAGCTCTTGGGCGGCTGGTGCAGGCTGATCTTGGCATCGTCATAGAGCAGGTTGATCAGCTCGACGATCATGATTGCCGTCAGGCCCCAGATCTTATATTCGCCGAACCGATAACTGGGCACGTACCAACTGCGGCCCTGGTAATCGATGCGATGGGTATGTTCGCGCGGGTCCTGCCGGAAAAAGTCCAAGGGCACGCTGAAAACGGCCGCGATTTCGGCATCATTGGCCAGGTATTCGACGTAATCGGGGATCACGCCCACATACGGCGTCACGCGGATACCGTGCAGGGAAATCAGAGGACTCAAGGGGCCGATCACCTCGACCAGCCCGGGCGGCAGGCCGATTTCTTCTTCGGCTTCGCGCAGCGCGGTGAAGATCAGGTCCGGGTCTTCGGGGTCACGCCGCCCGCCAGGGAACGCCACTTCGCCACCATGGGTCGACAGGCCACTGGCGCGCAGGGTCAGGATCAGCTCAGGTTCGTCACTGCGGGTAATCGGCACCAGCACGGCGGCCTCGGGGAAACGCCCGTCAGTCTCCAGTGTATGGGGGGTGTGATTGCTTACCCGGCGAAGTAGCTCGTCCAGCATGAGTCATCTCGGTCTGTTGGCTACCTTGCATCATGCACCAAAGCGTGCGGGTGCCCAACCCCAAAACCTTGGCCGTGTCGCGAAACGACAACTTGCAGGGCCCTGCCCGCCAAGCCAAGATAGGCCCACTCTCCAGGAACCCCAGCATGAACTTCTGCAGCCAGTGCGGTAAACCGGTTACCCAGCGCATTCCCGAAGGCGACGGCCGCCTGCGCTACGTGTGTGATCACTGCTCGACCATTCACTACCAGAACCCCAACATCGTCGCCGGCACCGTGCCGGTATGGGGCGACAAAGTGCTGCTGTGCCGCCGCGCCATCGAACCGCGCCTGGGTTACTGGACCCTGCCTGCAGGCTTCATGGAAAACGGCGAGACCGTGGAACAGGCCGCCGCACGCGAAACCCTGGAAGAAGCCTGCGCCCGCGTGCGCAACCTGAGCATCTACACCTTGATCGACGTACCGCACATCAGCCAGGTGCATATCTTCTACCGCGCCGAACTGGTCGACCTCGACTTTGCCGCAGGCCCCGAAAGCCTGGAAGTGAAGCTTTTCGACGAAGCCGACATCCCTTGGTCAGAGCTGGCTTTTCGCACGGTCGGGCGTACCTTAGAATACTTTTTCGCCGACCGTCGGCAGCAGGCGTACCCCGTACGCAGCGAAGCCGTCCCGCCCATGGGCAAGCCCACCCAATAAGAACCCGGCACACAGGGATACCGTTTTAATGCGTCTGTTGCTTGCTCTTATCTGTTTGTCGTTCGCTACCCTGTCTTGCGCCTCCACGGTGGAAATCATCGGCGGCAAGCCCGTCGAGAAAATCCTGGTGCTCAAGTCCGCCCGTCAGTTGCAACTGATCAACGACGGCAAGCCCCTCAAGACCTATCGCATCTCCCTGGGCAAGAACCCCAAGGGCGCCAAGCTGATCGAAGGCGACCGCCGCACGCCAGAAGGCTTCTACTGGATCGACTGGCGCAAGACCAGCGAGCGCTTCAACCTGGCCATGCACATCTCCTACCCCAATATCAGCGACGCCGCCCGCGCCCGCCGCGAAGGCGTGAAGCCGGGCAGCATGATCATGATCCATGGCACCCCCGACACCGAAGACTACCCCGAGCAGTGGTTCCACACCCTGGACTGGACCGACGGTTGTATCGGCATGCGCAACGTCGACATGCGCGAAGTCTGGAACCTGGTCAAGGACGGCACCCTGATCGAGATTCGTCCGTAATCCTCGACCGTTCGTAAAATAATCCAAAAAAAATGCCTGCCTTGTGCGGCGCCTGCCGGTGAATACCAGTTCACCGCGCCGGGCTGCGCTGTTCTGCGCGCAATAAAGACCTCTCTAATACCACTTGATACCAGGCCCCATTACAGCGCCCTGAAACGGCGATTTGCACCGTTTTGGCTGCATTGACATGGTATTTAAGTGGTATTAATTTCCGGCCCATACCGGGCGACAACACTCCAATAACCGCATCGGAACCCTGAACGATGAACCCGATACTGGCCTTACGCCCTGACGACAAACAATCCACGCCGCTGTACCTGCAATTGGCGCGCAAGCTGGAAGCGGCTATCCATGCCGGCCAGTGGACGTCCGAACAGGCGCTACCGTCGGAGCGCGTGCTCAGCGAGCAGTTGAGCATTTCTCGGGTCACCGCCCGCAAGGCACTGGAAGTGCTGTTCGACCAAGGCTTGATCCGCCGCAGCCAAGGCTCGGGCACCTTTATCACGCCACGCCTGGAACAACCCTTGTCGCGTCTGTCGGGCTTCAGCGAGATGTTGCGCCTCAAGGGCTTCGTGCCCAGCTCCCAATGGCTTGAACGCGACATCACCCCGCCGACCCACGAAGAACTGATCCGCCTGTGCCTGTCCACCAGCGACAAAGTGGCCCGGCTCAAACGCCTGCGCAAAGCCGATGACACGGTGATGGCCATTGAAATGACCGTGGTCCCCGCCTCGGTGCTGCCGCAACCCCAGGCCCTGGGCAGTTCGCTGTACGAATACTTTGAAAGCATCGGCAAGCCCATCGTCCGCGCCCTGCAGCATGTGCAGGCGATCAACGCTTCGGACGAGTTCGCGCGCCTGGTGGGCATCGCCCCCGGCACCGCGATGCTGCTGATGACGCGGGTCGGCTATACCGCCGACAACACGCCGATTGAAATCACCGACACCTACTGCCGCAACGACTACTACGACTTCGTCGCAGAGCTGCGCCGCCACGACTATTCCGCTGAACTGCGAATTTAGAGAACTGCCCATGTCCGAAGACAACATCCTCACGCCCAGCGGCTGGATTCGCGGCCACCTGGTGCACGCGCACGGCAAGGTCGTCGCCATCGAAGGCACACCGTGCGACCCGGCTGAAAACGACTTGCCCTATCTGCTGCCAGGCTTCATCGACCTGCACGTGCACGGCGGTGGCGGTGCGGACATCATGGAAGGCGCGATAGCCTTCGAGACCATCACCCGCACCCACGTGCGTTTTGGTACCACCTCCCTGCTGGCCACCACCATGACCGCGCCGGTGGAGGAAATCTCCCGCGTGCTCGGCCAACTCGGCAGCTTCTGCGAACAGCGCCCTGCCGGCAGCGCTCGCGTACTCGGCGTGCACCTGGAAGGCCCTTACATCAATCCAGGCAAGCTCGGCGCCCAACCCAACTTCGCCCACACCGCGCTGATGGCAGAAGTGGAAGCCTACCTGCGCCTGGCGCCGATCCGCGTCATTACCATCGCGCCGGAAATCGCCGGCCATGACGCCCTGATCCGCGCCCTCAGCGAACGCGGCGTGCGCATGCAGATCGGCCATACCCTGGGCAGCTATGAAGAAGGTGTCGCCGCGATGGCCGCCGGGGCCACCAGCTTCACCCATTTATACAACGCCATGAGCCCGCTGCATCACCGCGAACCCGGCATCGTCGGCGCGGCGTTGGCCCATGCCAAATACGCGGAATTGATCCCCGACTTGCTGCACGTGCACCCCGGTGCGATGCGCGTGGCCCTGCGCTCGATCCCGTGCCTGTATTGCGTCACCGATTCCACCGCCGCCGCCGGCATGCCCGACGGTGAATACAAGCTGGGCAGCCACACCGTGACCAAATGCCTGGGCGGCGTACGACTGGCCGACGGCACCCTGGCCGGCAGCACGCTGACCATGGACCAGGCGCTGCGCAACCTGGTGAAGATCGGCCTGCCCATCAGCGAAGCCTCACAACGCCTGTCGCAATTTCCTGCGGACTACCTGGGCCTGGAAGAACGCGGCCGCCTGCAACCGGGCAGTTTTGCCGACTGCGTGCGCCTGGACCGCTCCCTGACACTCACCGACGTAATGGTCGAAGGAGAAACCATTGACTTCAAAAATGCTTGAAGAGGCCCTGGCCTCCTGTGACGCCGTCGCGGCCCAACTGCAACGCCTGGACCCGCTGCTGGAAGAAATCGCCGGCCGCCTGCGCCGCCAGCCGCCGCAAGTGGCGATGACCATCGCCCGTGGCAGCTCTGACCATGCCGCCAGCTACTTCGCCTACCTGACCATGCAGCATGTGGGTGTGCCAGTGGCGTCATTGCCGATGTCGGTGGTGACCTTGCTGCAAGCGCCGTTGAAGGTCAGTGGGCAGGTAGCGTTTGGTTTCTCTCAATCGGGGCAAAGCCCGGACCTGGTCAACAGTCTGCGCCTGCTGCGCAAACGCGGCGTGCTGAGCATTTCCATGGTCAACGCCGAAGACTCGCCGCTGGAAGCCGCCTGCGAATTCCATGTGCCGCTGTGCGCCGGGCCGGAACACAGCGTCGCGGCCACCAAGAGCTTTATCGCCACCCTCAGCGCCAGCGCGCAGTTGATCGGCCACTGGAACCAGGAAGCCGAGTTGCTGCAAGCCTGCCGCGCCCTGCCCGATGACCTGCGCGCCGCGGCCAAGCAGGATTGGAGCCGTGCCATCGAAGCCTTGCGCGGTTGCCAGCAACTGATGGTGATCGGCCGTGGCGCCGGGTTTGCCATCGCCCAGGAAGCCGCGCTCAAGCTCAAGGAAACCTCGGCGATCCAGGCCGAAGCCTTCAGCAGCGCCGAAGTGCGTCATGGCCCCATGGCCTTGATCGACAAGAACTACCCACTGCTGGTGTTCGCCCCACGCGGCGCCGAGCAAGCCGGTCTGTTGAGCCTGGCGGCCGACATGCGCCAACGCGGTGCCCGCGTCTTGCTGGCCGCACCCGACGATATCGCCGAACGCGACCTGACCTTGAGCCGCGCCGAACACCCGAGCCTGGACCCGATCCTGGCGATCCAGAGCTTCTACGTGATGGCCGCCGGTTTGGCGCACGCCCGGGGCATGGACCCGGACCAACCGCGCCACCTGAGCAAAGTCACCCGCACTCACTGAGTCGATTGCCGTGTTTTCCTGATGAGTACCGTGCCCATGTCCAACAACAATAATGCATTGACCCTCAGCGCCCCGTTAAGCGGGCCGCTGCTGACCCTGGGCAACGTTCCCGATGAAGTGTTCGCCAGTGGCGCCATGGGCGACGGCATTGCCATCGACCCGCTGAACGATTGCCTGCACGCGCCCTGCGACGGTGTGATCATCCACGTCGCACGTACCGGCCATGCACTGACGATCCGCGCCGAGAACGGTGCCGAAGTGCTCATGCACGTGGGCATCGACACGGTTGAACTCAATGGCGAAGGCTTCGCCTTGCTGGTCAAGGACGGCGCCCGGGTGAGCAAGGGCCAGGCCCTGGTGCAGTTTGACCTGGACCGCATTGCGCGCCAGTGCAAGAGCCTGGTCAGCCTGATCATCCTGACCAACGGCGAGCGATTTGAGCTGCGGCCGGTTGCCGGGAACAGCGTCAAGGTCGGCGAGCCGTTGTTGCAGATCGTGACGCGCTCGACGGCGCAGGCCCAGGCGACTGTGGATAACTCGGTCGCTGAAGCCAGCGCCCGTGTGCGCATCACTCACCGTGGTGGCTTGCATGCACGCCCAGCCGCCTTGGTGCGCAAGACCGCCCAGGATTTTAGCAGCCAGGCGTGGTTGCACTACGGCGATAAATCCGCCTCGTGCGACAGCTTGATCGGCTTGATGGGCCTGGGCATTGGCGAAGGCGATGAGGTGCGCGTGACCTGTCGCGGCAAAGACGCCGACGGCGCCGTGCAAGCATTGGTCGCCGCCTTGTCCGCCGCTATCAAAGAAGAACACCACGCCCCCGTCGCCGCCGTTGCGCCACGCAAGGCCAGTACCGAAGCCGGCGTGTTGCAAGGCGTATGCGCCGCACCGGGATTGGTCTGCGGGCCGCTGTTCCGCCTGACCGGCATTGAACTGCCCGCCGACACCGGCAACCACGCCGCCGATGAACAACTGCAACGCCTGGACACCGCGCTGGAGCAAGTGCGCAGCGAGATCCGCAAGACCCTGGACCACGCCCGCCAGCGCAAGAATGTCGAGGAAGAGGACATCTTCGCCGCCCACCTTGCCCTGCTGGAAGACCCCAACCTGCTGGAAGCCGCGACCGGTTCAATCGAACAAGGCAGCGCAGCGACGCACGCCTGGCGCGATGCCATCCAGGCACAGTGCGCGGTATTGCTGGCCCTGGGCAAACCGCTGTTTGCCGAGCGCGCCAATGACCTGCGCGACCTGCAACAACGGGTACTGCGCGCACTGCTCGGGGAAGCCTGGCATTTCGAGTTGCCAGCCGGTGCAATCGTCAGCGCCCATGAACTGACCCCGTCCGACCTGTTGCAACTGAGTGCGCAACAAGCCGTCGGCATCTGCATGGCCGAAGGAGGCGCCACGTCCCACGTGGCGATCCTGGCCCGTGGTAAAGGCCTGCCGTGTGTGGTCGCGTTGGGCGCCGAAGTGCTCGATGTGCCCCAGGGCCAACGCGTAGTGCTCGACGCTGCCAACGGCCGCCTGGAACTGGCACCCAGCGAGGCGCGCCACGCCGAGGTGCACCAGATTCGTGATGCACAGAAACTGCGCCGCCAACAGCAACACGCCCAGGCTAAGCAACCGGCACGCACCACCGACGGCGTGACCGTCGAAATCGCCGCGAATGTCGCCTCCAGCGCCGAAGCTCAGGTGGCCTTTGAAAACGGCGCTGATGGCGTTGGCCTGCTGCGCACCGAATTCCTGTTTGTCGACCGCCGCACCGCGCCGGATGAACAGGAACAACGCCAGGCCTATCAAGCCGTGTTGGATGCGATGGGTGACAAGTCGGTGATCATCCGCACCATCGACGTGGGCGGCGACAAACAGCTGGATTACCTGCCGCTGCCCGTCGAGGCCAACCCAGTACTCGGCTTGCGCGGCATTCGCATGGCCCAGGTGCGCCCCGAACTGCTCGATCAGCAACTGCGTGCGCTGCTGCAAGTCAGCCCGCTGGAGCGCTGCCGCATCCTGCTGCCGATGGTCAGTGAAGTGGATGAGTTGCTGCAGATTCGCCAGCGCCTGGATGAACTGTGCGCCGAGCTGGAGCTGACCCAGCGCCCCGAACTGGGCGTGATGATCGAAGTGCCCGCCGCCGCGCTGATGGCCGAACAGTTGGCCAAGCATGCGGACTTCCTGTCCATCGGCACCAATGACCTGTCCCAGTACACCCTGGCCATGGACCGCGACCACGCCGGCCTCGCTGCCCGCGTCGATGCGCTGCACCCGGCGCTGCTACGGCTGATCGCCCAGACCTGTGCCGGTGCAGCCAAGCACGGGCGCTGGGTCGGCGTGTGTGGCGCCCTCGCCTCCGACCCGCTGGCCACGCCGGTGCTGGTGGGCCTGGGCGTCAGCGAGCTGTCGGTGAGCCCGCCGCAGATCGGAGAAATCAAGGACCGCGTCCGCCACTTGGACGCGGCGCAATGCCGGCAACTGAGCCAAGGCCTGCTCGACCTGAGCAGCGCCAAGGCCGTTCGCCAAGCCTGTCAACACCACTGGCCGCTGAGCTGACAACAACAAGAAAAGGGAGACTCGCCATGTACCAACATTTCATCGAAGGCCTGCAACGCCTGGGCCGTGCACTGATGCTGCCGATCGCGATCCTGCCGATCGCCGGCCTCCTATTGCGCCTGGGTGACACTGATCTCTTGAACATCGCGGTGATGCACGACGCGGGGCAAGCGATCTTCGCCAACCTGGCGCTGATCTTCGCCATTGGTATTGCCGTGGGTTTTGCCCGCGACAACAACGGCACCGCGGGCCTGGCCGGGGCAATTGGTTACCTGGTGATGATCTCTACCCTCAAGGTGATGGACAGCACCATCAACATGGGCATGCTCGCCGGTATCGCCAGCGGCCTGATGGCGGGCGGGCTGTACAACCGCTTCAAGGACATCAAGCTGCCGGAGTACCTGGCCTTCTTCGGCGGGCGGCGGTTTGTGCCGATTGTCACCGGTTTCTCGGCGGTTGCACTGGGCGTGATCTTTGGCCTCATCTGGCCGCCGATCCAGCACGGCATCAACAGTTTCGGCGTGCTGCTGATGGAAAGCGGCAGCTTCGGCGCCTTCGTGTTTGGCGTGTTCAACCGCCTGCTGATCGTCACCGGCCTGCACCACATCCTCAACAACATGGCCTGGTTTGTGTTCGGCAGCTTCACCGACCCGGTGACCGGCGCGGTGGTGACGGGTGACCTGACTCGCTACTTCGCTGGCGACCCGAAAGGTGGCCAGTTCATGACGGGCATGTTCCCGGTGATGCTCTTCGGCCTGCCGGCGGCCTGTTTGGCGATGTACCGCAATGCCTTGCCGGAGCGCCGTAAAGTGATGGGCGGGATTTTCCTGTCGATGGCGTTGACCTCGTTTTTGACCGGGGTGACCGAGCCGATTGAATTCGCGTTCATGTTCCTCGCGCCGTTTTTGTATCTGATCCACGCGGTGCTGACCGGCCTGTCGATGGCGGTCACCAATATGCTGAATATCCACCTCGGGTTTACCTTTTCCGGTGGGTTTATCGACATGGTGCTGGGCTGGGGCAAGTCCACCAATGGCTGGCTGGTGTTCCCGGTGGGCTTGGTCTATGCGGTGGTCTACTACAGCGTGTTCAACTACTGCATTCGCCGCTTTAACCTGAAGACACCGGGGCGGGAAGATATCCAGGTGGTGCAGGCTGAGGCGATGAGTAATAACCAGCGCGCCACGGCGTACATCCAGGCCTTGGGCGGTGCAGAGAATCTGCTGAGCGTCGGTGCCTGCACCACGCGCCTGCGGTTGGACATGGTGGATCGCAACAAGGCGGTGGATGCGGAGTTGAAAGCACTCGGCGCCATGGCCGTGGTTCGGCCGGGGAATGGCGGGAGCTTGCAGGTGGTGGTCGGACCGATGGCCGACAGCATTGCCGATGAGATTCGTTTGGCCATGCCGTCGTTTGTGGCCAGCGCGCCTGTTGCGGTTGCGCCTGTGGATAAGCCGGTGGCGGTGAATGTGCAGGAAGCCGAGAAATGGTTGAACGCACTGGGCGGTCGAGGAAATGTGCGCCAGCTCGAAGCCGTGGCGATGACGCGGCTTCGGGTGGAATTGGGGGATGATTCGGTGCTGTCAGAAACCGATCTGACCGCGCTGGGCTGCCAAGGGGTCAGCCAGATGGAAAGCGGCGTTTGGCACCTGTTGATCGGTGACAAGGCCTCGGGATTGAGCGAGGCGTTGGAGCGGTTGGTCAGTGGCCGCCAGATTGGGGCTGGGGCTTAATTGATCCTTGCCTGAACTGGCCACATCGCGGGCAAGCCCGGCTCCCACATTTTTGATCTGTGGATACATTCAAAATGTGGGAGCTGGCTTGCCTGCGATTAGCCTTAACTGGCGACTGGAGTGTTGAGACTAGAAATGTCATTCAAATCCAACACCCTATCCACCATCAACTGGATACCTTCAAGCATACGGTGAACTGCCAGCGCGATCTCTCGTTGGACGCCATCGATCTCAAAGGCCAGGTGCCCCGTCAGAGCCTGTGCCGACGCAATATCCTGGGCGGCATTGGCGAGTAAGGTTTCGCTATCGAGACTGAGCCGTACGGTGAAGAGTTGGTCGGTGGGGTGAGCGTCAGACGGGGGATTTGGGCTGTAGACCCGAAGGTCTCCCGCACACAGCCACCATAAATGGCGACCATGAAAAAGCGCCGCAACTATAAAGGCGCTTGTGACTAACGGGTGAGGTTTCGGCGGGCTTGCTCGCGAATAGGCTCGTAAAGCCAACAAAAAACCCGCTGACCAAACTGGCCCAGCGGGTTTCTTGTTTTTGCAGCGTGCGAATCAGAAATCCGCCAACTGCCACACCTCATACGCCGGTGTCTCGTACGGGTGGCTCAGTTTGAGCGCAGCCACGACAGCCACGATCAACTCATCCGCCACCACCAGCTCAACCTTCCATTCCTCAACCACTTCAACCTGGCCAATCTGCCCGATAAACGGCTGGCTGCCGTCCATCGCGCGGAATTGGCCCTGGCCCAGCACTTGCCAGGCACAGCTGTCGTAGTTGCCGATGCGCCCGCCGCCGGCAGCGAAGACGGCGGTTTTCACCGTCTCCACGTGGCTTGCGGGTACGAAGAAGGCGAGCTTGTACACCGCCTTAGTTCACCCACACGCGGGCGTTGCGGAACATGCGCATCCAGGCGCCGTCTTCGTTCCACTCTTCCGGGCGCCACGAGTTCTGCACGGCGCGGAACACGCGCTCCGGGTGCGGCATCATGATGGTCACGCGGCCGTCGCGGCTGGTAAGGCCGGTGATCCCGCGCGGCGAACCGTTCGGGTTGGCCGGGTAGGTCTCGGTGACCTTGCCGTGGTTGTCGACGAAACGCATGGCCACGCAACCGGACAGGTCGGCTTCCAGCAACGCTTCTTCGCTGGCGAACTCGGCATGGCCTTCACCGTGGGCGATGGCGATCGGCATGCGCGAACCGGCCATGCCTTGCAGGAAGATCGAGTTGGACTCCTGCACCTGTACCATGGCGACACGGGCTTCGAACTGCTCGGAACGGTTGCGCACAAAGTGCGGCCAGAACTCGCTGCCCGGGATCAGTTCGCTGAGGTTGGACATCATCTGGCAACCGTTGCACACACCCAGGGTGAAGCTGTCGTTGCGCTCAAAGAAACCTTGGAACGCGTCGCGGGCACGGCTGTTGAACAGGGCCGATTTGGCCCAGCCTTCACCGGCACCCAGCACGTCGCCGTAGGAGAAACCGCCGCAGGCCACCAGACCTTTGAACTCATTGAGGTCAACGCGACCGGCGAGGATGTCGCTCATGTGCACGTCGATCGCATTGAAGCCGGCGCGGTCGAACGCGGCCGCCATTTCCACCTGGCCGTTGACGCCCTGCTCACGCAGTACGGCAACTTGTGGGCGGATGCCTTTCTTGATGTAGGGCGCGGCAATGTCCTGGTTGACGTCGAAGCTGAGCTTGGTGCTCAGGCCCGGGTTGTCTTCTTCCAGGATCACGTCGAATTCCTGCTCGGCGCAGTCGGCGTTATCACGCAGGCGTTGGATCTGGTAACTGGTTTCAGCCCACTGGCGTTGCAGCAAGCGGCGCTGGCCGGCAAACACGGTATCGCCATTGAACGAGATGTTGATCTCGCCGTTGTTGATCGGCTGGCCGATCACAGCCACGCAATCGTCCAGGCCAGCGGCGCTGAACTGTGCGAGTACGTCTGGCGTTGCGTCCTGGCGAACCTGGATCACCGCACCCAGTTCTTCGTTGAACAGGATGCCGTTGATTTCAGACGCATCCTCGGCAACGCTGTCGAGCACGATGTTCAAGCCGCAGTGACCGGCGAAGGCCATTTCCACGACGCTGGTCAGCAAGCCACCATCGGAACGGTCGTGGTAAGCCAGCAGGTGGCCGTCAGCGTTGAGGCCCTGGATCACCGCGAAGAAGGCTTTTAGGTCTTCGGCGTCATCGACGTCCGGTGCCTGCTTGCCCAACTTGCCATGGGTCTGCGCGAGGATCGAGGCGCCCATGCGGTTCTGGCCACGGCCCAGGTCGATCAGGATCAGGTCGGTGGTGCCCTTGTCCATGCGCAGTTGCGGGGTCAGGGTCTGGCGGATGTCGGTGACCGGCGCAAAACCGGTGACGATCAGCGACAACGGCGAGGTGACGCTCTTGTCCGAACCGTCTTCGTTCCAGCGCGTGGCCATGGACATGGAGTCCTTGCCCACCGGAATGGTCAGGCCCAGCTCAGGGCACAGTTCCATGCCGACCGCTTTAACGGTGTCGTACAGGCGCGCGTCTTCACCCGGGTGACCGGCAGCGGACATCCAGTTGGCCGACAACTTGATGTCGGACAGCTTGCCGATGCGCGACGCCGCGATGTTGGTGAGGGTTTCACCAATGGCCATGCGGCCCGACGCCGGGGCGTCCAGCAGGGCCAGCGGGGTACGCTCGCCCATGGCCATGGCTTCACCGGTGTAGACGTCAAAGCTGGTGGCGGTGACGGCAACGTCAGCCACTGGAACCTGCCATGGGCCAACCATTTGGTCACGGGCAACCAGGCCAGTGATGGTGCGGTCGCCGATGGTGATCAGGAAGCTTTTGCTTGCCACAGCCGGATGGTGCAGCACACGTTCGATGCTGTCGGCCAGTTCCAGTGTGCTTGGGTCAAAGTCGTCGCCCAGCTCGGTTTCACGTACCGCCGAACGGTGCATGCGCGGGGCTTTGCCCAGCAGCACTTCGAGCGGCATGTCCACCGGGCTGTTGCCGAAGTGGCTGTCGGTCACGGTCAGTTGCGGCTCGGCAGTGGCTTCGCCGACCACGGCAAACGGGCAGCGCTCGCGTTCGCAGATGGCCTGGAAGCGCGCGAAGTCTTCTGGGCCGACGGCCAGTACGTAGCGTTCCTGGGATTCGTTGCTCCAGATTTCGTGCGGGGCCATGCCCGGCTCGTCGTTTGGAATGTTGCGCAGTTCGAAACGGCCACCACGGTCACCGTCGTTGACCAGTTCCGGGAAGGCGTTGGACAGACCGCCCGCGCCGACGTCGTGGATGAAGCTGATCGGGTTCTTGTCACCCAACTGCCAGCAACGGTCGATGACTTCCTGGCAGCGACGCTCCATCTCTGGGTTTTCGCGCTGTACGGAAGCAAAGTCCAAGTCTGCCGAGCTGGTGCCGGTGGCCATGGAGGAAGCCGCGCCGCCGCCCAGGCCGATGAGCATCGCCGGGCCGCCGAGCACGATCAGCTTGGAGCCGACCAGGATCTCGCCTTTCTTGACGTGTTCTTCACGGATGTTGCCCATGCCGCCAGCCAGCATGATCGGCTTGTGGTAGCCGCGCACTTCATCGCCACGGGGGGTGGTGATGGACTGTTCGAAGGTACGGAAGTAGCCCGTCAACGCAGGACGGCCGAATTCGTTGTTGAATGCAGCGCCGCCCAGCGGGCCTTCAATCATGATGTCCAGTGCAGTAACGATGCGCTCAGGCTTGCCGTACGGCACTTCCCACGGCTGTTCGAAGCCCGGGATCTGCAGGTTGGACACGGTGAAACCGGTGAGGCCCGCCTTTGGCTTGGCGCCACGGCCGGTGGCACCTTCGTCACGGATTTCGCCACCGGAACCGGTGGCTGCGCCCGGGAACGGGGCAATCGCGGTCGGGTGGTTGTGGGTTTCAACCTTCATCAGGATGTGCACCGGCTCCTGCACCGCGCCGTACTGGCGGGTCTCAGGGTCCGGGAAGAAACGGCCGGCGACGGAGCCGACGATTACCGAGGCGTTGTCCTTATAAGCCGACAGAACGCCTTCGCTGTGCATCACGTAGGTGTTCTTGATCATGCCGAACAGGCTTTTTTCCTGGCTTTCGCCGTCGATGTCCCAACTGGCGTTGAAGATCTTGTGACGGCAGTGCTCGGAGTTGGCCTGGGCGAACATCATCAGTTCGATGTCGTGCGGGTTGCGCTTCAAGCCATTGAAGGCGTTGACCAGGTAGTCGATCTCGTCTTCGGCCAGGGCCAGGCCCAGTTCGGTGTTGGCCTTCTCGAGGGCGGCGCGGCCACCGCCGAGCACGTCAATCGCGGTCAGCGGCTTGGGCTCGGCGTGGCTGAACAGGCCGGCAGCCTGTTCCAGCTGGCTGACGATGATCTGGGTCATGCGGTCGTGCAGGCTGCTGGCGATCAGCTCGGCGTCGGCATCGCTGAACTGGCCGGCGACGTAGAAGGCGATACCCCGCTCCAGGCGCTGGATTTTTTCCAGGCCGCAGTTGCGGGCGATGTCGCTGGCCTTGCTCGACCAGGGCGAGATGGTGCCGAACCGTGGCAGAACCAGGAACAAGCGGCCAGTCGGCTCTTGAACGGGAACGCTTGGGCCGTACTTCAGAAGGCGCGCCAGCACTTGCTGTTCGTCGGCGGTCAATACGCCGGTAACGTCGGCGAAGTGAGCAAATTCAGCGTACAGGCCTGTAACAGCTGGAACCTTCTGGCTCAGTTGCTCAAGGAGTTTGCTGTGGCGAAAGGCAGAAAGGGCAGGAGCGCCGCGCAGGATCAACATCTTCGGGACAGCCTCGGGAAGGGGGTGTGCTTTGAGGCCGTGCATTCTAGCGTAAACCATCGCCAACGGCACCCGAAACGGCACCGGTGGCCGCTGCCGGACGTCAGTTGGCACGGTTTGCACAGTATCGGGGCGTTATCCCGGACATTCCGCGCAGTTATTTTAACCGTCACAATTGCCCGCCAAGCCCCATTTCTGCGGGCTGCAGCACGCTTTTGCGGTGGCTAGCAGACAAGTCCCACGCTGTCGAGATATGGCGCCGTGGGCCGTTTGCGTATACTGCGCAGATGTTCTCCCCTACTGCTTTGCGCCCGCGATGCGCCAAATGGCTCTTCGCCACCGGACTCTTCCTGTTGCTCAGCGCCTGTGTTGATAAACCCAGCACGCTCGAGCGAATCAAGGAGGATGGCGTATTGCGGGTGGTTACCCGTAACAGTCCGGCCACTTATTTCCAGGACCGCAACGGTGAAACCGGTTTCGAATACGAACTGGTCAAGCGTTTTGCCGATGACCTGGGGGTCAAGCTGGAGATCGAGACCGCCGACAACCTTGACGACCTGTTCGGCCAGCTGGGCAAGCCCAACGGCCCGGTACTGGCGGCCGCAGGCCTGGTGAGCAGCGAGCAGCGCCAGCAGCAGGTGCGTTTCTCCCATCCTTACCTGGAAGTGACCCCGCAGATCATCTACCGCAACGGCCAGTCCCGCCCGACCAACGCGGCAGACCTGGTAGGCAAGAAGATCATGGTGCTCAAGGGCAGCACCCACGCCGAGCAACTGGCGGCGCTTAAAAAGCAGAATCCTGCGATTGAATACGAAGAATCCGACGCCGTTGAGGTGGTCGACCTGCTGCGCATGGTGGACGAGGGCCAGATCGACCTGACCCTGGTGGACTCCAACGAAGTGGCGATGAACCAGGTGTACTTCCCCAACGTGCGCGTGGCCTTCGACCTCGGCAACGCCAGCAACCAGAGCTGGGCCGTGGCGGCAGGTGACGACAACAGCCTGCTCAACGAGATCAACAGCTACCTGGACAAGGTCGAGAAGAACGGCACCCTGCAGCGTCTCAAAGACCGCTACTACGGGCATGTCGATGTCCTCGGTTATGTCGGCGCCTATACCTTCGCCCAGCACTTGCAGCAACGCCTGCCCAAGTACGAGAAGCACTTTCGGACCTACGCCAAGGAAGAGAAGGTCGACTGGCGGCTATTGGCAGCCATTGGCTACCAGGAATCGCTGTGGCAACCGGCCGTCACCTCCAAGACCGGCGTGCGCGGCCTGATGATGCTGACCCAGAACACCGCCCAGGCGATGGGCGTGTCCAACCGCCTGGATGCCAAGCAAAGCATCATGGGGGGCGCCAAGTACCTGGCCAAGATCAAGGACGAACTGGACGACAGCATTGCCGAACCGGATCGCACCTGGTTCGCCCTCGCCGCCTACAACGTCGGCACCGGCCACCTCGACGACGCCCGCACCCTGGCCAAGCGCGAAGGCTTGAACCCGAACAAGTGGCTGGACGTGAAGAAGATGCTGCCACGCCTGTCGCAGAAGCAGTGGTACAGCAAGACCCGCTACGGCTACGCGCGGGGTGGTGAGCCGGTGCACTTTGTGGCGAACATCCGGCGTTACTACGACATCCTCACCTGGGTGACCCAGCCGCAGCTGGAAGGCAACCAGGTGGTGGAAGGCAACCTGCATGTGCCGGGCATCGACAAAACCAAGCCGCCGGAAGACAACCCGCAGTTGTAAGAACACTGCAGAACCCATGTGGGAGCGGGCTTGCTCGCGAAAGCGGTGGATCAGTCAGTATATATAGCGACTGACGCTACGCATTCGCGAGCAAGCCCGCTCCCACATTTTGTTCGTGTCGCCTTATAGACCTGTGATCAGGTGTACGACCCCGCCGGCCAACACCATCACACCCGGCACACCGGCTGCCTTCAATGCCTGTTCATCCAACCGCCCCGCATCCTGCAACTGCACCCTCACCCGTGTCAGCGCCACACGCTGCTGCGACTTAAGATTATCCGCCCCCCCCAGCGCGCTCAGCACCCCTGCCGACAACTCATTCTGCACCGGGGCGGCGACCGTCTCGGCAATCAGATCCGGCGTCAGCGCTTTCCAAAACGCTCGCTGCAATTTCTCGAACATGCTCAGTGCTCCAAAACAGATGAGGATTCAACGGTGGCCGCGTGGTATTGGCTCAACGCCTCACGCACTTGGGCGGCTTCTTCCAAGCCCAGGATCTGGCGGGCGATGATATGGCAGTCGGCCAGGTCCAGCTCGCGCACGGTGGCCTTGATGGTCGGGATCAGCGGCACGCTGACCGACAGCTCATCCACGCCCAGCCCGATCAACACCGGCACAGCCAAGGCTTCGGACGCCAACGCGCCGCACACGCCCACCCACTTGCCATGGGCGTGGGCGGCCTTGACCGTGGTGGCGATCAGGCGCAGCACCGCTGGGTGAAAGCTGTCGGCCTGGCTGGCCAGGCGCGGGTGATCGCGGTCCATGGCCAGGGTGTATTGGGTCAGGTCGTTGGTGCCGATGGAGAAGAAATCCACATGGGGTGCAAACACATCGGCCATCAACGCAGCCGAGGGCACCTCGATCATGATGCCCAGCTTCGGCAACTCGTTGAGCCCGAGTGCTGCCGCCTCCTCTTCCAGGATCTTGCGCGCCAAGTGCAGTTCCGACAGCAGGCTGACCATCGGCAGCATGATGTGCAGCCGAGCAAAACCGGCGCTGGCGAGGATGGCGCGAAACTGTTCGCGCAGCAGTTCAGGACGCTCCAGGCACAGGCGAATGCCGCGTAGCCCTAGGAACGGGTTGGTTTCCGCCTCCATGGGCACATAGGCCAATGGCTTGTCGCCGCCGACGTCCAGGGTGCGCACCACCAGGTTGCGCTCGGCGCCCAGGGCGCGGGCGATGGCGGTGTAGGTGCCAGCCTGCTCCTCGGGGCTTGGCGCCCGGTTGCGGTCCAGGTAGAGGAACTCCGAACGCAGCAGGCCGACGCCTTCGCCGCCAAGGGCCAGGGACTGCTCCACCTCTTGCAGCGAGGCGACGTTGGCCGTGACTTCAACGTGATGACCGTCGCGGGTCGTGGCGGGCAAGGATGCCTGGGCGACTTCACGCTGACGGCGCAGCGTCTGCTGTTGGCGCGCCGCTTCAAGCCTCTCGATTTCAGCCAGGTCCGGGTTCAGGTGCAGTTCGCCTTTGTCGGCGTCCAGTAATACCTGTTTGCCGTTGGCCAGCGACAGCACCTGCAGCGATACACCGCAGATGGCGGGCAGGCCGAGGGCCCGGGCGAGGATTGCCACGTGGCTGGTGGCACCGCCGCCGACCGTGACAAAACCCAGCACTTTGCGCGTATCGAGACTGGCGGTTTGTGACGGGGTCAGTTGCTCGGCGATCAGGATCGCGCGCTCCGGTAAATCCCAGGCACTGTCTTGAACGCCAAGGATCAGTTTCAACACACGCTGGCCCACATCGGCCAGGTCTGCCGCCCGTTCAGCGAGCAGTGTATTGCCTAGCGCCTTGAACTGCTCGGCGGTGGCGACCGTGGCGCTGTTCCAGGCAAACGCGGCGCTTTTGCCCTCGGCCAGCAGGCGGTGGGCATGTTCAAGCAGGGTCGGATCTTCGAGCAATTCCTGATGGGCGCGGAAGATCTCGGCCTGGGCGCTGCCGGCGGCCTTGGCTTGCAGGGCTTGCAACGCCTCGGTTGCCGCCAGCAGCCCACGTTGTAGCGCAGCGCGTTCGGCGGCTTCACCGGCGCCCTGTTCAGTGATCGCCAGCTCGGGTTCTACCACCTGAACCACCTGGCCAAAGGCTGAACCCGGCGAAGCACAGACGCCGCGCAGCAAGGTTGCCGACGACACCGCTGCCACCGCTTCGACCGCCTCGGCCACTGCCGCGACCGTCTCCCCGCAACCTTCGACCAGCAGGGTGACGAGCGCCTTGATCGCCGCCTCGGCGTCCTCACCTGCCGCGCTCACCTGCAAGGTGTCGCCGTGCGCAGTTTGCAGCGCCATGATCGCCACCAAGGATTTCGCGTTGGCGCTCTGGGTTTGCTTGTGCAGGTAAATACTCGCGTTAAAGCCTTTGGCCGCCTGGGCAAACACCGCCGCAGGCCGCGCGTGCAACCCGTTGGCATTGGGCAACGTCAGTGGCTTGGAGAACAGTGCGTCGCCCTCCTCTTCATCTGTCGCTTCAATGGCCTCACCCGGAGAAACCTGCATCAGCGGCTGGCCCACTTCCACAAGACCGTTAGCCAACACGGTGAACGGCTCGCCGCTGACCACCAGCACCAGGGTCAACAGGCTGCGGGCATTGAGCGCCACATAGTCGGCATCGAACTCGATCAGCGGTTGGCCCACCGCCACCCGCTGGCCTTCCTGCACCAGCCGGGTGAAGCCCTGGCCAGCCAGGTTCACGGTGTCCAGGCCGATGTGCATCAGGACCTGCACGCCATTGTCATCGGTAACGCTGACCGCATGACCACTGTCCTGGATATTGCTGATCACCCCGGCCAGCGGCGCGCACAGCGTCTGCGACGTGGGGTCGATGCACAGGCCATCGCCGATCAGGCGGCTGGAAAACACCGGATCGGGCACCGTGTCCAGCGCCAGCAGCACACCGGACAGGGGCGCCAGCAGTTCCAGGGGTTGCGTTGCGGTCATGACTTCACCTGCTGTTTTGTTCTGTAAAAATCATTGGCTGGATGCGGATCCTGGGACAACGAAGATCAACTGTGGGAGCGGGCTTGCTCGCGAAGGCGGTGGGTCAGTCAACTTATCCGTGACTGACAGACCGCCTTCGCGAGCAAGCCCGCTCCCACATTAGTCCGCGTATACCCACATTCTTATTTCCACCAATATTCGACTTGCACACCAAAGTTGGAGCCATGCCGCGCCGTGCCGTAGGAGCCGGTGTCGGACAACGCCGAACCCGCCGCCAGTTCATTCGCCGCGCGTTTGGCCGCTTCGTTCCAGGTTGCATAGGTGTAGTACAAACGCACTTCCGGCCGCGCCCAGAAATCGGGCCCTTTGGGCGACCAGGTCGGGGCGAAAGTAAATTTGCTCAGTTTGCGCGTGCCGCCGGTAGCGTCGACTTGATCGTGCCCGAGTTCAGTGACGAGCTTGAACTGTTCGCTGATGGCATACGCGGGGCGCACCCCGATGGACATCCAGGTCTGGTCCTGGCTGCCTGGGCGAATGTCTTTCTGGTACACCGCCTCGATCTGCCCGCCAAAGCGCGGAGTCACCTGCCAGTCGAAGAACTCCACGGCGCGGTAGCTTTTGCTGCTGTTGTCCAGGGTGGTGTCGCCGGTGTAGCCCAAGCCGGTCCCAGGGCCTTCGCCGTATTGCAGGGCGAATTTGTTCTTGCCGCCCAGGAAAGGCTTTTGCACATGCTGCGCCGTGATCGCCCAACCGCTGTTGGTGTCGCGGCCACCGGCTTTTTCGATGTAGCTCAAGCCGAACTCCAGCTCACCGCCGGGGTTGGTCTTGAAGCCCGCCACGTTGAAGTCATGACGGGTGGCGTATTCCTTCTGGTACAGGTTGTCCTTGCGGGAAATGGCGTAGCTGTACTTGAGGTCGCCGATCAACACGTCCTCGATACCACCGCCCGTGGCGCTCTGGTTCCAGTAGTAGAAGTCGGAGATATGGATGTCGTTACGTTTGTAGTAGCGCCGACCGGCCCACACCGAGCCACCATTGAGGCTGGGCAAGTTGGACCACTGCGCATACATCTGCGGCATGCGCGCCGAGCCGTTGTCGTCGCCCTGGAATTTAAGGGCACGGTCGTATTTGTTGTAGAGGGACGCCATGGCGTCGACGCTCAGCACCGAGCCATCGTCGAGAGTCAGCAGGTCCTGGCGCAGTTCCAGCTCGGCATACTGTTCGCATTCGTTGCCCAAACGGTACTTGGATTGCGCCCCCGGCAACTGGAAGCACTGCTGCTTGCCACTGCCCGTTGAAGTGCCCGCGCCGCTGCGCAGGTAACCGGCAAACTCCAAGGCCTGAGCGCCCAACGGCAGGCTCAAACAGGATGCAACGAGGCCCAGCTTTATTGTTGTTTTCATGAAGCACTCCTAATGTTTTTCTTATTGTTATTGCGTGGTGCACGCGCCCTTGTAGGAGCCGGCTTGCCGGCGATGGCGATTCAACTGACGCTATCGCCGGCAAGCCGGCTCCTACATGGGGTAGCGGTGTTTCAGTCCTTCAGGTGCAGGACGAAGGATTCGTAGGGGCGCAAGGCAACCGTGGCGGTACGCTGCGGGCAGTCGGGGTAGTTGCTGATCACCAGGCGTTGCTCGGCGGCCGGATTGATCACACCGTCCGGGAGTTGGATTTCGCAGGGCGTGCCGTAAAAGTTGTTGAGCACCAGCAAGCGTTCGCCGTGGCCTTCGCGCAAATACGCCCAGACCTGCAAGTGGTCTTGCAGCAGTGGGCGGTAAACGCCCTCCTGGATCAGCGGCTCATTACGGCGCAGGGCAATCAGTGCGCGGTAGTGATGCAGCACTGAATCCGGATCGTCCAGCTGGCTTTCGACGTTGATCTGCGCCGCGTTGGCGGGGATGCCGATCCACGGTTCCCCGGTGCTGAAACCCGCATTGGCCTGGGTGTTCCACTGCATCGGCGTGCGGCTGTTGTCCCGCGATTTCTGTTTGATCGCCGCCATGCTTGAGGCTTCGGACTCGCCGGCATCGCGCTTGAGACGGAAGATGTTCAGGGTCTCTACATCGCGGTACTGCGCGATGCTGTCGAAGCCCGGGTTGGTCATGCCCAGCTCTTCACCCTGGTACACATAGGGTGTGCCCTGGAGGAAGTGCAGCGCGGTGCCGAGCATCTTGGCCGAGACCACGCGGTGTTCGCCGTCGTCACCAAAGCGCGAGACCACCCGCGGCTGGTCGTGGTTACACCAGAACAGCGCGTTCCAGCCGCCACCGGCCTGCATGCCCAGTTGCCAGTCAGAAAAAATCTGCTTGAGTTGCAGGAAATCGAAGTCGGCCTTCACCCATTTCTGCATGTTCGGGTAATCGACTTTCAGGTGATGAAAGTTGAAGGTCATCGACAGCTCTCTCGATTCCGGCCGCGAGTAGCGGATGCAGTGTTCGAGGCTGGTGGAGGACATCTCGCCAACGTTGATCAGGTCATGCCCTTCGAAAACTTCGCGGTGCATTTGCTGCAGGTACTCGTGCACGTTCGGGCCGTCGGTGTAGAAACGGCGGCCGTCGGTGTTGTCTTCCGGGAAATCGGCGGGCTTGGAGATCAGGTTGATCACGTCCAGGCGGAAGCCGCCTACGCCTTTGTCGCGCCAGAAGCGCATCAGCTTGAACACTTCGGCGCGCACCTTGGGGTTGTCCCAATTGAGGTCGGCCTGGGTGTGGTCGAACAGGTGCAGGAAGTACTGGCCGGTTTGCGCCTCGTATTCCCAGGCCGAGCCGCCGAACTTGGATTCCCAGTTGTTCGGCTGGTCGCGCCAGATGTAGAAGTCGCGGTAAGGGTTGTCGAGGCTGCTGCGCGCCTGCTGGAACCACTCGTGCTCGATGGAGGTGTGGTTGACCACGATATCGAGCATCAATTTGATGCCGCGCTTGGCCGCTTCGCTGATCAGCAGTTCGCAGTCGGCCATGGTGCCGTAGCTGGGGTCGATGGCGTAGTAGTCGCTGATGTCATAACCGTTGTCACGCTGCGGCGAGCGCAGGAACGGGGTGATCCACAGGCAGTCAACGCCCAGCCATTGGAGGTAGTCGAGTTTGTCCACGATCCCCAGCAGGTCACCGGTGGCGTTACCCGCGTGGCTGTGGAAGCTTTTTGGGTAGATCTGGTAGATCACCGAGTGTTGCCAGGTTTGCATGGGGGGTTCCTTCAATTAGTTTTTTTGCTGGCCTTGAAGGCCTCTTCGCGAGCAAGCCCGCTCCCACATTTGAAATGCATTCCCATGTGGGAGCGGCGGTGCGACTTGCTCGCGAAAGCGGTCGATCAGGCGACCCGATACCCAGGCCGAACAATCTTCATGCTCAACGCACAGGTCAGCACAAACGGCACGACCATCGCGATGACCATCCCGATCACAAAGCTTGGGATGTACTGCGGGATGATCGAGATGAATCCAGGCAGCCCACCGACGCCGATGGCCGATGCCTGCACCTTGTTGAGCGACAGGAAAATACTGCCCAGCGCCGAGCCCAGCAGCGCGGCATAGAACGGGAACTTGAAGCGCAGGTTCACACCGAACATCGCCGGCTCAGTGATGCCGAAGTACGCAGAAATCGCCGAGGTGGAGGCCATGCTTTTGTCCCGCGCGTTGCGGGTCATGTAGAACACGCCGAGGGCGGCACTGCCCTGGGCCAGGTTGGACATGACGATCATCGGCCAGATAAAGGTGCCGCCCTGGGTGGAGATCAGTTGCAGGTCCACGGCGAGGAACATGTGGTGCATGCCGGTGATCACCAGCGGCGCATACAGCAGGCCAAAAATCGCCCCGCCGAGCATTGGCGCCAGGTCGAACAGGGTGACCACGCCTTCGGTGATCAGGATGCCGAGGTGACGCGTGACCGGGCCGATGATCGCCAGGGCCAGCACGCCGGTGACCACGATGGTGGTGATGGGTACGACCAGCAGTTGAATGGCATTCGGCACTCGTGCCCGAAGCCACTTTTCGATCACACTCATCACGTAGGCGGCCATCAGGATCGGCAGGATCTGCCCCTGGTAGCCCACCTTCTCAATCTTGATCCAGCCGAAAATGTCGAAGTACGGCAGGCTCTGGCCGTCCAGCCCCGCCACGGCCTTGCCGTAGTTCCAGGCATTGAGCAGGTCCGGATGGACCAGCATCAGGCCCAGCACGATGCCGAGGATTTCACTGCCGCCAAAGCGTTTGGCCGCCGACCAGCCCACCAGCGCCGGCAGGAACACGAACGAGGTGTTGGCCATCAGGTTGATCAGGCTCCACAGGCCATCCAGGTTCGGATAGGCCTCCAGCAGCGTCTTGCCCTCGATGAACATGCCCTTGGCGCCCATCAGGTTGTTCACGCCCATCAACAGGCCGGCGATGATCAAGGCGGGCAGGATCGGCATGAACACGTCGGAAAATACCCGCACCAGACGCTGCATGGCGTTGGTCTTGTCGGCGCCCTTCTGCTTGACGTCGGCGATGGTCGACACTGCAAGGCCGGTGGCTTCACGCAGGGCGGCGTAGACCTTTTCCACTTCGCCCGGGCCGATCACGATTTGAAACAGGCCGCCGGTAAAGAACGAACCCTTGACCAGATCAACCTGGTTCAACGCGGCGCTGTTGACCCGGCTCGGGTCCTTCAGCGCCAGGCGCAGGCGTGTCACGCAGTGGGCAGCTTGCTCAAGGTTGTCGCTGCCCCCGAGGTTCTCGAGAATCTCGCGGGCGATAGCTGGATAGTCGTGGCTCATGCTTGGTTTCCACTTTGGTTTTTTTTATTGGGGGGCAGTCATTGGCAGCACGCCGAGGGCAAAAGTACTCGTCTGTACGAGTTAATGCAACAACTCGTCTGTACGAGTTACAAATTGTTGGCACTGGCTTGCCGGTGATGCTGTTCGTGAGGCCCCCATCGCCGGCAAGCCGGCTCCTACAAAGGCTCGTTCGCAATGGGTCTAATGGACAAACCCCAACGGTGCCACTATGGTTCCTGCCTGAACGCAAAGGCACAGAGCCATCCCCATGAGCAAATACAACCAGATCTATACGGATCTGCTTGCCAGCATCACCACCGAACGCCTGCAACGCGGCACGCGCCTTCCCTCCGAAACAGAATTGATGGACAGCTACCAGGCCAGCCGAGGCACCGTTCGTCGTGCCATCGAGCAGTTGCAGGAGCGCGGATTTGCCCAAAAGATCCACGGCAAGGGCACCTTCGTGCTGTCCCCCAACCCGATCGAATTCCAGTTGGGCGGCATCGTCAGCTTCCACGAAACCCACGCCGACCTGGGCGATGACGTACGCACCGAAGTGGTCGAATTCACCCAGTTCCCGCTGGAAGGCTCACTGCTGCAACACATCGAAGCCGAACCCGGCACCCTCATCACCCGCATCAAACGGGTACGGCGCATTGGCGGCAAACGCGTGATCCTCGACATCAACCACTTCGTCGCCGACCTGATCCCGGGCTTGGACCGCGACATCGCCGAACAGTCGATCTACGCGTTTATCGAACAGACCCTGCAGCTGCAAATCAGCTACGCCCAACGCACCATCGAAGCCCTGCCCCGCAGCAAGGACGACCAGGCACACCTGGACCTTGACGGGCAAAGCCATGTGATCGTGGTGAGTAACCAGACGTTTTTGCAGGACGGGCGGCAGTTCGAGTACACCGAGTCGCGGCATACGCTGGATAAGTTTTACTTTTCGGATATTGCGCGGCGGTAAGTCGGACTGCACATCGATTGTTACTGTTGAGGCACACAGCGCTACCTGACAAACAGACAGAACCCTACGTAGAATGCCCACGTGGCTATGGAACACCTTCCTTCTAACCTCCTATGACCTAGGGGTTTCGCTCTCCACACTACGCCTGCTGCTTGCAGGCGTTTTTACATCAGTTGTAAAACCACGCGGCAGCTCGCCCAAGACGGCGATCCAGGGAGAAAGTCAGGTATGAATCAGGGATTGTTCCTGCGGCGCCGCAATAAAGTTCACGTCCCGACGGGCACTGGCGGTGCGACGCGCGCCCAGGTTGCATCAGCGATCCGGGAAATTGCGGCATTCCGATGCGTACTATCGGAGCCTCTGATTGAACAAATCGGCAGGTTGTCAGCGGCAGAGCTCAAGTCCTGGCTGCGCGAGATTGTCAGAGTCCTTCGGCGGGAGACAGGGGCTCATGTGCACCACTCCCCGCTTTATCCTGACTTCCCAGAGCAGGTGCTGGCTGCCTCAGAGGCGGAGTTGTACCTTAACGCCGTCATTCACTACCTCACACTTTGGCGCCTACCACCCTCTGAACACGCTCGACCGGCGATGCTTGAAGGCAACTACATCTCCCGCGTGATCGAGCCGGGAAGTGTCTCTGAGTTCGAATCATTGTTCGCGCCGCTGGTGTCATCGCGCAGCTCGCTATCCGAAGAGGAAAGCGCCGACGTGATCTGGTTTATCCGGCAGTACAAAGGCGATGTGTTCCGCCTGCTGCCTGAGGCTATACCTTTCCGTGAGATCCGCGCACAGGTTGGCAGCGCACTTCTCTTGCATGTAGCCGGTGATACGCGAGTGAACGCATTCCTGGAACAGAACGTTGAAACAGCGACTGACGTGCTACGACTTGCGGTAGCACTGAACGCAGGCGACGTGTCGCTGGCGACAGCGTCGACACGTTTCACCGCGATGAAGCGCTCGATGCGCCGCCTGCTGTTGCGGCTGCTCGACGCCATACCCAACGCCGTAGAAGACGTGATGCGCCATACCGAGCGCTGGAAGCGCCTGGCTGAAGTACTGCATCCGGGTGACTACGCCGATAAATACCCACGAGCGCTGGCCGCGATCACGGCAGCGCGTCGCAATGATGCGCCCGCTTCGTTTGGGTCACGTGTAGAAACTTTGTTTGCCCAGCGCCACATCGCCACGCTCACGTCCCTATTGCAGAGTCGTCCTGGTGAGTTTGCACGGCGGTTGGACGCGACCCTGCGACGTGCAGAAGAACCCGAGCCGGTTCTAGACGCGTTCGAGGCGGTTGCGGCACACGTGTCCTCACCTGTTGTGCTGCAACTGCTGGCCCAGGTACGTTCGTCACGCCCTCTTCCTCTGCGAGCGTTCACGCCGAAAGGTGCACTGGCCAAAGTCTATGCCATCAAAGATCGGCGCGAGTCTCTGACACCGGACGTGTTGGCGCGTGCAGCGCGAATCTGCGAAGACGCTCTCGTAAAGCGTTTTGCATCACTGCCGCCACTCGGCCGCTGTTTCATCGATCCCGAGTTACGCGAGTACAGAGTGCCGCTGGCCCAGCGTGCCTCAGCGAAGTCACTGCGTACGCTGGTGCGCGGCAGCCGGTTGCCAATCCCCGATACACGCTTCATTCGCCTGTTCCTATGGTGGAAGAACGGTCGTGCACGCACGGACATCGACTTGTCCGCTGCATTTTTCGACGCCAACTTCGTGTTCAGAGAGGCGGTTGCGTACTACAACCTCAAGGGTTACGGCGGCTACCACAGCGGCGATATCGTGGACGCGCCCGAAGGGGCCTCGGAATTCATCGACCTCGACCTTGATGTCCTTGTCGAGAAGGGAGTCCGCTATGTCGTCACATCCATCAACTCCTTCACCCAGCAACCGTATTGCGATCTTCCAGAATGCTTCGCGGGCTGGATGGCCCGTGCGGACGTGGCATCGGGTGAAGTGTTCGAGCCTAAAACCGTGTTCGACCGTATCGATATCGCGTCCGACACCGTTATCTGTCTGCCGTTTGTGATGGACTTGCAGGAGCGACGCATGATTTGGGCCGATCTGGGACTCACTTCATCGCCACGCTGGAACAACGTCGACAACAACCTCAGCGGGGTATCTTTAATGCTGCGAGCGTTAGTGCATACGCCACGGCCAGATTTGGAGACACTATTCGACCTGCACGTTCGAGCACGGGGAGAACGAGTGGCCTCACTGCAGCAGGCACAGGTGGTATTTGCACCTGATCAAGGAATTACGCCTTTCGATACGGATGTGATTCGATCGCAGTTTCTCTGATACCTGCGCCAGCCTTTACTGCTCGTTGAAAACGACGGCTCTTGCCTCCAATCTTTCTTCCCGTACGCCGGTAGAGCTAACGCCGCACCCCATGTAGGAGCCGGCTTGCCGGCGATGGCGTGCTTGAGATCACTACCTCATTCGAGGGCCTCATCGCTGGCAAGCCAGCTCCTACAGTTGGGGCGAGGCGATCCGTTTACCGTATTCCAAAAACACAAAACCCCGGCGCATGGCCGGGGTTTTGTTATTCAGCATTCACCTGCTAGCGCAGGATCACTCCCACTCAATCGTCGCCGGCGGCTTGCTCGACACGTCATACGTCACGCGCGAGATGCCTTCGATCTCATTGATGATACGGCCACTGACAGTTTCCAGCAGTTCGTACGGCAGATGTGCCCAACGGGCGGTCATGAAGTCGATGGTTTCTACGGCACGCAGGGCCACGACCCACGCGTAACGACGGCCATCGCCAACTACGCCAACCGATTTCACCGGTTGGAACACCACAAATGCCTGGCTGACCTTGTGGTACCAGTCGGCTTTGCGCAGTTCTTCGATGAAGATGTGGTCGGCGCGACGCAGCAGGTCGGCGTATTCCTTCTTCACTTCACCCAGGATGCGCACGCCCAGGCCCGGGCCTGGGAATGGGTGGCGGTAGACCATGTCGTAGGGCAGGCCGAGTTCCAGGCCCAGACGGCGGACTTCGTCCTTGAACAGTTCGCGCAGCGGTTCTACCAGCTTGAGGTTCATTTCCTCAGGCAGGCCACCCACGTTGTGGTGGGACTTGATCACGTGGGCCTTGCCGCTCTTGGCGCCGGCCGACTCGATCACGTCAGGGTAGATGGTGCCCTGGGCGAGGTACTTGATGTTGTCCAGTTTGCTGGACTGGGCATCGAATACGTCGATGAAGGTGCGGCCGATGATTTTGCGCTTCTTCTCTGGGTCGGACTCGCCGGCCAGGTTGTTGAGGAACTGGTCCTCAGCGTTGGCGCGGATCACCTTGACGCCCATGTTCTCGGCGAACATGGCCATCACTTGCTCACCTTCGTGCAGGCGCAGCAGGCCGTTGTCGACGAAGACGCAGGTCAGTTGGTCGCCGATGGCCTTGTGCAGCAGCGCAGCAACCACGGAGGAGTCAACACCACCGGACAGGCCCAGCAGCACGTTGTCGGTACCGACTTGGGCACGAACTTGGGCGATGGCGTCTTCAGCGATCTTCGACGGGGTCCACAGCGCTTCACACTCGCAGATGTCGAGGATGAAGCGCGACAGGATGCGGCCGCCTTGCTTGGTGTGGGTCACTTCGGGGTGGAACTGCACGCCGTAGTAACGACGCTCGTCGCTGAACATGCCGGCGATCGGGCAGCTCGGGGTGCTGGCCAGGATGTGGAAGTCTTCCGGCATCTTGGTGACTTTGTCACCGTGGCTCATCCACACGTCGAGGCCGAACAGGCCGTCGGCGTCGACGTGGTCTTCGATGCCGTCCAGCAGGCGGCTCTTGCCGACCACGTCGACACGGGCATAACCGAATTCACGCAGCTCCGAACCTTCAACCTTGCCGCCCAGTTGCTCGGCCATGGTCTGCATGCCGTAGCAGATACCGAAGACGGGCACGCCCAGGTCGAATACGGCTTGCGGGCAACGCGGGCTGTTGGCTTCGTGCACGGACTCTGGGCCACCGGCGAGGATGACGCCTTTGGGTGCGAATTCGCGGATCGCTTCGTCGTCCATGTCGAACGGATGCAGTTCGCAGTACACACCGATTTCACGCACGCGGCGGGCGATCAGCTGGGTGTACTGGGAACCGAAATCGAGGATCAGGATGCGGTGGGCGTGAATGTCGAGGGCCATGAAGTCAGTCTCGTCTAATGAATCAGAAACAACTCGGGGCTGAAAGAACAGCCCCGGTTACTTAACGTTTTGCTGGAAGCCTCAACCTACGCGGTAGTTTGGCGCTTCCTTGGTGATCTGCACGTCGTGAACATGGGATTCAGCCATGCCGGCGCCGGTGATCCGCACGAACTCTGGCTTGGTGCGCATTTCTTCGATGTTGGCGCTACCGGTGTAGCCCATCGAGGAACGCAGGCCGCCCATCAGTTGATGGATGATGGCGCTCAGGGTGCCCTTGTAAGGAACACGGCCTTCGATGCCTTCCGGTACGAGCTTCTCGGCGCCTGCCGAAGAGTCCTGGAAGTAGCGGTCCGAAGAACCTTGAGCCTGGGACATGGCGCCCAGCGAACCCATGCCACGGTAAGCCTTGTACGAACGGCCCTGGAACAGTTCGATCTCGCCCGGGGCTTCTTCAGTACCGGCGAACATCGAGCCCATCATCACGCAGGAAGCACCGGCGACGATGGCCTTGGACAGGTCACCGGAGAAACGGATGCCGCCGTCGGCGATCAACGGTACGCCCGTGCCTTCAAGGGCAGCGGCGACGTTGGCGATGGCGCTGATTTGCGGCACGCCCACACCAGCAACGATACGGGTGGTGCAGATCGAGCCAGGGCCGATACCGACCTTGACCGCATCCGCGCCTGCCTCGGCCAGGGCCTTGGCAGCAGCGCCGGTGGCGATGTTGCCGCCGATCACTTGCACTTCAGGGAAATTCTCTTTGACCCAACGCACGCGGTCGATCACACCTTTGGAGTGACCATGGGCGGTGTCGACCACCACCACGTCAACACCCGCAGCCACCAGGGCCGAAACGCGGTCACCGGTGTCTTTGCCGGTACCGACTGCTGCACCAACGCGCAGACGACCTTGGTCATCCTTGCTGGCCAGCGGGTAAGCCTTGGACTTCTCGATGTCCTTGACGGTCATCATGCCCTTGAGGGTGAACTTGCCATCGACAATCAGCACTTTCTCCAGGCGGTGCTTGTGCAGCAGCTCGCGCACTTCGTGCTTGTCGGCGCCTTCGCGCACGGTGACCAGGCGCTCTTTGGGCGTCATCACTTCACGAACAGGAACATCCAGGCGGGTTTCGAAACGCACGTCACGGGAGGTGACGATGCCGACCAGGTCGCCATCGTGCAGTACCGGCACACCGGAAATGTTGTGCATGCGGGTCAGGTCGAGCAAGTCACGCACCGTGGCATCGGCCTCGATGGTGATCGGGTCCTTGACCACACCGGCTTCGAACTTCTTGACCTTGCGCACTTCGGCAGCTTGCTGCTCGATGGTCATGTTCTTGTGGATAATGCCGATGCCGCCTTCCTGAGCCATGGCGATGGCCAGACGGGCTTCAGTGACGGTGTCCATGGCAGCGGAAACAAGGGGAATATTCAGCTCGATGCCACGGGTTAGGCGGGTCTTGAGACTGACTTCGTTAGGAAGCACCTCGGAATAACCGGGCACTAGGAGAATGTCGTCGAATGTCAGAGCTTCTTGGCTGATACGCAGCATCGCGGGGGCTCCCGAGCGGGAAAATGGAAGCGCGCCATTATATACATGCACCCTGCCCGGCTCAATGTAAAACTCTGACAAACTTGGTAATACTGATAGATGGAGAAAAACAGCGCCCTGTAGGAGCCGGCTTGCCGGCGATGAGGCCCTTGAACCTTGTGCCAAACCAGCAACCGCCATCGCCGGCAAGCCGGGCACCTACGGGTTGGGCAGCAGAGGTTTAGAGCTCGACTTTGACCCAGCTCATCTTCTGGTCCAGCCAGTCGGCGAATTCGTCGATAAAGCTTTGCTTGAAGCCCGCTTCGGCCCAGTTGTTAAAGATAAAGCCCAGGTTCGAGAAGCCGCATTCCTGCAGGAACAGGAACCCGTTGATGTCATCTTCATGCCCACACAGCGGGCAGGTGAAGTTGTCGGTGTGGCCGGGCATCCACTCCTCCAGGCTTTCGAACAGGGCCTCGCCGACTTCCTTGCGGCACTCCGGGCAGCCGGCTTCTTCGAGAAAACCCTTGGCCGGCGTGTAGATGCAACGCTTGTAGATGATCTCCAGGCCGTTGATCGGCTCGTTGAACGGCAGCGCCTGGGGGTGCAGCACCACGGCGCGGGCACCGTCGGCCAGTGCATAGCCCATGCGGTTGCCGGTACGACCGCAGGTGGTCAACTCTTCCTTGATGATGTTCTTGCGCACCAGCCAGCGCACGATCGCCCGGGCGCGGGGTTCGTGGACGGGCAAGGTGGAGATTTTCGGGACAAGGATGCTTTGGGAGTTCATGAGGCCTGAGAGTCCTGCGGTGTGTCGTCTGACGCCTTCGCGGGCAAGCCCGCTCCCACAGGGGGTCGCATTCCAATGTGGGAGCGGGCTTGCCCGCGAAGGGGCCCTGAAGGCTGGCAGCTTAATCCCTACCCCACACAGGTCAAGTACTCAAGTATCGCCCAATCAAGGCAAGCCCACTGGCCAACACCAACCACGTCACCAACCGCACAAAGGCTTCACGGGACATGCGCATCGTCAGCCTGCGCCCAACCCACAGCCCCAATGCCATCGCCGGCAACAGGCACAGCGCCAACATCAACAACGGCAAATCCGCATACACCCCGGCTATCAGGAACAGGCTCAGGCGCACCACCGTGCTGCAACTGATCAACGCACTCTGGGTCGCGCGCGCCGCCTCCTTGGGCAGGCGACTGTTCAGGTAGATGGCATATAAAAAGCCACCACTGCCGAACAACGCGCCAAACAGTCCGCCCACCGTGCCCATGGGAATCGACCACCCGGCCGCCAGTTGTGTCGGCCGCGCCTTCACCGCCAGGCTATAGATCGCGTAGGCACTGATGAACAGGCCCATCAACAGCAGCAGCAGGTCTGAATGCAGGTTCAGCAAAAACACCACGCCCAGCGCACAACCGATGGCCATGCACGGCAGCAAGCGCAGCAGCTCCGGCGTGTTCACCTCCCGCCGCGATTGCAGCAGGTTGCCGAACGCCGCGACAAAATCCAGCAGCACCAGCAATGGGATGATCTTTGACAACGGCATGAACAGGATCAGCACCGGCCCCGCCACCAGCGCTGTGCCAAAGCCAGCAATGCCGAACACCACGTAGGCCACGATGATGCCCAGGCCGATCACCAGCCACTCCACGCCACCAAACGACCACTGACTCATCAGCTCAACCGGGCTCATGGGCGATTCCTTATTCGAGATGGCGATCACTTTAGCCATCCATGAGTGTTGCGACTAATATCTTCAAAGCCCTCCACCCATCTCGAAAAGGCATGACGCGTGATCTCAACCCGCCAACTGCGCTACTTCGTCGAAATCGCCGACAGCGGCAGCTTCAGTGCCGCCGCCGAGCGCCTGTTCGTGGCGCAATCGGCCTTGAGCCGGCAGATCAAGGAGCTGGAAACCCAGCTGCAAACCCCACTGTTCGAACGCACGGCACGCCAACCCCGGCTGACTGCGGCGGGCGAGGCCTTTTACCCCCGTGCACGCAACCTGCTGAGTGAGCTGCTCAAGGCCAGCGAGATGGCAACGCAAGTGGGCAACGGCGAACTGGGTACGCTGCGCCTGAGCCATTCGAGCACCGTGCCGATGAGCGGCCCGCTATTGAAAGGCATCAGCACCTGGCTGGAGCGCTGCCCGGGGGTGTCCATGGATATCGTCAAACTGTCCTCCGAGGCGCAGTTGGAGGAAATCGCCGACGGGCGGCTGGAAGTCGGGCTGTTGCGCCTGCCCGTGTTGCGCCAGCGCGAAGGGGTGCGGATCGTGCCGTTATACAGCGAACAATTGCTGCTGGCGGTGCCACCCAATCATCGGCTGGCGCACAGCAACACGCCGGTCGAACTGGCGCGGCTCAAGGATGAGGCGTTTATTTCGATCCCCCATCCCCAGCGCGGCGGCCTGAGCTACCTGTCAGCCGAGTTATGCATGCGCGCCGGATTTTTCCCCAAGGCGGCGCGGGTCATGTCTCGCAAGACCACCCAGTTGCAGCTGATCCAGGCCGGCTTTGGAATAGCCTTGTTACCAAAATCCATGCAGGACATCGCGCCGGCCAATGTGCACTTTTTGCCCCTGGCCGACCCGGAGTGCCTCAGCACCGTGGCCTTGGCCTGTGCACAGGCGCCGAGCGCGCTGGTGGAGCAATTCTGCCAAACCTTGACCGAATGCCTATAAACTGCCGCCCATGATTAAAGATCCTTTTGCCCGCCTGGGCCTGGACCGCGAAGTCCTGACTGTCAGCCAGCTCAACGGCCGCGCGCGGGTGTTGCTCGAAGACGTGTTCACCAATATCTGGGTCGAAGGCGAGATCTCCAACCTCGCCCGCCCGGCCTCCGGCCACGTGTATTTCACCCTCAAGGACAGCGGCGCGCAGGTGCGTTGTGCACTGTTTCGCAACAACGCCGCGCGGGTACGCCAAGCGTTGAAGGATGGCCTGGCAGTGAAGGTGCGGGGCAAGGTCTCGCTGTTCGAAGGCCGGGGTGATTACCAACTGATCCTCGATACCGTCGAGCCCGCCGGTGATGGCGCGCTGCGCCTGGCGTTCGATGCGCTGAAGGAAAAGCTCAGCGCCGAGGGCCTGTTCAGCGCCGAGCGCAAGGTGCCACTGCCGGCGCACCCTCGCCGCATCGGCATCATCAGTTCGCCAACCGGCGCGGTCATCCGCGACATCATCAGCGTGTTCCGCCGCCGTGCGCCAAACGTTGAACTGACCCTGATCCCCACTGCCGTGCAAGGCCGCGAAGCCATCCCGCAGATTGTGCGCGCCTTGAAACTGGCCGATGCGCGGGGCTTCGATGCGCTGATCCTGGCCCGTGGCGGCGGCTCGTTGGAAGACCTCTGGTGTTTCAACGAAGAAGCCGTGGCCCGTGCGGTGGACGCCTGCGTCACGCCAATCGTCAGCGCCGTCGGGCATGAGACCGATGTGTCCATCAGCGATTTCGTCGCTGACGTGCGCGCGCCAACGCCCTCCGCTGCGGCTGAACTGCTCGCACCCGACGCCAGCCACCTGGTGCGCCAGGTCGACAACCTGCACCGCCGCCTGGTGATGCTGATGCGCAATCGCCTGAGCCACGACCGCCTGCGCCTGGAGGGCATGGCCCGTCGCCTGCGTCACCCCGGCGAACGCCTGCGCCAACAGGCCCAGCGCCTGGATGACCTGGACATGCGCTTGCGCCGTGCCTTCGAACGCAGCCTCAATACCCGCCGCGAGCGGTTGATCCGCCTGGAAACCCGCCTCGCCGGCCAACACCCTGGCCGCCAGCTGGCCCTGCTGCGCCAGCGCCTGGACAGCCTCGCCGAGCGCCTGCCCCGCGCCATGCGCGAAGGCCTCAAGGCGCGCCGCTTGCACCTGCAAAACCAGGTTCAGACACTTCACGTGGTCAGCCCCCTGGCGACCCTGGGTCGAGGCTACAGCATCTTGCTGGACGAGCGCGGCCAGGCGATCCGCAATGCCGCGCAAACCCACACCGGCCAGCGGCTCACCGCGCGCCTGGGTGAAGGCCAATTGCAAGTGCGGGTGGAAGACAACCACCTGACACCCGTCACACTTTCGTTACTGGATTGATCGATGCCACGTTTTCTCGGTTTGTTGATGCTCGCCTGCCTGACCTTCAATGCCCACGCCGACAGCTATATCACCCGTCTGCTGAACAAGCCGGTGCCTGGTGGCGTTGCGGTGGTCGACCTGGGCACAGCGGCGGCCGCCCCCAAGGCCACGTACCTGAACCGGCCGGTGCTGGTGGTCAAGGAACAGAACAACTGGCTGGCGATCGTCGGTATCCCGCTGACCGTCAAGCCCGGCACCCAGCGTATTACCAGCGGCTCGCAAAACCTGCCGTTTGTGGTGGGCTTCAAGAAGTACCCCGAGCAGCACATCACCTTGAAGAACAAGAGCCAGGTGAACCCGGACCCGGCGCAGCTCAAGCGCATCGAGGGTGAACTGGCGGTGCAGCTCAAGGCTTACCGCAACTTCAGCCCGAACACGCCGAGCAACCTGCTGCTGGATAAACCGGTCAACGGGCCGCTGTCGAGCAAGTTTGGCGTGCGCCGGTTCTTCAACGGCGAAGAACGCAACCCGCACTCGGGCCTGGACTTCGCAGTCGGCGCCGGCACGCCGATCAAGACCCCGGCAGCCGGCAAGGTGATCCTGACCGGCAACTACTTCTTCAACGGCAACACTGTGTTTGTCGACCATGGCCAGGGCTTTATCAGCATGTTCTGCCACATGTCCAAGATCGACGTGAAAGTCGGCGATCAACTGCCCCGTGGCGCGGTAGTGGGCAAGGTCGGCTCCACGGGACGCGCCACCGGGCCACACATGCATTGGAACATCAGCCTCAACGATGCGCGGGTCGACCCGGCGATCTTTATCGGCGCGTTCCAGCCTTGATATGAAGGGTGAGGCTACTGACCTCATCGCGGGCAAGCCCAGCTCCCACATGGGAACACCCTCTTCTGTAGGAGCTGGCTTGCCAGCGATGGCGCCAGATCAGTCGCCCTATTGCGCGGCCAATAAATGCAGCGCAAACAAAACATAACCCATCAGAAAAAACAGCAATAAAATCTCGCATAACACGCAGATAGCAGAACTTATCTCAATTTTTCTCGACTGCTTGCCATCTTTCACCTCGGCGGTTAGGGTTGGGCTTATGAAAACCTCTCACACCCTCATTCAGCTCCGCCAGCACCGCAGCCTGTGCCTCGTCAGCGCACGACTGCCAGGCTGAATCGATCTGCCTCGCCCCACGTTTTACCCCAAACAATAGTTACTCGGCAGGCCGCCTTTTCTCGGCCCCTACTACAAAGGATTCCCCGATGAGCATGCTCAAAGACCCGTCTTCGAAGTACCGCGCGTTCCCGACCATCGATATTCCAGACCGCACCTGGCCGTCGAAAACCATCACTGAGGCGCCGATCTGGTGCAGTTCCGACCTGCGTGATGGCAACCAGTCGCTGATCGAACCGATGGACGCGGCGAAAAAGCTGCGCTTCTGGAAAACCCTGGTGGCCGTGGGCGTGAAGGAAATCGAAGCGTCGTTCCCGTCCGCCTCGCAAACCGACTTTGACTTCGTGCGTACCCTGATCGAAGAAGGCCACATCCCGGACGACACCACCATCCAGGTGCTGACCCAGGCCCGCGAAGACCTGATCGCACGTACCTTCGAGTCGTTGCGCGGCGCGAAAAAAGCCATCGTTCACCTGTACAACGCCACGTCGCCCTCCTTCCGTCGCATTGTGTTCAACCAGGACAAGGACGGCGTCAAGGCGATCGCGGTCAACGCGGCCAAGCTGTTCGTCAAATACGCCGCCCAACAGCCGGAAACCCAGTGGACGTTCCAGTATTCGCCGGAAACCTTCAGCGCCACTGAACTGGAGTTCGCCAAAGAAGTGTGCGACGCGGTCATCGAGGTGTGGAACCCGACGCCTGAGCACAAGGTGATCCTCAACCTGCCAGCCACCGTTGAATGCGCCACGCCGAACATCTATGCCGACCAGATCGAATGGTTCGGTCGCCATATCAACCGCCGTGACAGCGTGATCATCAGCCTGCACACCCACAACGACCGTGGCACCGGCGTGGCCGCCACCGAGCTGGGCCTGATGGCCGGCGCCGACCGTGTCGAAGGCTGCCTGTTCGGCAACGGCGAGCGCACCGGCAACGTCGACCTCGTCACCGTGGCATTGAACATGTACACCCAGGGCCTGGATCCGCAGCTGGACTTCTCCGACATCGACGGCGTGCGCAAAGTCGTTGAAGAATGCAACCAGATCCAGGTGCACCCTCGTCACCCGTATGTTGGCGACTTGGTCCACACCGCCTTCTCCGGCTCCCACCAGGACGCAATCCGCAAGGGCTTCGCCCAGCAGAAGGACGGCGCGCTGTGGGAAGTGCCGTACTTGCCGATCGACCCAGCCGATATCGGCCGCAGCTACGAAGCGGTGATCCGTGTGAACAGCCAGTCGGGCAAGGGCGGCATCGCCTACCTGCTGGAGCAGGAATACGACATCAGCTTGCCACGCCGCATGCAGATCGAGTTCAGCCAGGTGGTACAGGCCGAAACCGACCGCGTGGGCCTGGAAATGACGGCGCCACAGATCTACGCCTTGCTGCAGCGTGAATACCTGCAAGCCAACACCCCGTACGCGCTGGTCAGCCACCGCCTGCAGGAAGAAAACGGCAACAGCTTTGTCGAGGTCGAAGTCTCGGGCAAAGGCCAGGGCGAAACCAACCTGCACTGGAAAGGCAAAGGCAACGGCGCCCTGGAAGCGCTGGTGGCTGGCTTGCCGATTGGCGTGGAGATCATGGACTACAACGAACACGCTATCGGTGCGGGCACCAATGCCAAGGCCGCGGCCTACATCGAACTGCGCGTGAACGGCGAGCGCCCGGTGCATGGTGTGGGCATTGATGAAAACATCACTACTGCCAGCTTCAAGGCGTTGTTCAGCGCGCTGAACCGCTCGTTGAGCCAGCAGGAAGCCAAGGCGGCGTAATCAGCTGCTGAAATGCGAAAGGCCCCTGGGTGTGAATCCAGGGGCCTTTTTTATTTGAGAGGTGTGGTGAGGGTTCTGACCTCTTCGCGAGCAAGCCCGCTCCCACATTCGACCGCGTTTTTCCTGTAGGAATGCAGTTCAATGTGGGAGCGGGCTTGCTCGCGAAAGCGGTCTGTCAGACAAACTGGAAAGTATCAGCATCCAGGTTCGCCGGGAATTTAGTGCGATACGCCGCCAACTCCGCCGCATTCAGGCTCACCTGAAACACCCCGTCCGCCTCCCCCGCACTCAGCAGGGTCTCCCCCTGGAAATCCAGCACCTGGCTGTCGCCGGTGTAGGCAAAGCCCTTGCCGTCGGTACCGACCCGGTTCACCGCCGCCACGTAGCACAGGTTCTCGATGGCGCGTGCCGGCAACAGTCGATTCCAATGTTGGCGCCGTGCACCGGGCCAGTTGGCGGTGTACAGCAGCAGGTCGGTGTCGTGAGCGTCGCGGCTCCACACCGGGAAGCGCAGGTCGTAGCAAATCAGCGGGCGAATGCGCCAGCCCTTCAACTCGAACTGCACCTGGCGCTCACCCGGCGTGTAGTGATCGTGCTCGCCGGCCATACGAAAGAGGTGACGTTTGTCGTAATGCAGCACCTCACCATCCGGCCGGGCCCACAACAGGCGGTTGCGGTGGCTGCCGTCGGCGGCCTGGATGATCACGCTACCGGTGATCACCGCGTTGTACTTGGCAGCCTGGGCCTGGAGCCAATGGTGGGTCGGGCCGCGCTCCGGCTCGGCAAGGGTTGCCGAGGCCATGGAGAAACCGGTGGTGAACATCTCCGGCAACACGATCAGGTCAGCGCCCCTGGCCTGCTCCAACAGCCCCTCGAAATGTTCGAGGTTGGCCTGGCGGTCGTGCCAGGCCAGGGTGGTCTGGATCAGGGCGATGTTCAGGTCGGGCAATGCATTCAGATCACGCATAGTTTTTCCGCTGCCTGCTGCAGCGTCTCCTCGCGTTTGGCAAAGCACAGGCGCACCAGGCGCTGGCCTTGGGGCGGGTCCTGATAGAACACCGAGACCGGGATGGTCGCCACGCCGTGCTCGCGGGTCATCCACAAGGACATGGCGACGTCATCCAAGTCCGGGCGAATCTGTGAGTAATCCACCAATTGGAAATAGGTGCCGGTCACCCGGGTGAAGCTGAACCGCGATGGCGCCAGCAAGTCGCAGAACAGGTCGCGCTTGGCCTGGTAGAACGCCGGCAGTTCCTCGACGTGTTCCGGGTGTTCGGCCATGAAATCGGCCAACGCATACTGCAGCGGGGTCACCCCGCAGAAGTTGACGTATTGGTGCACCTTGCGCAGCTCGGCCGTGAGGGCCGGCGGGGCGACTACATAGCCGGTTTTCCAACCCGTGACGTGGTAGGTCTTGCCGAAGGAGCTGACCACGAACGCCCGCTGGTACAGCTCTTCATGGGCCAGCACGCTGACGTGGGGCACGCCATCAAAGACCAGGTGTTCGTAGACTTCATCGCTGACCAGGTAGATATCGCGGTCACGGATCAAGTCGGCCAATTGGTCCAGCTCGGCACGGCTGATCAGCGCGCCGGTCGGGTTGTGCGGCGAATTGAGAATGATCATGCGCGTGCGCGATGACAGCGCCGCCTTGATCTTCTCGAAGTCCAGCGCGAAGCCATCAAGGCTCAGTTGCACGTGCACACAGCGCCCACCGGCCAGCTCGACCGAGGGCTCATAGCTGTCGTAGCTGGGGTCGAACACGATGACTTCATCACCGTTGCGAATCACCGCCTGGATCGCGCAGAAGATCGCCTCGGTCGCGCCCGGGGTGATAGTCACTTCACTGTCGGCATTGACCGTGGCGCCATAGCTACGGGAGATTTTGGCAGCCACCTGCTGACGCAGTACGGGCAGGCCGGCCATGGGGGCATACTGGTTGTGGCCGAGGGCGATATGCCTGCCCACTGCATCGAGCAAACCCTGGGGGCCATTGAAGTCAGGGAAGCCCTGGGACAGGTTGAGCGCGCCGGTTTCGGCGGCCAGTTGCGACATGGTGGTGAAAATGGTCGTGCCGACATTCGGCAGCTTGCTGGTGATCATCGAAAGGCCCCTGCAGGTGAACCCCAAGTTTTAAGCTGCCGGCCGCACGGGGTCAAGGCACAAACCTTCGCGCACAAAAAAGGGCTCATCAAGAGCCCTTTTTGCGAGGTCGGAATCAGCGCTTGTCGCGGCGCTTCTTGTCGGCCTTCTTATGGTGAGTCATCAATCGACGCTTCTTGTTCACCTGGCGGTCAGTCAGCGTGTTCTTGTTGCCTTCGTACGGGTTGTCACCGCCTTTGAACTCGATGCGGATCGGCGTACCGACCAGCTTCAAGACGCGACGGTAGGTGTTTTCCAGGTAACGCACGTAGGACTTTGGCACCTTCTCGATCTGGTTACCGTGGATCACGATAATCGGCGGGTTGGCACCCCCCAAGTGGGCGTAACGCAGCTTGATCCGACGGTTGTTGACCATCGGCGGCGCGTGCTCGCCCACCGCGTCTTCCAGGATCTGGGTGAGGCGGTTGGTCGGCCAGCGGGTGACCGCGGACTTGAACGAGTTCTGGACGGACGCGTAGAGGTTGCCCACGCCGGTGCCGTGCAGGGCCGAAATGAAGTGGATATCGGCGAACTCGACGAAGAACAGCCGGCGTTGCAGCTCGATCTTCACGAAATCGCGCTCGCTTGGCGTCATGCCGTCCCACTTGTTGATCGCGATCACCAGCGCCCGACCGGCTTCAAGAGCAAAGCCCAGCAGGTTGAGATCGTGATCCACCACGCCTTCGCGGGCGTCCATCACAAAGATCACCACGTTGGCGTCTTTGATCGCTTGCAGGGTTTTCACCACGGAGAACTTTTCAACTTCCTCGTGGATCTTGCCGCGCTTGCGCACACCGGCGGTGTCGATCAGCGTGTACTTCTCGTCGTTACGCTCGAACGGGATGTAGATACTGTCGCGGGTGGTGCCAGGTTGGTCGTACACGATAACCCGGTCTTCACCGAGCATGCGGTTGACCAGCGTGGACTTGCCGACGTTGGGGCGGCCGATGATGGCGATCTTGATACCGTCTTTTTCGCTCGGGCCAGGAATGCGCTTGGCTTCCTCACCTTCGGCAACGATCTCTTCTTCGCCCTCTTCTTCCTCGACGTCATCCTTCGGGAAACTGCTCAGGGCAATTTCCAGCATCTGCGTAATGCCGCGACCGTGAGCACCGGCGATCGGGATCGCATCACCCAGGCCCATCGGGCTGAATTCGGCGCGGGCCAGTTCAGGATCGATGTTGTCGATCTTGTTGGCGACCACGTAGGAACGCTTGTTGCGCTTGCGCAGGTGCTCGCCAATCATCTGGTCGGCAGCGGTGTAGCCCGCACGGGCGTCCACCAGGAACAACACGACATCGGCTTCTTCAATGGCCAGCAGCGACTGCTCGGCCATCTTTTCGTCCATGCCATGCTCGTCACCGGAGATACCACCGGTGTCGACAATAATGTAGGAGCGCCCTTGCCACTTTGCCTCACCGTATTGGCGATCACGGGTCAAACCGGACAAGTCGCCAACGATGGCGTCACGAGTCCTGGTCAGGCGGTTGAACAAGGTGGACTTGCCGACGTTAGGTCGGCCCACCAGGGCGATTACGGGAACCATGCGGCTCTCCACTTCGTTATTTCAGAAAATACAAAAGCCGCTGCAAGGCAGCGGCTGGTGCTCGGGGCAGCATCGTCAGATGCCGCATGCCCCGCCGAAGCGGGGCCGCCTGGGTGTTACCCCAAGCATAGTTCTTACTTGATGGTCAGCGCTTCCAGCTTGCCGCTGTTGCCAAACACATAAAGCATGTTACCCACGACCAGCGGACGAGCGCGCAGGCCGTCGCTGTCGATACGCTCGCGACCGACAAAGCGACCGTCCACCTGGCTCAGCAGGTGCAGGTAGCCTTCGAAGTCGCCCACGGCAACGTAGCTGGAGAAGACTTCCGGTGCCGACAGTTGACGGCGAGCCAGGGAGTCATTGCTCCACAACGCAGTGGTGGAACGCTCGTCGACACTTTCAACGGTGCCCGACGCCAGGCTCACATAGACGCTGCCAAACCCTTGGGCGACACCGGCATAGCTGGAAGCATCACGCTGCCAGTTAATGCGGCCGCTCTGCAGGTCCAGCGCAGCCACGCGGCCTTGGTAGGTCGCGACGTAGATGGTTTCACCCGACAGCAGCAGGCCGCCGTCGATGTCCACTACGCGGTCCAGTTCGGAACGACCTTGAGGGATTGCCACGCGGGTTTCCCAGGCCGGCACGCCGTTCTGGGTATCCAGGGCGACCACTTTACCGGTCGACAGGCCTGCAACGGCCAGATTATTGGTCACAATCGGACCACTGGTGCCGCGCAACGTCAGGACCGCAGGGGTGCTGTCGTACAACCAGCGCTGGTTGCCGGTAGCGGCATCCAGGCCGATCACGCGGTCATCCTGGGTTTGCACCACCACGACGTCGCCGTTCGTAGCCGGTGCAGCCAGTACTTCGCTGGTCACGCGAGCGCGCCATTTTTCTTCACCGCTGCTGGAGTCCAGGGCAATCACATCACCCTTGAGCGTGCCCACCAGCACCAGGCCGTAGCCGACGCCCACACCACCGGAAACCGGCAGTTCGAGGTCTTTTTTCCACTTCACGTCGCCGTTCATGCGATCCATGGAGATGATCACGCCAGTGGAGTCAGTGGCGACAATGTTGTCGCCATCGATCGCGGGCTGCAGCAGGTTGTAGAGGTCACCCTGACCATCACCCACCGAGCGGCTCCACTGCTTTTGCAGGATCACTTCTTCCTTGAAGCTGGTCAGCTCGGCAGGAGGCAGTTCTTTTTTGCTGTTGCTGCTGCAACCCGCGGCCAAAACGGCCAGAGCCAGCAATGCTGCATGTTTCCAACGGATCACGTCACGCATCCCCTTTGGCCAAGTCGTCCAGCTTGATTTGTAAGCCACCGACCGCCGCTTCATCAGACAGCGCCGCCTTGGCTTTTTTGTACGCAGCATTGGCTTCGTCGTTACGACCCAGTTGGACCAGCAGGTCGCCCTTGAGCTCTTCACGAGTGGCTACAAATGCCTTGTCAGCATCGCCGTCGAGCAGTTTGAGTGCTTCGTCAGCCTTGTTCTGTGCTGCCAATACCTGAGCCAGGCGCTGACGTGCGATTTCACCCAGGGTCGGGTTGGTCGGCTTGTCGGCGATGGCCTTCAGCTCAGCCGCAGCGTCATCCAGCTTGCCGGTGTCGACCGCGACCTTCGCGACGAACAGGCTGCCGTATTGGGCGTAGGTGCTACCGCCGAATTCGCTTTTCAGCTTGCCGGCCAGGTCCGCCACCTGCGCAGGATCAGGCTTGCCGTCCGGCGTCAGCGTGGTTTCCAGCAATTGCTGATAGAGGATCGAGGCGCCTTGGGACTGGTTGGCCTGATACTTGTGCCAGGCTTGCCAGCCGAACACCACCACTAAAGCCAGCAGGCCGCCAGTCACCAGGGGCTTGCCGTTACGCTGCCACCAGTCCTTCAGCTCGGCCAGTTGCTCATCATCAGTACTCGACACCCCAATACTCCTTAATCGCTAAATTCGGCTGTTCGACAGCTTCAACCCTGCACGACGCAGGTGGCCAAGTGCGCGGCGAGCGCATCAAAGGCAATGTTCTGTTGCTCGCCCTGGCCACGCAGGGGTTTGAAACCTATCACTTGCTGGGCCAGTTCGTCATCGCCCAGGATCAGCGCATACAGCGCACCGCTCTTGTCGGCCTTCTTAAACTGGCTCTTGAAGCTGCCGGCGCCGGCATTGATCTGCAGGCGCAGGTTCGGCAACTGGTCGCGCACTTTTTCGCTCAAGGCCAGGGCTGCCAGTTCGGCGGCCTCGCCAAAGGCGCACAGGTACACGTCCACCTGACGGGAGATCTCTTCCGGGACCTTCTCCAGGGTTTCCAGCAGCAGGATCAGCCGCTCGATACCCATGGCGAAGCCAACGCCTGTGGTCGGCTTGCCGCCCATCTGCTCGACCAGGCCGTCGTAACGACCACCGGCACATACGGTGCCCTGGGCGCCGAGTTTGTCGGTGACCCACTCGAATACGGTCTTGCTGTAGTAGTCGAGGCCACGCACCAGCTTGGTGTTGATCACGAACGGAATACCGGCCGCCTCCAAACGAGCCTTGAGGCCCTCGAAGTGGATACGGGACTCGTCGTCCAGGTAATCGGCCATTTTCGGCGCATTGACCAGCACAGCCTGGGTGTCAGCGTTCTTGGTATCCAGCACGCGCAACGGGTTGGTTTTCAGACGGCGCTGGCTGTCTTCGTCCAGTTTGTCCAGGTGGGCCGACAGGTACTCGACCAAGGCTACTTTATAGCGGCCACGGGATTCACTGGTGCCCAGGCTGTTGAGTTCAAGCTTGACCGCGTCACGGATGCCCAACAGGCCCCACAGGCGCCAGGTCAGCACGATCAGCTCGGCATCGATGTCCGGGCCTTCGATGTTGAACACTTCCAGGCCGATCTGGTGAAACTGGCGATAACGGCCTTTCTGTGGACGTTCGTGACGGAACATCGGGCCGATGTACCACAGTTTCTGCGGCTGGCCAGCACCGGTGAGGCCATGCTCAAGCACAGCACGCACACACGCCGCGGTGCCTTCCGGACGCAGGGTCAGGGAGTCGCCGTTGCGGTCTTCAAAGGTGTACATCTCTTTTTCGACGATGTCGGTCACTTCACCGATGGAGCGCTTGAACAGCTCGGTGAATTCCACGATCGGCATGCGGATCTGCTTGTAACCGTAGTTATCCAGCAGGCGCGCGACGGTGCCTTCGAAGTAACGCCACAGCGGCGTCTGCTCCGGCAGGATGTCGTTCATGCCACGAATGGCTTGCAGAGACTTGCTCACATCAAATCCTTAAATTCGTTCAATCAGCCGCGCGCGATCAGCGCTGCGTCAGCCGCGACCTTCTCGGCCGCTTTCTCGCGGATCAGTCTTTCGAGCTCATCCACCAGATTGTCATTCGTTAGCTTCTGCGACGGCTTGCCGTCGATGTAGATCAGGTTCGGCGTACCGCCGGTCAACCCGATGTGTGCCTCTTTGGCTTCACCCGGGCCGTTGACCACGCACCCGATGACCGCAACATCCAGCGGCACCAGCAGGTCCTCGAGGCGCCCTTCCAGTTCGTTCATGGTTTTCACCACGTCGAAGTTCTGCCGCGAGCAGCTCGGGCAGGCAATGAAGTTGATGCCACGGGAACGCAAATGCAGGGACTTGAGAATGTCGTAACCGACTTTCACTTCCTCTACCGGGTCTGCCGCCAGGGAGATGCGGATGGTATCGCCAATCCCTTCGGCGAGCAGCATACCGAGACCCACCGCAGATTTCACTGTGCCTGAGCGCAAACCGCCTGCTTCAGTGATACCCAGGTGCAGGGGCTGCACGATTTCCTTGGCCAGCAGGCGGTAGGCTTCCACCGCCATGAACACGTCGGAGGCCTTTACGCTGACCTTGAAGTCCTGGAAATTCAGGCGTTCAAGGTGCTCGACGTGGCGCAACGCCGATTCAACCAGCGCAGCCGGTGTCGGCTCACCGTATTTTTTCTGCAGGTCTTTTTCCAGGGAACCGGCGTTCACGCCGATGCGAATCGGAATCCCGCGATCACGGGCGGCGTCCACCACGGCACGCACGCGGTCTTCACGACCGATGTTGCCCGGGTTGATCCGCAGGCAATCAACGCCCAGTTCGGCTACACGCAACGCGATCTTGTAGTCGAAGTGGATGTCGGCAACCAGTGGCACCTTGACCAGTTGCTTGATGCGACCAAAGGCTTCGGCAGCGTCCATGTCCGGCACGGAGACGCGCACGATGTCCACGCCAGCCGCTTCCAGACGGTTGATCTGGGCAACGGTGGCAGCCACATCATTGGTGTCGCTGTTGGTCATGCTCTGTACCGCGATGGGGGCGTCGCCACCCACCGGCACCGAGCCGACCCAGATCTTGCGCGATACGCGACGTTTGATTGGAGATTCGCCGTGCATGACTATTGTCCCAACTTCAGGCGAGCGGTCTCGCCACTGGTGAACGGCGCTACGTCCACAGGCTGGCCGTTGTAGGCCACTTGCGCGCCACGGGCAAAGCCCAGACGCAGCGTCAAAGGAGGCTTGCCGCCCTGGTCAAGAGTATCTCCCTTACGCTTCAGACCGCTAAACAGCACTTTGCCATTGCCATCGGTGACTTGCGTCCAGCAGTCAGCGATGAAGGTAATCTGGATACGCCCGTCGCCCGCGATCAATGCAGGGGTGGTGGGTGGTGAAATCGCTGGCGCAGCCGGTGTGGCTGGCGCAGGGGTCGCTGGCGCTTGAACCGGCGCGGCAGGCGTATGGGCCTGGGCAACGGGAGCCGCCGGGGTATGGGCCGGTGCAGCCGGTGTTGCCGGGGCGGGCACGGCGGCGGTGGCGGCGGGTGCGGTTTCAGGCGCTGGCTGCTCGGTGGCAGCAGGTGCTTCAGGCGCAGCCTGGCTCTCGGCGACGGCCTGGTCTTCCGGCTCGTCCAGCGGATGAATCTGGGTGGTGCCGTCGGCGCTTTCGACTTCGACGTGCTCCATGGCGTTGCTGGTCAGGTCCTTGTTGCGCTGGGACGTCTGGTCTTGCCACCAGACGAAGCCGCCGCCGATCACGGCGATCAGCAACAACAGGCTGACGATGCGCAAAATAGTGTGGGAAACCCGCACCGGCTCTTCGATACGGCCCAGGCCATGCACATTGCTGCCCTGAGAGTCCGTACCGGTGAACTGGTCGAATTCTTGGACCAGAACGGCCTGGTCAATGCCCAGCAACTTGGCGTAGGCGCGGATATAGCCGCGGGCAAAGGTATGCCCAGGCAGCTTGTCGAACGCGCCGGCTTCCAGGTTGGCCAGGGATGTACTGGTCAAATTGAGCTTGAGGGCCACTTCTGCCAGCGACCAGCCATTGCTTTCGCGGGCCTGACGCAAGGTCTCGCCTGGGTTTACGCGATTAGCTGCTACAACTTCCGGGTGCGCCGCTTTCATCATTGCTCCGACAGGTATTGCTGATATTCCGGCGTACCGGGATAGAGTCGTTCGAGTTGCTGGCCAAAACGTGCGGCCGTGTCGCGTTCTTCATGAACCGTCGCCAGGCGCACACCGAGCAATAGACTACGTGCATTTTGCCCGCTGAGCAGGCTAAAACGCTCGTAATAGTCACGTGCCGGCACATAATGCCTGTCTTCGTAAGACATCTCAGCCATTTCGAGCAACGCACGTGGCTGGCGACTGTTCAAGTGCAGGGCTTTTTCCAGATGCTGACGGGCGCTGTCGCGCTGGCCGAGGCGCATCGAGGTCACCCCAAGGTTCTCGAACACCCGCGAACGCTCAGGATAGAGGGTATCGGCAGCGGCTTGCTGGAAATAACGGGCGGCCTGGTCATACCGCTTGTGCGCGAAGAGGAAGCTGCCGTAGTTGTTCAGCAGCCGCGCATCGGCGGGACGGGTGGCCAAGGCCTTCTGGAAATACTGATCGGCCAATTCAGGCTCGGCCTGGGCCTGGAACACCAGGGCCAGGGCCGCATTGGCGTCGGCATCGTCGCTGTCGAGCTCAAGAGCCTTCTTCAACGGCACCTTGGCCTGTTCGCTCATGCCTTGCTGCAGGTAACCCAAACCCAGTTGCACATAGGCAACTCGCGCCTCGTCACGGCCTTTACCGGTTTGCAAAGGGCTGTCATGGCCCGATGAAACACAACCGGCCGCAAGACCGGTAACAAGCAAAAGCAGCGCAAGGCGCAAGGGCATAGAGATCCTCTCTCAGATTCGATTCACAGCGATCAGCGGCAAATCGTCGGCGGCGTTCTGTTCGCGTCCGGCGATATAACGTTCGCTGCGGCGGGTGCGGTCCATCACCTGCCCTACCAATTGGCCACAGGCGGCGTCGATGTCTTCACCACGGGTGGTGCGGACGGTGACGTTGTAGCCAGCCTGGTGCAGTTGATCCTGGAAACGGCGGATGGCGTTGTTGCTCGGCCGCTCGTAGCCAGAATGGGGAAACGGGTTAAACGGAATCAGGTTGATCTTGCACGGGGTATCCTTGAGCAACTCGATCATCTCGATCGCGTGCTCGACCTTGTCGTTGATGTCCTTGAGCAGGGTGTACTCAATGGTCAACACACGCTTTTCGCCCAAGGTCGCCATGTAGCGCTGGCAAGATTCGAGCAGCATCTTAAGCGGATACTTCTTGTTGATCGGCACCAATTGGTTACGCAATGCGTCATTGGGTGCGTGCAGCGACAGCGCCAGGGAGACGTCGATGTGCTTGGCCAGCTCATCAATCATCGGTACCACGCCGGAGGTCGACAGGGTCACGCGGCGCTTGGAGATGCCGTAGCCCAGGTCGTCCATCATCAGGTGCATGGCCGAAATGACGTTGTCGAAGTTCAGCAGCGGCTCACCCATGCCCATCATCACCACGTTGGTGATGGCACGGTCGACGGTCGCCGGGACGCTGCCAAAGGATTTGTTGGCAATCCACACTTGGCCGATGACTTCGGCGGCGGTGAGGTTGCTGTTGAAGCCTTGCTTGCCGGTGGAGCAGAAACTGCAGTCCAGGGCACAGCCTGCCTGGGACGAAACGCACAAAGTGCCGCGCTTGCCCTGGGGAATGTAGACGGTCTCGACGCAGCTGCCGGACGCCACGCGCACCACCCACTTACGGGTGCCGTCGCTGGAGATGTCCTCGCTGACCACTTCGGGACCACGGACCTCGGCAATGGCCTTGAGCTTGTCGCGCAGGGCCTTGCTGACGTTCGTCATGGCGTCGAAATCGTCGACGCCAAAGTGGTGAATCCACTTCATTACCTGACCGGCACGGAAACGCTTCTCCCCGATTGAGTCGAAGAATTTCTCCATTTCCGGCTGAGTCAGACCCAGCAGGTTGGTTTTAACAGTCGATGTAGTCATGGATTCACCCTCACTCTTTAAGCCGATGCTTAGCGAGCGGTTACTTCAGTAGCAGCGAAAAAGTAAGCGATTTCGCGGGCAGCAGCGGCTTCGGAGTCCGAACCGTGAACAGCGTTGGCGTCGATGGACTCGGCGAAGTCAGCACGGATGGTGCCGGCAGCCGCTTCTTTAGGGTTGGTAGCGCCCATCAGCTCACGGTTCAGAGCGATAGCGTTTTCGCCTTCCAGAACCTGAACAACAACAGGACCGGAGATCATGAAGGCAACCAGGTCGCCGAAGAAACCACGAGCGCTGTGCTCAGCGTAGAAGCCTTCAGCTTCAGCTTTGGACAGTTGCTTGAGTTTCGAAGCTACAACCTTCAGGCCGGCTTTTTCGAAACGAGTGGTGATCTCGCCGATGACGTTTTTTGCAACAGCGTCAGGCTTGATGATGGAGAAAGTACGTTGAACAGCCATGGTGTAACTCCAGAAACGGTAATTTACGAAAAATTAAACCCGCGAATTATACGCGGGTTATTGGGTATTGCCTAACTGCGTAAAGGAGGCGTCAGTCCTGTTCTTCTTTCCAGGCAGTCTGAATAGCTTCCAGGACCTTCTCACCGCCGCGATCACGCTCATCTTCGAACCCTGGCAATGCCATGACCATGTCACGCAAAGCAACAAAGTTCAGCGAATAAGGGTCCAGGTCCGGATGACCATCCGCCAACAGAATGGCGATTTCTTGTACATCAACCCATTTCAGGCTCATGACATTTCCTTGAATCAATGCGGCGCTTCGGCGGCATGGTTGAGGGAATATTTCGGGATTTCGACAGTAATGTCTTCCGTTCCGACCTTTGCCTGACAGCTTAGGCGCGAATGGGCTTCCAGGCCCCATGCGCGGTCAAGAAAGTCCTCCTCCAGCTCGTCGGCCTCTTCCAGCGTATTGAAACCTTCGCGGATGATGCAGTGACAAGTGGTGCAGGCGCAGACACCGCCGCAGGCACTCTCGATCTCGATGTGGTTGTCATGGGCAACTTCGAGGATGGACTTGCCGGTCTCAGCCTCCACGACCATACCGTCCGGGCAATGCTCGGCGTGTGGCAGAAAAATGACCTGCGGCATTAATTATTCCTCGATTTCATTCAGGTTGCGTCCCGCCAGGGCGGCTTTTACCGTCTGGTCCATACGACGGGCGGCAAAGGCATCGGTCACTTGCGACAGGCGCTTGGTCTGTTGCTCGATGGCATAACCATCGGTGCCCTTCATCAGTTCGGCCAGCTCCTGCATCTGCAGGTCGATGACCAGGCGCTCTTCGGCATCCAGCAGACGCTCGCCGTCGACCTCAAGGGCGCCCTGCACAGCCTCAAGCAGGCGCTGGGCGTCGACTTGCTGCTCACGCAGCACGCGGGCGACCTTGTCGTCACCGGCATACTGGAACGAATCCTTGAGCATCTTGGCGATTTCACCGTCGGTGAGGCCGTAGGACGGCTTGACCTGGATACTGGCTTCAACACCCGAGCCCAGCTCGCGCGCAGCCACATTCAGCAGGCCGTCGGCGTCGACCTGGAAGGTCACGCGAATCTTTGCTGCGCCCGCGACCATGGCCGGGATACCGCGCAATTCAAAGCGTGCCAGGGAGCGGCAGTCGCTGATCAGCTCGCGCTCGCCTTGCAGCACATGAATCATCATGGCCGTCTGGCCATCTTTGTAGGTGGTGAAGTCCTGGGCACGGGCGACGGGGATGGTGGTGTTGCGCGGAATCACCTTCTCCATCAGACCGCCCATGGTTTCCAGACCCAAGGACAACGGAATCACATCGAGCAGCAGCAGTTCGCCACCATCGCGCTTGTTGCCAGCCAGGGTATCGGCCTGGATCGCTGCACCAATGGCCACGACTTGATCCGGGTCGATTTCCGTCAGCGGCTGGCGACCGAAGGCTTCAGCAACCGCTTCACGCACGCGCGGCACGCGGGTAGAGCCACCGACCATGACCACGGCACCGACGTCTTCCAGCTCGATACCGGAATCGCGCACGGCGCGGCGGCAGGCTTTAAGGCTGCGGGCAACCATCGGCTCGATCAACGTATCGAAGGCTTCACGAGTCAGTTGGGCCGACCAGGTGCCGTAGGACACTTCAACCGTTGCAGCATCCGTCAGTGCTTCCTTGGCGGCGCAGGCAGTTTGCAGCAAGTTGCGCTGCGCGCCCGGATCCAGGTCGGCCGACAAGCCGGCGCTGCTGATGATCCAGCCTGCGATGGCATGGTCGAAGTCATCGCCGCCCAAGGCACTGTCGCCACCGGTAGCAAGCACTTCGAAGACACCGCCGGTCAGGCGCAGGATCGAAATATCAAAGGTGCCGCCGCCCAGGTCATAAATGGCAACCAGGCCTTCCGCGTGCTGGTCCAGGCCATAAGCCACGGCTGCTGCAGTCGGCTCGTTGAGCAGGCGCAACACGTTCAGGCCGGCGAGTTTTGCCGCGTCCTTGGTGGCTTGGCGCTGGGCGTCATCGAAGTAAGCAGGCACAGTGATCACCGCGCCGACCAGTTCGCCGCCCAACGTGCTTTCCGCGCGCAGGCGCAGCACCTTGAGGATATCGGCCGACACTTCCACCGGGCTTTTCGGGCCCTGGACGGTGTCGATGAACGGCATATGGGATTCGCCACCGACAAAACGGTACGGCAGCTGGTCGCCCAGTTGCTTGACGTCGGACAGACCACGACCCATCAAGCGCTTGACCGACAGCACGGTATTCAGAGGGTCGGTAGACGCCGCCAGCTTGGCCGACTCACCGACTTCGGTGCGATCAGCGTGGTAGCGCACGGCAGACGGCAGGATCACCTGGCCATCCGCGTCAGGCAACGGCTCGGACAAGCCGCTGCGCAGGGCAGCAACCAGGGAATTGGTGGTGCCCAGGTCAATCCCGACCGCCAGGCGACGCTGGTGCGGTTGAGGGCTTTGGCCGGGTTCGGCGATTTGCAGTAGGGCCATGGTAATCAGGTCTTATCTGTCTATCAGGCGTGCATCACGGGCAGCACACGGGGTTAATCGTCGAGGCGCTCTTCTAGCTGGCGCACTTCGTAGGTGAGCTTGTCGAGGAACTGCATGCGCCGCATCAGGCGTTCGGCCTGCTCGCGTTGCGCCGCATCATCCCAACAGGCTGCGAAGCTTTCGTTGAGCGCATCCTGGGCCGTTTTCAGACGACGCTTGAAGACCGCGACACCCGCCAGATCGGCTTCGTCCTGCAAGTCTTCGAGCTCTTCGCGCCACTGCATCTGCTGCATCAGGAAGTCCGGGTCGTGCACCGTGACTTCCAACGGCAACTCCCCACCGTTCATGGCGAGCAGATAGCGCGCACGCTTGGGCGGGTTTTTCAGCGTCTGATAGGCTTCGTTGAGGCTGGCCGATTTCTCCAGCGCCACGCGCTGCTCACGCTCGGAGGCGTCAGCAAAGCGATCTGGATGCACGCCACGCGCCAGCTCTCGGTAGCGCGCAGCAAGCTGATCGAGGTCCAGGCGAAAGCTCGGCTGCAGCTCGAATAAAGCGAAATGACAAGGAGTACCCACGAATAGCCTCAGATGTTGAAGCTTTCGCCGCAGCCACATTCACCGCGCACGTTGGGGTTGTTGAACTTGAAGCCTTCGTTCAACCCTTCCTTGACGAAATCGAGTTCGGTGCCGTCCAGGTAGGTCAGGCTTTTAGGGTCGATGATCACTTTTTCGCCGTGACTTTCGAACACCTGGTCTTCCGCAACCACCTCGTCGACAAACTCCAGCACGTAGGCAAGGCCGGAACAGCCCGTGGTGCGAACACCCAGACGAATCCCCTCACCTTTACCGCGCCCATTCAGGGAGCGGCGAATGTGCTGCGCAGCCGCTTCTGTCATGCTGATAGCCATCGTTGACTCCTTACTCGTCGCCAAATTGCTTAGATCAAGCCTTTCTTCTGCTTGTAGTCGCGCACGGCCGCCTTGATGGCGTCTTCTGCGAGTACCGAGCAGTGGATTTTCACTGGCGGCAGGGCCAGTTCTTCGGCCAGCTGGGTGTTGCTGATAGTGACAGCCTCATCCAGGGTCTTGCCTTTCATCCATTCGGTCGCCAGGGAGCTGGAGGCGATGGCAGAACCGCAGCCGTAAGTCTTGAACTTGGCGTCTTCGATAACGCCGTTGTCATTGACCTTGATCTGCAGGCGCATGACGTCGCCGCACGCCGGAGCGCCGACCATGCCGGTGCCGACATCTGGGTCTTCCGCGTCCATCTTGCCGACGTTACGCGGGTTTTCGTAGTGGTCGATGACCTTTTCGCTGTAAGCCATGGTACTGAATCCTCACTCATCAGGGCCGCTCTGGAACCCTGTAGAAACGCCTGCGTTTTCCGCCACGTTCCTACAGAGCTGGGGTGGCGGCTTCTATAGTTAGTGTGCCGCCCACTCGATCTTGGAAATATCGACACCGTCTTTGTACATGTCCCACAGCGGCGACAGAACGCGCAGCTTGTTGACGGCTTCGCAGACTTTTTGCGCGGCGTAGTCGACTTGCTCTTCGGTGGTGAAACGGCCGAACGTAAAGCGGATCGAGCTGTGTGCCAGTTCGTCGTTGCGGCCCAGGGCGCGCAGCACGTACGAAGGCTCAAGGGACGCCGAGGTGCAGGCCGAACCGGACGAAACCGCCAGGTCCTTGAGCGCCATGATCAGCGACTCGCCTTCGACGTAGTTGAAGCTCAAATTCAGGTTGTGCGGTACACGGGCGGTCATGCTGCCGTTGATGTACAACTCTTCGAGGCCTTCGACCTGCTTGTAGAAGCGGTCGCTCAGGGCTTTGATACGGATGTTTTCGGCAGCCATGTCTTCCTTGGCTACGCGGAAGGCTTCGCCCATGCCAACGATCTGGTGGGTCGCCAGGGTGCCCGAACGCATGCCGCGCTCGTGACCGCCGCCGTGCATGGTGGCTTCGATGCGCACTCGTGGCTTGCGGCTCACGTACAGGGCGCCGATGCCTTTAGGGCCATAGGTCTTGTGGGCAGAGAACGACATCAAGTCGACTTTCAGTTTCGACAGGTCGATATCGACCTTGCCGGTGGACTGGGCAGCGTCGACGTGCAGCAGCACACCCTTGGAGCGGGTCAGCTCGCCGATGGCCGCGATGTCGTTGATGGTGCCGATTTCGTTGTTCACGTGGATCACGGAAACCAGGATGGTGTCTTCACGCAGGGCCGCTTCGATCATGGCCGGGGTGACGATACCGTCGGTGGTTGGCTCAAGGTAGGTGACCTCGAAACCTTCACGCTCCAGTTGGCGCATGGTGTCCAAGACAGCCTTGTGCTCAATCTTGGTGGTGATCAGGTGCTTGCCTTTGGTCGCGTAGAAATGCGCCGCGCCCTTGATTGCCAGGTTGTCGGACTCGGTAGCACCGGAAGTCCAGACGATTTCGCGTGGATCGGCGTTAACCAGGTCGGCGACCTGACGACGAGCGTTCTCGACCGCTTCCTCGGCTTTCCAGCCGAATACGTGGGAACGGGAGGCCGGGTTGCCGAAGTTTCCGTCAACCAGCAGGCATTCGCTCATCTTTTGCGCGACACGCGGATCAACCGGGGTGGTCGCAGAGTAATCAAGGTAAATCGGCAATTTCATGGACTTTCTCCTAAATCAGGCTGGCTGGCGTGCCGTTAGCTCTTCGGCTGTCACTCGACGGCGGACGCTTCAATCTTGTCCAGACGCGGCGCCTTGGTGTTGCAACGGCGCTGGTCCTGACGCTGGGCTACTTCTTGCACCTCACGGCGAGTTACAAGATCAGCCAAGCTGATACCACTCAAAAACTCATGGATCTGCAGGCTCAAGTCACACCACAGGTGGTGCGTCAGGCAGGTGTCACCGGCGTGGCAATCACCCAAACCCTGACATTTGGTGGCATCGACGGATTCGTTGACCGCATCGATCACCTGCGCTACCTGGATACCCTGCATGTCGCGGGACAACTGATAGCCGCCACCTGGCCCACGCACACTGGAGACCAGGTTGCTGCGGCGCAATTTGGCGAACAGTTGCTCGAGATAGGACAGGGAAATGCCTTGGCGCTCGGAGATATCGGCCAGGGACACCGGCCCAGTTTGCGCGTGCAAGGCCAGGTCAAGCATGGCGGTCACCGCGTATCGGCCTTTTGTAGTCAGTCTCATGGACAAGTACCAAGGTGTTTCAGAATGGGAGCAAGTATGCGATTCCCGAGTATTTAAGTCAACTATAAGACCTAGTACTTTAGTCAGGATTACCCGTAAAAAGGGCGCGCGAATCATAGCAGGGTGCGAGGGGTAATGGCACATTCAACATCATGTAGCCGATAAAGCGTACGCCTTGTAGGAGCCCGGCTTGCAGGCGATTGCGACCCTGAGGACGCCATCGCCGGCAAGCCGGGCTCCTACAAGGGAGTATTTCAGCTGGCCTGCTGGTTGGTTTCGGCCTTGATCTCGGCAAAGTCTTCCTCGCGCAACTCAGGCAGATCTTTCGCACAGTAGGGGCTACCCAAGTCCTTCAACGCACCACACATGCCGTCCAGCTTGCCATCCACAGCCTGCAGATGATCGAGCAACTGGCCAATGGCGCGCGCCACAGGGTCGGGCATGTCCTCACTGACGCCATAGGCATCAAAGCCGATCTTCTCGGCCATGGCCTTGCGCTTGGCTTCCTGCTCATCGCCCACTTCAGGCTTGACGATGATGCGACCCGGGATGCCGACAACGGTAGCGCCCGGTGGCACAGCCTTGGTCACCACCGCATTGGAGCCAACCTTCGCCCCCGCGCCAACCGTGAAAGGACCGAGCACCTTGGCGCCCGCCCCCACCACCACGCCATCACCCAGCGTCGGGTGGCGCTTGCCTTTGTTCCAGCTGGTGCCGCCCAGGGTCACGCCCTGATAAAGGGTCACGTCATCGCCGATCTCGGCCGTTTCGCCAATCACGATGCCCATGCCATGGTCGATAAAGAAGCGGCGGCCCACCTTGGCACCCGGGTGAATCTCGATCCCGGTCAGCCAACGCCCGAAGTTCGACACCAGCCGCGCCAGCCATTTCCAGCCCATGCCCCACAGGGCGCCGGACAAGCGGTGAATCCAGATCGCATGCATGCCGGGGTAGCAGGTCAGCACTTCAAAGGCGTTGCGCGCCGCCGGGTCACGGTGGAAAACACTCTGGATATCTTCTCGCAAACGCTCGAACATTTTTAATCCTTCCGCTTAAGAAGCTCGCCACGGGCCGCCTTCTGGGTTTCCGTGAGGATGCCACGCAATATATTCATTTCTGCCCGACTGACCGAGCTACGTCCGTAAAGTCGACGCAGGCGAGCCATCAAGTGCCGTGGCTTTTCAGGATCGAGAAACTCGATGGCCACCAGGGTTTGCTCCAGGTGTTCATAGAACCGCTCCAGCTCGTCCATGGTGGCCAACTCGCCACTCTTGGTCGAGGCAACCTCTTCCTTCTCCACCTTGCTCGGCTGGCCAGCAGCGGCCAGCCAGGCCATGCGCACTTCGTAGGTCAACACCTGCACCGCTGCCCCGAGGTTCAGCGAGCTGAACCCAGGGTCTGATGGAATGTGCACGTGGTAATGACATCGCTGCAGCTCTTCATTGGTCAGGCCGGAATCTTCACGACCAAAGACCAAGGCGATTTCAGCGCCGCCAGCGGCCTCTTCCACCACTTTGGTCCCGCATTCGCGCGGGTCCAGTAGCGGCCAGGGGATGCGGCGGTCGCGAGCGCTGGTGCCGAGCACCAGGTTGCAGCCGACCAACGCATCTTCCAAGGTGGCGACGACCTGGGCGTTTTCAAGGATGTCATTGGCGCCGGATGCACGGGCATCGGCCTCGTGATGCGGGAACACGCGGGGCTCGACCAGCACCAGGCGCGTCAACCCCATGTTTTTCATGGCTCGCGCCACCCCGCCGATGTTGCCGGGATGACTGGTATTGACCAAGACGACACGAATGTTTTGCAGCAAGGGAGGCGCTCTCGGACACGGGAAAGGGGAGCAAATCTTACAGAACAGCCTAAGGTTATGCCATGAAAGCTAACGTCGTCCTTCACCTGAAGAAAGTTTCTGCTAGAATGCTCGGCTTTCTTTAACAACCTTAGGTGACACATCCATGCAGCCCATGCTGAATATCGCGCTGCGCGCCGCCCGCAGCGCCAGTGAATTGATCTTCCGCTCCATCGAGCGCCTGGATACCATCAAGGTCGACGAAAAAGACGCCAAGGATTACGTATCCGAGGTGGATCGCGCCGCCGAACAGAAAATCATCGACGCCCTGCGCAAGGCCTACCCTACCCACGGCATCCTCGGTGAAGAAACCGGCCTGCACAAAGGCAGCGGTGAAGGCGAAGACTACCTGTGGATCATCGACCCACTGGATGGCACCACCAACTTCCTGCGCGGAATCCCGCACTTTGCCGTGAGCATCGCGTGCAAATACCGTGGCCGCCTGGAACACGCCGTTGTTCTGGACCCCGTCCGCCAAGAAGAATTCACCGCCAGCCGTGGCCGTGGCGCCCAACTGAATGGTCGTCGCCTGCGCGTCAGCGGCCGCACCAGCCTGGACGGCGCCCTGCTGGGCACCGGCTTCCCATTCCGCGATGACCAGATGGACAACCTGGAAAACTACCTGGGCATGTTCCGCGCCCTGGTTGGCCAGACCGCCGGCATCCGTCGCGCAGGCGCTGCGAGCCTGGACTTGGCTTATGTGGCCGCTGGTCGCTTCGATGCGTTCTGGGAGTCGGGCCTGTCCGAGTGGGACATGGCGGCAGGCGCCCTGCTGATCCAGGAAGCGGGCGGTCTGGTGAGCGATTTCACCGGCGGTCACGACTTCCTTGAGAAAGGTCACGTGGTTGCTGGCAACACCAAATGCTTCAAGGCAGTGCTGACGGCGATTCAGCCGCACCTGCCGGCTTCGCTGAAGCGCTAAGCGAGCGGGCACAAAAAAGCACCCTTCGGGGTGCTTTTTTATGCCTGGGATTAGGGTGACGCTGCATTTCCTGCCACAACATACACCCAATGTGGGAGCGGGCTTGCCCGCGAATGCGGTGGATCAGTCAATACATCCAGCGACTGACACTCCGCTTTCGCGGGCAAGCCCGCTCCCACATTTTGAACCACACCAGACTTAGGGATTACTGCTGGTTCTGACCGAGAATCAAGCGACCTTCTTTGTCGACCGGAATCTGGTTGCCCGGGTCACGCTCCATGCGCACCGAACCCTCTTTGCCATCCAGGGTGTAACGCACGTCATAACCGACCACCTTGTCGCTGATGTCGTTGACGGTGTTACAACGGGTCTGCGTGGTGGTGTAGGTATCGCGGTTCTGCATACCTTCCTGAACCTTGTTCCCGGCATAACCACCACCCACTGCACCGGCCACGGTGGCCAGCTTCTTGCCATTACCGCCGCCGACCTGGTTGCCCAGCAGGCCACCGGCCAGGGCACCCACGACGGTACCGACGATCTGATGTTGATCCTGAACCGGCTTCTGCCGGGTTACGGCGACGTCTTTGCAGACCTCGCGCGGGGTTTTGATCTGGGTCTTGACCGGCTGCACCGCCAGCACTTGCGCATACTCAGGGCCGCTTTTTACCAGGCTGTAGGTGGCAACAGCACCCCCGGCAGTCACACCGACAGCACCCAATACCGCACCAACCAGCAACGACTTGTTCACGTGAACCTCCTGACCATCACAAACGGACCGAAACGTCCGCGCTATACCCAGCCTTGGAGCAAAAAAAAAGGCACGAGTTCAATACTCGTGCCTTCTTTGTAACAGCGGATCAACAAACGCCCATCAAGGGCGGTCGTCGACCTCCTTGCCAGTACTGGCCGGAGGGATCAGGTCTTCGCTGTTGAGGTTCAGCCAGATCAGCACCACGTTGGCGATGTAGATCGACGAGTAGGTACCCGCCAGAACGCCAATGAACAGCGCCAGGGAGAAGCCCCACAGGTTGTCGCCACCAAAGATCATCAGGGCCGCGATCGCCAGCAAGGTGGAGATCGACGTCGCCATGGTCCGCAGCAGGGTCTGGGTGGTGGAAACGTTGATGTTCTCGATCAACGACGCCTTGCGCAGTACGCGGAAGTTCTCGCGAACCCGGTCGAATACCACGATGGTATCGTTGAGGGAGTAACCAATGATCGCCAGCACAGCCGCCAGGACGGTCAGGTCGAAGGTCACCTGGAAGTACGCCAGGATACCCACGGTCACGATCACGTCGTGGATCAGCGACACAATGGCGCCGACACCGAACTTCCACTGAAAGCGGAACGCCAGGTAGATCATGATACCGACCAGCGCCATCAGCATGCCGAGGCCGCCCTGGTCGCGCAGCTCTTCACCCACTTGCGGGCCGACAAACTCGACGCGCTTGACCGACGCCGGGTTGTCGCCACCGACCTTCTGCAAGGCCTCGGCCACCTGGTGACCCAGTTGCGGGTCTTCGCCCGGCATACGCACCAGCAGGTCGGTGGTTGCACCAAAGCTCTGCACGATGGCTTCGTGATAGCCGGCCTTGACCAGCTCGTTGCGCACCAGCGTCACATCGGCCGGCTTCTCGTAGGTCAGCTCGATGAGCGTACCGCCGGTGAAGTCCAGACCGTAGTTCAGGCCCTTATGGAACCAGCTGAACAACGCCAGGACGGTAAGGAGCACGGTGACGCCGAACGCAACGTTGCGAACGCCCATGAAGTTGATTGTACGTAACATGGCAGCCCCTTAAATCCACAACTTCTTGAAGTCACGCCCGCCAAAGATCAGGTTGACCATTGCGCGGGTCACCATGATGGCCGTGAACATCGAGGTAAAGATACCGAGGGACATGGTCACCGCAAAACCCTTGACCGGGCCTGTGCCCATGGCAAAGAGAATCCCGCCGACCAGCAAAGTGGTCAAGTTGGAGTCGAGAATCGCGGTAAATGCCCGGCCGAAGCCTTCGTTGATTGCACGCTGTACGGTCATGCCCGCCGCGATCTCTTCACGAATCCGCGAGAAGATCAGCACGTTGGCGTCTACCGCCATACCCATGGTCAGTACGATACCGGCGATACCTGGCAAGGTCAGGGTAGCGCCCAGCAGCGACATCAGGGCCAGCAGCATCACCATGTTGCCCGCCAGGGCCACGGTGGCGATGATGCCGAAGAAGCGGTAGATGGCGATGATGAACAGGGACACGAACAGCATGCCCCACAAGGCCGCGTCGATACCCTTGGTGATGTTGTCAGCACCCAGGCTCGGGCCGATGGTACGTTCTTCAGCGAAGTACATCGGGGCAGCCAGGCCACCGGCACGCAACAGCAGCGCCAGTTCGGACGACTCGCCCTGGCCATTCAGGCCGGTGATGCGGAATTGAGCACCCAGCGGCGACTGGATGGTCGCCAGGCTGATGATCTTCTTCTCTTCCTTGAAGGTCTGTACCGGTACGTCTTTCTCTACACCGTCGACCACTTGCTTGGTGTAAGTGGTAACCGGACGCTGCTCGATGAAGATCACCGCCATGCTGCGACCAACGTTGCTGCGCGTGGCGCGGCTCATCAGGTCGCCACCGTGGCCATCCAGACGGATGTTCACTTCGGGGGTGCCGTGCTGCGAGTCAAAACCTGCCTTGGCGTCGGTTACCTGGTCACCGGTAATGATCAAGCCACGTTCGATCAGTGCAGGTGGACGGTTACCTTCGCGGAACTCGAACTCCTCGGCAGTGGCACGGGTAGCACCCGGCTCAGCGGCCAGACGGAATTCCAGGTTGGCGGTTTTACCCAGGATACGCTTGGCTTCAGCGGTGTCCTGTACGCCCGGCAGCTCAACCACGATGCGGTTGGCGCCTTGGCGCTGAACGATCGGCTCGGCCACACCCAGCTCATTGACGCGGTTACGTACCGTGGTCAAGTTCTGCTTGATGGAGTATTCGCGGATTTCCGCCAGCTTGGCCGGGGTCATCGCCAGACGCAGCACAGGTTGACCGTTCAGGTCGGCCGGTACGATGTCGAAATCATTGAAGTTCTTGCGAACCAGTGCACGGGCCTGTTCACGGGACGCCTCATCAGAGAAGCCCAGCTGGATGGCACCGTTGAGCTGCGGCAGGCTGCGATAACGCAACTTCTCTTTGCGCAGCAGGCTCTTCACGTCGCCTTCGTAGACTTTCAGGCGTGCGTCGAGGGCCTTGTCCATGTCGACTTCCAGCAGGAAGTGCACACCACCGGACAAGTCCAGACCCAGCTTCATCGGGTGCGCGCCAATGCTGCGCAGCCATTTTGGCGTGGTCTGTGCCAGGTTGAGCGCGACCACGTAGTCGTCACCCATGGCCTTGCGCACGACGTCTTTGGCCGGCAATTGGTCTTCTGCCTTCGTCAGGCGCAACAAACCGCCCTTCGCATCAGCCGCCAATGTTGCCGCCTTGACCTGGATGCCCGCATCGGTGAGCGCTTTGCTCGCGCGCTCCAGGTCAGCCTGATTGACTTGCAGCGAAGTGCTGGCGCCAGTGATCTGGATCGCCGGGTCATCAGGATAGAGATTGGGAGCGGAATAAATAAAACCGATCGCCAGCACCGCCAGGATCAGTACGTATTTCCACAGAGGGTATTTGTTCAGCATCACGCCGCCCGCTTATAACGCGGGGCGCCTTGCGCGCCCCGTCGATTGGTAAAGGTTGTTACTTTAGATCGCTTTGAGCGTGCCTTTTGGCAGCGTGGCGGCGATGGCGCCCTTCTGGAACTTCATTTCTACGGTGTCGGAGACTTCCAGAACCACGAAAGCGTCGGAAACCTTGGTGATCTTGCCAGCGATACCGCCGGTGGTCACAACTTCGTCACCTTTTTGCAGGCTGCCCAGCAGGTTTTTCTGCTCTTTGGCGCGCTTGGCCTGTGGACGCCAGATCATCAGGTAGAAGATGACCAGGAAGCCGACCAGGAAAATCCACTCGAAACCACCGCCCATAGGACCGGCAGCGGCAGGCGCAGCGGCATCAGCCATGGCGTTAGAGATAAAAAAGCTCATTTAGCACTCCAGTTGCAAATAGTGAATCTTAGGGTCGGAAAACTCAGTCCAAGGGCGGCACAGGGAGCCCGCGCTTGGCATAGAAGGCATCGACGAAGGCGGCCAATGTACCCTGTTGAATAGCCTCGCGCAAACCAGCCATCAGGACTTGGTAGTGACGCAAATTGTGGATGGTATTCAACATGCTACCCAGCATTTCCCCGCACTTGTCCAGATGGTGCAGATAAGCACGGGAGAAGTTCTGGCAGGTGTAGCAATCACAGGTGGGATCCAGCGGCGAATCATCATGGCGATGGAACGCGTTACGGATCTTCAGCACGCCTGTATCGATGAACAGATGCCCATTGCGGGCATTACGGGTTGGCATCACGCAATCGAACATGTCCACACCGCGGCGCACACCCTCTACGAGATCCTCCGGTTTGCCAACGCCCATAAGGTAACGAGGTTTGTCAGCGGGCATCAGGCCCGGCAGGTAATCCAGCACCTTGATCATCTCGTGCTTGGGCTCGCCCACCGACAGACCGCCGATGGCCAGGCCGTCAAAGCCAATCTTGTCGAGGCCTTCCAGCGAGCGCTTGCGCAGGCTTTCATGCATGCCGCCCTGCACGATACCGAACAGCGCGGCCGTATTGTCGCCGTGGGCACTCTTCGAACGCTGGGCCCAACGCAGGGACAATTCCATGGAAATCCGCGCGACGTCTTCATCGGCCGGGTACGGGGTGCACTCGTCGAAAATCATCACGATGTCGGAACCCAGGTCACGCTGCACCTGCATCGACTCTTCTGGCCCCATGAACACTTTGGCGCCGTCCACCGGCGAGGCGAAGGTCACGCCCTCCTCCTTGATCTTGCGCATGGCGCCCAAGCTGAACACCTGGAAACCACCCGAGTCGGTCAGGATCGGGCCTTGCCACTTCATGAAGTCATGCAGGTCGCCGTGCTTCTTGATCACTTCCGTGCCCGGGCGCAGCCACAGGTGGAAGGTGTTGCCGAGGATGATCTCGGCGCCGGTGGCGACGATGTCACGCGGCAGCATGCCTTTAACGGTGCCGTAGGTACCCACCGGCATGAAGGCCGGGGTCTCAACGGTGCCGCGTGGGAAGGTCAAACGGCCGCGGCGAGCTTTACCATCCGTGGCCAGCAATTCAAACGACATACGACTCATGATTGTTCCTCAGGGCCGCGCGGCGCCGGGTTACGGGTGATAAACATCGCATCACCGTAGCTGAAAAAACGGTACTCGTTGGCGATGGCGGCTTGATAAGCGGCCATGGTTTCCGGGTAACCGGCAAATGCCGACACCAGCATCAACAGTGTGGATTCCGGCAAATGGAAGTTGGTCACCAGGCAATCGACCACATGGAACGGCCGGCCCGGGAAAATAAAGATATCGGTGTCGCCACTGAACGGCTTGAGCACGCCATCACGCGCCGCACTCTCCAGCGAACGCACGCTGGTGGTGCCCACGGCAACCACCCGACCGCCGCGCGCCTTGCACGCGGCCACCGCATCCACCACTTCCTGGCTGACTTCCAGCCACTCGCTGTGCATATGGTGGTCTTCGATCTTGTCCACACGCACCGGCTGAAACGTACCGGCCCCCACGTGCAGGGTCACATAAGCCGTTTCGACGCCCTTGGCGGCAATCGCATCCAGCAGCGGCTGATCAAAGTGCAGCCCGGCAGTCGGCGCGGCCACTGCACCAAGTCGCTGGGAGTACACGGTTTGATAGCGCTCGCGGTCCGCGTCTTCGTCGGGGCGGTCTATATAAGGAGGCAGCGGCATATGGCCGACGCGCTCCAGCAACGGCAATACTTCCTCGGCGAACTTGAGCTCGAACAACGCATCATGGCGCGCCACCATCTCGGCTTCGCCACCGCCATCGATGAGGATGCTCGAACCCGGTTTCGGCGACTTGCTGGAGCGCACATGGGCCAGCACGCGATGGCTGTCCAGCACCCGCTCCACCAGGATTTCCAGCTTGCCGCCGGAAGCTTTCTGGCCAAAAAGGCGAGCCGGAATCACCCGGGTATTGTTGAACACAATCAGATCGCCTGGGCGCAAATGCTCAAGCAAATCAGTGAATTGACGGTGTGCGAGGGCACCGCTCACCCCGTCCAGGGTCAGCAGTCGACTGGCGCGACGCTCGGCCAACGGGTGGCGAGCGATCAGCGAATCAGGGAGCTCAAAAGTAAAGTCAGCAACGCGCATGATGGGGTTCGTCTAGCAGGGCCGGGAAGTCTAGCGGAAATAGTGAAAATTGACCATGAAACGTGATTGACCAACGGTAATCACCTCTCTATACTTCGCCGCCATTGAGCCCTGATGGCGGAATTGGTAGACGCGGCGGATTCAAAATCCGTTTTCGAAAGGAGTGGGAGTTCGAGTCTCCCTCGGGGCACCATCTTAAAAAAAGACCTTGAAATTCAAGGTCTTTTTTTTCGCCTGTCGAAAAGTGGGCAGCCAGCGAAATCACTGCTCACCGCCCTCTCCACCTTGAAACACAACCTCAACTCACCGACCTAAACACACGCTTGAACACTACCTCATTCGCCAAACCGGCCTGCAAGGCGTCTAGCGAATCAGGCGCGATTCAAAACGTATACTTAAAACTCGTCATAACATTACGCGGCGCACCATAAACACTCCAACTATCCGCATACGCGTAGTAGCTGCGATCAAACACGTTGTTCACGTTCAACGTCGCACTCAAATTCTTACTGATGTCATACCGCGCCATCAAATTGGTCAGCGCATAACTGCCCTGATCGAACGTGTGCAGGTCCATCCCCGTCTTGCTCTGCCAGTTCACGCCACCGCCCACGGTGATCTTGTCGAGCACACCTGGCAGGCGGTATGTGGTGAAGGTCTTGAGGCTGTGCCGTGGGCTGGTGGTGACAATGCGCTGATCGTCCTGGTTGGTGCTCACGCTGTACGCATAGCCCGCCGACGCTTGCCAGCCTTCGCTCAGTTCACCGTTGAGTTCCAGTTCGACGCCTTGGGTGGTGGTGCCTTGCTCCAGGCGGTAGATGTCCGGCGCGCGCACGTACACCGCGAGGTTGTCCTGGTCGATCTTGAACAGCGCCAGGCTGGCGTTGAGTTTGTCGTCGTTGAAGCTGCCTTTCACCCCGACTTCATAGCCGGTGCCTTCCTGCGGGTCGAGGGCTTTGTTGTTTTCGTCGTGGACGCCATAGGCCTGCGGGTTGAAGATTTTGGTGTAGCTGGCGTACACCGCCCACGTTTCGCTCAGGTCGTAGACGATACCCGCGTAGGGCAGGAAAACGCCGTTGCGGGTTTCCTTGCTTTCGGTGTCTTGGGTCGGGTCAGCGTACACGCTGGATTCGTTGTTGCGCTTCCAGTTGGTGACGCGGCTGCCGAGGATGACCGCGGTGTTGTCGGTGACATGAAAGCGCGAGGTCAGGTAGGCGGCGTATTGGTTTTCTTCGATGTGGGTCTTGCCCACCGGCGTGGTGTCCGGGCGATTGGCGCCGCTGCCATTCCAGTTGAAGATGTTGGGCACCGTGCCGTCGTAGCCGGTCCAGGAGCCGAACCAACCGCCGTGGCTCGGGGTGTTTTCGTTGTAGCGCGACATCGTGACGCCGGCGATCAACTCATGCTCGCGGCCGAGCAGGCTGAAGGGTCCGGTGAGGTAGGCATCGAGGTTGTTCTGGCGCGGTGTACCGGACCAGCGGTTGGGGTACAGATAAGCGCCCGCACCCGTGGCCTGATCGATATCACCGTTCATGTAGTTGATCAGTTCATCGAACTGGTTCTGGGTATGGCTGACTTCCACCTTGCCGCTCCAGCCGTTGTCGAACTGGTGCTCGATGGAGGTGAAGACGTTGGTCTGCTTGCGGTCGTTGTACGCCCAGTCCGGCGCGCTGTTGGCGGAGCGGCTGAAATGGGTGCGGTTGCCGTTGCTGTAGAACATCTGGAAGCCGGTGCGCAGCGGGTCGTTGACCTGGTTGTTGATATAGCTGAAACCCACCGTGAGCATGGTGGCGTCGCTCAGGTCGAACTCGGAAATGCCGTACACCAGTTGCGAGTCGGTGTTGACGCGATCAACCCAGGAGTTCTGTTTCTTGTAGTCCACCACCAGGCGTCCGCGAACATTGCCGCTGTCGTTCAAAGGCCCGGACACATCGAAGCCCGTGCCATAACGGTCCCAACTGCCCGCCTCGCCCGTGATGCTGGCCTGGGCTTCGGCGGTCGGGCGCTTGCGGATCAGGTTGATGGTCGCCGAGGGCGTGCCCGAGCCGCTGATCAGGCCAGTGGCGCCGCGCACCACTTCAACACGGTCGTACATGGCGGTGTTTTGCGTGGTGTTGTCCAGACGCGCCGAGGTGGGTACGCCGTCGATCTCGAAGTTGTTGATCTGGAAACCACGGGACCAGTACGTATCGTTCTCCGCGCCTACACCGACGCGCAGCACGGTGATGCCCGGCGTGGCTTCCAGCACTTCGGTGAGGTTGGTGAGCTTCTGGTCGTCGAGGCGCTGACGGGTGATGACCGTGAGCGACTGCGGGGTTTCTTTTTGAGTCAGGTTCAGCCGCGTCGAACTGCTGGACGAGTACGTGGTGTACAAGCCGGTGCCTTCAGTGGTCGAACCCGGCGCCATGCCGGAGATCGACACCGTACTCAGTTGCAACGCGCCGCCTGCACCCGGCTGCAATTGATATCGCCCCTCGCCGGTCTGCACCACCGTCAGCTCACTGCCTGCCAATAGCGTTTGCAGTGCCTGGTCGACCGTGTAGCTGCCGCGCAATGCCGGGCCGGTCTTGCCAGCGGTCAGCGCGGCATTGCCTGCCAGGTAGATGCCGGCCTGGGCGGCGAGCCGGTTGAGTTGGTCAGCCAGGGCGCCGGCCGGCAGATCGTAGGCCTGCACGCTGGCCTGCTCGGCGGCTGCCGCCCGTGGCGCCATGCTCAGGCTGGTGGGAATGGCCAAGGCAAACGCGATAGCCAGCGCCAAAGGTTGTGGTGAGTTACGCAGGAATGAGGACATAAAACGGTTCCGGTCGAAGGAGGCATCAAGCCGTTGTCCTTCACTAATTCGAATGAGCAACCAAAACCGGAAGCACACGATGCAAAAAAAATCAGCGCGGAACCACCGTGGTCCACCAGGCGAAGCGCCGCTCGATGCGCACGGGCAAGACCTGCTCCAGCATCGCCAGTACCTGATCGGTGTCTTGCAGGGGATACGTGCCCATCACCCGAAGGTTGGCGACCTGCGGGTCGATGCCCAGATGGCCATGGCGATAGCTGGCCAGTTCGCCGATAAAGTCCCCCAGGCGCATATCGTTCGCCATCAGCACACCTTTTGCCCAAGCCTCACGCCCAGGTTGCGCACGTTGCGTTGCGCCCAGGTGCTGACGGTCAAATAGAACGCCCTGCCCCGCCGGTATGATGCGGCGTTGATCCGTGTCACCGCAGCTGGCCTCCACGCTGCCCTCAAATACATTGAGCAGCGTGTGCCCCTCCTGTTCACGCACGCTGAAGCGTGTGCCGAGCGGACGCACGCGGCCCTGCGGCGTATCCACCACGAAGGGGCGGCCGTCCTTGCCGGTATTGATCAGGATTTCGCCGCTGTAGAGTTTCAACTCGCGCCGACCGGCGCTGAATTTCACATCCAACGCCGTGCCGCTGTTGAGCCAAATGCGCGTTCCGTCGGCCAACAACTGCTCGCCCAGCACCGTGGTGCTCGTATGGAAATCCGCGTTCCAAGCCCCCGCCACCCAACGCTGCTGCCAACCGGCCCACCCCAACAGCGTACCGCCCAAGACCACCGACAACCCACGCAACACCTGGCGCCGCGAACGCTGGGACTGCCGCAAACTCTCCAACGTCTTGTTGGCACTCACGGCATCGTCCTGCAACGGTGCAAAGCGTTGCCCCACACGTGCGACATAGCTCCAGGCCAGACGGTTGACTTCACTGTGGGCATGCCATTGGCGCCAGGCCTCATGCAGCGGCAACGCGTTGGGTTCGGCATTCAGGCGGGCGAACCAGTCGGCGGCCTGTTGCAAAGTGGCGTGGTCGAGGCCACCGGGGTTGGTGCTCATGCCAAGGCACCGTCCAACTCAGCCTCCAGCACCATGCACTGGAACATGGCTTGGCCGATGTATTTGCTAACGGTGCGCTCGCTCACGCCAATCCGTAACGCGATCTCGCGATAGCTCAAGCCCTCGATCTGGGCCAGGCAGAATGCCTCGGACACCTTGGTCGGCAAGCTATCAAGCATCGCCTGCAAATGCACCAGGGCTTCCAATACCAATGCGCGGTGTTCTTCCGAAGGCGCGCACGCTTCAGGCCGGCTCGCCAACACCTCAAGCCAGGCCTGCTCCACGTGCTTGCGTCGGAAGAAATCCACACACACATTGCGCGACAAGGTGCTGAGGTACGCACGCGCATGCCCTTCGCTGCCGAACTCACGCGGGTGGCTCAACAGCCTGACAAACACATCATGAGCCAGCTCGGCGGCATCGCTGACATTGCCGAGTTTTCGCGCCAGCCAGCGTTGAATCCAACCGTGATGGGCGCAATACAGGCTACTGATGCTCAAAGATACGGTGCCGGGCTCGGGAAGCGGGGGCATACACAGCCCTACGAATAAGAATTGTTCCCAATGGTAATGAGAAAAACTGGCCACCACAACGAGCAAAAGCAACGGCATTGCGGCGGACAGTGTGAAGCACGAGGTCTTTTTTTTCCGCTACAGAACAGGGATCATCGCCCTCCCAAAAGACGCCGAGGAACCGAAACCATGGAATTGACGCTGGAAGCGGTGGCGCTCTTTGCACTGAAACTGGTGCACGAGACGGACGGCGGCAGCCCGATTTTGCGCGATGACCCGGTGATGGTGGGGTATGACCGCGAGGTGTTTGGGTTGTTGGTGCGGCAGGGGGATCTGGCGGCTATTCAACTCAAGGTTGATGAGTGCCTGACACTGGCACTCAAGTCCCTGGGCGGCGCCGATACCGTGATGGGGCGAGAGCTGCAACGGCTTGCGGTGGACGTGCGCCAAGCGTCAACACTCGAAGCACTCAATGCCCCGCTCAGCACACTCAAGGACTATCTGAAAGCCATCCTGTAAAGCGCGACTCAGCGTCGCCCTTCCACCGCCATCCGCACCGCCAACCCCATCAACACCGAACCCATCAACCAGCGCTGCACCACTTGCCAGCCCGGCCGGGTGACGAAAAACACCGCGATGGAACCGGCCATGGTGGCAATCATCGCGTTGACGCTCACGCTGATAAAAATCTGCGTGAAGCCCAGCACCAACGATTGTGTCAGCACACTGCCATGGCCATTCGGGTCGATGAATTGAGGCAGCAACGACAGATACATCACCGCTACCTTGGGGTTCAGCAGGTTGGTCACCAGGCCCATGGTGAACAGCTTGCGCGGGCTGTCTTGAGGCAGGTCCCGTACCTGAAACGGTGAACGCCCGCCCGGCTTCACGGCCTGCCAGGCCATGTAGAGCAGATACAACGCACCGCCAAAACGCAGGGCGTCGTAGGCAAACGGCACCGCCATCACCAGCGCCGTGATCCCCAGCGCCGCACACAGCATGTAAACCAGAAACCCCAACGCCACGCCGCCCAACGAGATCAACCCCGCCGTGCGCCCCTGGCAGATCGAGCGTGAAATGAGGTAAATCATGTTCGGGCCGGGGGTGAGCACCATGCCGAGGGAGATCAGCGCGTAGGCTAGCCAGCTGGACAGTTCAGGCATGATGGGGCTCCGCTTTTCTAAACATCTGGCCAAGGTTGTCAGGTTGTCCGCCATGGTAGGGTGTTCGAAATGCCCGTGTTAGATACAGATCCGTGAGCAAAACGGCATACACACAAGGACAGGCACATGATCGACTTCAATAACAAAGGCTTTTTCAAACTCAAGCAAAACAACGAATACGCCGAACGCGTCTCGGCGCTGCTGCTGGACGGCGAAGAAGTGGTCGACGCCTACAAGGCCATGCGCGATGGCGTGGTCTTCACCACCAAACGCATCATCGCGGTCAACGTGCAGGGGATTACCGGCAGCAAGAAGGACTTCACCTCGCTGCCGTACAAGAACATCGTGGCGTATTCGGTGGAAACGGCTGGGACGTTTGATCTGGATTCGGAGTTGGAGATCTACTTTTCTTCGCTCGGGAAAGTGAAGTTTGAATTCACCGGGAAGACCTCGATTGTGGAAATCTCGCGGTTGATTTCCAAGCATCTGCTGGGCTGATCGGCAGGTAAAAAGCGACACCCTCACAACATTTCCGCGATTACAAACCCGCTGACTTTTCCCACGGGCACCATCGAACAAAGCCAATATCAACCCTCACTTCCGCCCTCGTAGGCTCACTCCCCCACACAAGGAAGTGAGCCGGTCATGTCAGAGCGCTTTTACCCTCCCACCGAAGAAGAACTGCTCAAACAGCGCATCCTGACCCCGCAACCATCGCGCGCGCCCTATTCGCCGGTGATCGATTCTTTCATCCCCGCTC
>NZ_JACARO010000245.1 GCF_013386585.1 Pseudomonas sp. P7548 | reverse complement strand
TCTACGAAGATTCCCAGGGCGTCCGGCATATCATGGAATATCGCGTAATGGGTAACGGTTGCTCCAACGGCTGATAGCCGGCATAAAAAAACCACCCGCCGCAGGCAACGAGTCCTGCGGCAAAGGTGCATCCCCCGTCAAACCGCCCCCTCGCCGATCAGCCGGACCGACCGTCGCAAAACACCCCTTCCAGCCAAAAAACTCTTTTGCCGCCAAAGCCCTGCAAATCCGAGGCGCGTCCTGAAAAGCACGCACAAGGTCGGAATCCGTCACACCATTGACCCGAAAAAGCCCTTATAATGTCC
>NZ_JACARO010000244.1 GCF_013386585.1 Pseudomonas sp. P7548 | reverse complement strand
GCGCGCTGAATGCCGCGCGCACTGCTGCCGCATTGAACCTTCGCCCCACTGACGCCACGCAGCTATCCGTAGTGGTGACCCATCTCGATAGTGCCCGGGTGTTGACGCCGCAAGAGTACGCGCCGCTGCCTGGCTTATCGCCCAACTGGTGTGGGACGACCCGCGCCAAACCGTCGCCGGCCCTGCTCCCAGTGCCGGTTGCTGCTCCGTTTCCACCACCACAACACCTGGAGAATCGACATGAGCACCCCCTTCAAACAATTTACCTCTCCCGCCGGGCAAGCTCCCAAGGACTACAAC
>NZ_JACARO010000243.1 GCF_013386585.1 Pseudomonas sp. P7548 | reverse complement strand
CCGCACCTGGCGCCTGCTGGAAGGCGTGCAGTCGCTGGCGGACCTGGGCGAGCACCTGGGCGGTGGCCTGTACACCCGCGAGGTTGATTACCTGTGCGCCGAGGAATGGGCGACCCAACCTCAGGACGTGCTGTGGCGCCGCACCAAGCTGGGCCTGTTCACCACCCCGGAAGAACAGGCCAACGTTCAGCGTTACCTGTCCACTGTTGAGCAGAACCGCAGCAAGATCGAAGCTGTAGGAGCGAGCTTGCTCGCGAAAAAAACGCAAAAACGCCGCGTTTATGCTGGATAAACGCGGCGTTCTCAGGTGTTTCGCGAGCAAGCTCGCTCCTACACAGGAAGGGATCAGGCTGCTTCGATCTTGCTGCGGTTCTGCTCAACAGTGGACAGGTAACGCTGCACGTTGGCCTGTTCTTCCGGGGTGGTGAACAGGCCCAGCTTGGTGCGGCGCCACAGCACGTCCTGAGGTTGGGTCGCCCAGTCCTCGGCGCACAGGTAATCAACCTCGCGGGG
>NZ_JACARO010000035.1:39689-89294 GCF_013386585.1 Pseudomonas sp. P7548 | reverse complement strand
GAGCCTAGGCGAGGTGCCGAGTGTTGGGGCAAGAGCCTTTTGGTTACTTTTGGGCTCTTTCCAAAAGTGACCCGCCGTAAGGGCGGAACCCATATCAGCCATCACCCAAATAATGGATACGCCCACCACCCAAAACCTCAGGGACTGTAATACCCCACAGCCACCATCAAATCCCCCACCCTACGCAAATAAGCATGCTTATTCTCAACCCGATCCGTCACCGGGTTCTTCCAGCGATACTTGTACTCCCCCTGATCCTGCTCCCCCATCAGCCTCAAGATAGGCTCCCCCACCGGCTTTCCATCCGGATCCTTGATCTTGGCAAAGTCGGTATTCACCAGCCGCAAATTGGTCCCATGCGCCACATAGCGTTCGGTCTTAAGGTCCACCACAAACACATACAAATCATCCTGCAGAAACCCACCCTGCAATGAGTTGATCGCCTTCAGCGTCCCGGCTTGGTCCTTGAGCAGCGCATTCGCCGCCTTGTTGCGCAAGGCCCGCGCCTGTTCCGGCGTCGCCCGTGGCAGGTAATACCCCACCGCCAGAATCCGCTCCCCCACCCGCTGATAAAACACATGCTTGTGTTCAACCTTGCCGTCATTCCAGTTCTGCCAGCGGTAGTCGGCCTGCTGGATGCCCTGGCCCTCGGGCACGTTCAAGGCGTCCTTGAACGACTGCCGCAAATCCGGCCCCAGCACCTCGGACACATCACGGCCGATCAGCGCCGAGGAGGGCCCGCCGCTGGCCAGCAAGACGCCTTTTGTGTCGACCACGAACACGTAGCGGTCATGGTCGACGAACTCACCCTGGCGGCTGAACGCGGCGAAGGCCTTGTCGCCGTTGCTCTGGTAATACACCAGGGCTTTTTCCAGCAGCGCCTTGGCGGCGCGGGCGTCCTCTTCCTGAGTGGTGGCGTGCACCTGGCTGGCACACAACAGCAGCAGCCAGGTGAGTCGGAGCAGTCCCTTCATGACCCGTCCCTCGTTGTTATTGATGTGACAACAGCGTAGACCGCCGTGGCTCAGGGCGCCGCCAGCCATTGGTTGACGATGCCGTCGTACACGCCAGTGGCCACGCTCAGGTGCAACCACTGGTCGACGTAGCTCTTCCAGGCCACATCATCGCGGGGCAGCAAAAAGGCTTTTTCGCTGTATTGCATCGGGTGGTCGGGGTTGACCGCGCACAGCCCGGGCTTCTGCTTCTGTTGGTAGCGTGCCTCACTGGCGTCAGTGATCATCACGTCGGCCTTGCTCGCCAGCAGTTCGTCGAAGATCGTCACGTTGTCGTGCAGGCGGATTTGCGCCTGGCCCAGGTGGGCACGGGCGAACACTTCGTTGGTGCCGCCAGCGGGCTCAATCACCCGCACTTCGGGTTTATTGATTTGCTCGACAGTCTGGTAGTGCTGCACATCGGCGCAGCGCACCAGCGGGATCTTGCCATCCACGCCGAGGGTTTGGCTGAAGAAGGCTTTTTTCTGGCGCTCCAGCGACACCGAGATACCGCCCACGGCGATGTCGCAGCGTTGGGCGAGGAAGTCCGGCATCAGGGTTTTCCAAGTGGTGGGCACCCAGCGGATCTTGGCGTTGAGGCTCTTGGCCAGGTTTTCGGCCATGGCAATGTCGATGCCTTCATACGTGCCGTCGGCGCGCAAGGAGGTGTAGGGCTTGTAGTCGCCGGTGGTGCACACGTTGAGCGTGCCACGCTGCAGCACCTCGTCGAGACGCGACGGGGCGTTGTCGGCCAGGGCAGGCGTGGCCAGGCAGGCCAGTACACACAGGGTCAGAGGCGCTTTCATGCAGTCGAATCCTTGGGGGCATGATCAGGGGCGGTCATTATTTGCAGGTGCCGGGGAGGGTGGCAAGGCGCGGCGAATGTTTAGCCAACGTGCAACCAAACTCCATCAACCCTGACTTGAACCCCCTTTGCAGGCATGTGACGCTGCCGGGCATCTACCTCACTGTGACCCTTGTATGGACGGTTCCCCCGACACTCACCCCGAGACATCGCCTGGCGCCCATGTGCCGAGCTGTCCGACGGTTGTCGAGGCACTGCCGTCCGAGTTGGCCTTTTGGGCGTTGTTCCACTGCCGACACGCGCGCCCACCAGATACTTTTCTCCTACGTTGATCTGCCCCATGGATGACGTGCACCTGTGCGCATCTGCCCGGCGGCGCCTGCGCGCCTGCCTGACGCAAACGTATGAGAATTGCCATGAGTGTTTTTGCCAGCCTGCACGAAGCCCAATCCTTCCTTGAACACAACCCGGACATCGAGATGTTCGAGCTGTTTATCCTCGACAACAACGGTGTGCCGCGCGGCAAGTTGCTGCACCGCGACGAGCTGTTGGCGGTGTACGACAGTGGCCGTCCGCTGCCCAGCACTATCCTTGGCCTGACCATCAACGGTGATGACGTCGAAAACTCGGGGCTGGTGTGGGAGGTGGGCGATATCGACTGCCGCGCCTACCCGGTCAGCGGCAGTTTGCAGCGCATGCCGTGGCGCCTGATCCCGACGGCAGCGGTGCAGGTCAGCATGCACCCCACCGAAGGCCTGCCCGCGACGGTGGCCGACCCTCGGCATTTGCTGGCCAAGGTGATCGACGGCCTCAAGGCTGACGGTTACTACCCGGTGATGGCGGCGGAGCTGGAGTTCTACCTGCTCGACCAGAAGCCCGACAGCAATGGTCGCCCGCAACCGGCGCGGGATGGGGACGGCGGCCGGCCGCGCTCGACCCAGGTCTACGGCCTGCGCGAGCTGGAGCAGATCGAGCCGTTTCTCGCCGACCTCTACAGCGCCTGCAAACTGCAAGGCATCCCGGCGCGCACGGCGATCTCCGAATACGCCCCGGGCCAGGTGGAAATCACCCTGGAACACCGCGCCGACGCGCTGCAGGCGATGGACGAGGCGGTGCGTTACAAACGCCTGGTCAAGGGCGTGGCCCACAAGCACGGGATGACCGCCTGTTTCATGGCCAAGCCCTTCGACGACCTGGCTGGCACGGGCATGCACATGCACGTCAGCCTGGCGGATGCCCAGGGCAATAACCTGTTTGCCAGCGAAGCCACCGATGGCACGCCGCTGTTGCGCCAGGCGGTAGGCGGTATGCTCAGCACCTTGCTCGACTCGTTGCTGATGTTCTGCCCCAACGCCAACTCCTACCGCCGTTTCCAGACCAACAGCTATGCGCCGCTGGCCGCCACCTGGGGCGTCGATAACCGCACCGTCAGCCTGCGCGTGCCGGGAGGGCCGGCGAATTCGCGGCATATCGAACACCGCATCTGCGGCGCCGACGCCAACCCTTACCTGGCGGCCGCCGCGATCCTGGCCGGTATCCACCGGGGGATCCGTGAGCAACTGGACCCCGGCGCGCCGGTGGAAGGCAACGGCTATGCCCAGGCCAAGGAACTGCTGCCGACCGACTGGCTCACCACCTTGCGCGCGCTGGAAGGTTCCAGCTGGGCGCGGGATGCGTTCGGCAGCGAATTCCTCAACGTCTACCTGGCGGTAAAACGCGCCGAATACCGTCAATTCATGGGCGAAGTGGGCGAGCAGGATTGGCGGTGGTACCTGCATCAGGCGTGACGGGTTTGGTGGCGGTACGGGTTTCGACCTTTTTTTCACGTTGCAGTGGTTAAGCTGCGTATCAAGGTCGTTCACTACCGTTCCACTCACTTGAGCCCGTGATGTCGCCACAACCACCATCCTCCATCGAGATTGAATTCGCCGAGCGCTGCGACCGTGAGCACGCCAGGGTCTGCGGCGACACGCGCCCGCCGGGGCTGTTGCAGCGCCTGGCGGTGTGGCGCGATGAGCGGCTGGTGCGCCATGCGCTCAAAGTGGCTGGCGAACCGGGCCTGATCCTCGACCTGGCCTGCGGCTCGGGGCGCTTTTGGCCGGTGTTGGCCGAACACATCAACCGCGTGATCCTGGCCTCGGACAATTCCCAGGCCATGCTCGACCACGCGTGCACCCATCACCCGGCGTCGTTGCTCAAGCGGGTCAAGACCTTCCAGGGTTCGGCGTTTTCCATCGGCCTGTCGGCCAATGCGGTGGATTGCATCTTCTGCCTGGAATTGTTCCGCCATGTGCCCACGCGCGAAGCGCGCCTGGCGCTGCTCAGTGAGTTCTATCGGGTCAGCCGCGATACGGTGATCGTGTCGGTCAATGCCGGCACACCGGTAGAGGAGGAGTTTCGCCACGCCGGCTTCAGCGTCCTGAACCACCAAGAGTTCCTGCCGGGCTCCAAGCTGTGGCGTGTCTACGTTCTGCGTAAGAGAGGATAACTCCTAGCGGTCGGACTACTCTTTCATCTCTTGTAGGAGTTTTCACGATTGTGCGTGCACAGCGAATGCTCGCTACGGCCTTTCGCGATATATACTGCGCGCCATTCTTCAAGGGAGAGCCGTGTGGCCATCGATATTCACTGGATCTGCGACAACGATAGCCTCGGCCAGCACTGCGCCGAATGGCAGCAGTTGCCATTCGTCGCCCTCGACACCGAATTCATGCGGGTCGACACCTTTTATCCTATTGCCGGGCTGATCCAGATCGGTGATGGCGCACGCGCTTACCTGATCGATCCCCTGACCATCGACAACTGGCAACCCTTGGCCGCCTTGCTGGAGAACCCGGCGGTGATCAAGGTGGTACACGCCTGCAGCGAAGACCTGGAAGTATTGCTGCGCCTGACCGGCAGCCTGCCGGTGCCGTTGTTCGATACCCAACTGGCGGCGGCTTATCTGAACCTCGGTTTCTCCATGGGCTATTCGCGCCTGGTGCAGGCCGTGCTCGATATCGAATTGCCCAAGGGCGAGACCCGTTCGGACTGGCTGCAGCGGCCACTGTCCGAGACCCAGGTGAGCTATGCCGCCGAAGATGCGGTGCACCTGGCGGAGGTCTACACCCGCTTGCGCCCGCAACTGTCGGACGACAAGTACACGTGGGTCCTGGAAGACGGCGCCGAACTGGTGGCCAACCTACGCCGCGAAGTGGACCCTTACGAGGTGTACCGCGACGCCAAGCTGGCGTGGAAACTGTCCCGCGCGCAACTCGCCGTATTGCGCGAGCTGTGCGCCTGGCGTGAACAGCAGGCCCGCGCGCGTGACTTGCCGCGCAACCGCATCATTCGCGAACACTCGCTATGGCCCCTGGCCAAATCCCAGCCGGATAACCTCGCCGCGCTGGGCAAGATCGAAGACATGCACCCGCGCACCGTGCGTCAGGACGGCCAGTTCCTGCTGGATCTGATCAAACGTGCCGGCAGCGTGCCGATGGACCAGTGGCCGCCCGCCGTTGCCGAACCGCTGCCGGTGGATGCCGCGGCGCTGATCAAGCAACTGCGTGCCCTGGGCCAGGCCGAAGCTGAGCGCCTGGACATGGCGCCGGAACTGATGCTGCGCAAGAAAACCCTCGAAGCCCTGGTCAAAAGTGGCTATCCCGATGGGCCTTACCAATTGCCAGACTCGCTGCGTGGCTGGCGCCGCGAGTTGATGGGCCAGGCGCTGCTCGACAGCCTGGCCACTGCCGGAGAACAGCCTTGAAACGTATTTGCTCCATCTACCGCAGCTCCAAACGCACTGGCATGTACCTGTATGTGCTCAAGAGCGATGCCCTTGAACGGGTACCCGAAGGCCTGCTGACGATTTTCGGCAAGCCGGCGCACGCCTTCGACCTGGTGCTGACACCTGAGCGCAAGCTGCAACAGGAAGACATCGTGCAAGTCCTGGAAAACCTCGACAAGCAGGGTTACCACCTGCAAATGCCACCGGCCGAGGACGAGTACATCGAACACTTGCCCGAAGAGCTGCTGCGCCGCAACGACCCGATGTGATCGGTCGGTGCCCTGTTCAGGGCACATTCATCCATGGACTCGTATTATCAGGCGCTGGCCGCAGGGAGGCAGCGAACGGCCTCGGCGGTCGCCTGCATTGTTTTTGAAAGGTTTTAACCATGCGTGTTCTGATTGCTGAACAGGATCACCCGCTCTACGCCCAGTTGCTGAGCGCAGCGGCTCCGAACCTTGAGGTGTTCACCAGCGGCGACTCGGCCGAGCTGTCGCGCCTGGCCGCCGATTGCCCGGTATGGCTGGGCCAGCCAGACCTGCTGGCGACGCTGTTGCGCCAAGGTCATCACCCGCAATGGCTGCAATCGACCTGGGCCGGTATCACGCCGCTGTTGGCCGATGGCTTGCCCCGCGACTATCGCCTCACCCGTGCGGTGGGCATCTACGGCCAGGTCATGGCTGAATTCGTGCTCACCTATATGCTCGGCCACGAGCGTGAAGTGCTGGCGCGGCTGGTCAGCCAGGTCGAGCGCAAGTGGGACAATCGCATGGGCCAGAGCCTGGCGGGGCGCAAGGCGTTGATCGTGGGCACCGGCGATATCGGCCAGGGTGTTGCCGAGTTCCTGGTGCCGTTCGGCGTGAAGCTGTACGGCATTGCCAGTGCCGCCCGGGAGCAGGCGCCGTTCATCGAAGTGGCCGGGCTGGACCAGTTGGGCCGCCTGGTGGGCGAGGTGGATTACGTGATCAACCTGCTGCCCAACACCCCCAACACCCACGACCTGTACGACGCGGCGTTGTTCAAGCAATTCAAGCCGACCGGGTTGTTTATCAACGTCGGGCGCGGTGTGTCGGTGGTGGATGCCGACCTGGTCGAGGCCTTGAAGGAAGGGCACCTGGCCGGCGCGGTGATCGATGTGTGCCGCCAGGAACCGCTGCCACAACGGCATCCTTTCTGGACCGCCTGGGGGCTGTTGCTGACGGGGCACAGCTCGGCGCCAACGTCGCCGGAGTTGATGGTGGAGTTGTTTGTGCAAAACCTGCGGGCGTATCAAGCCAAAAAAGCACTGCGTGGGACTGTGGATTTCGCACGGGGTTACTGATCCGAAGACAGTGGCATTGACATAAGCACTGACAGTCAAGCGGGAACTGCTTCCCTGGGGATTAACACCCAGTGAACGCCAACCAGGCCGAAAGGCGTGGGTGGCAGGACGTATTCCCGCTATGGACAGGTCACTACTATGCACGCCATCAATGCCCTACGTACTCCATCATATTCCGTAACAAGCGCAGGTGATCAAACACCGCCACCCTCGACGAACCTCCCGCTACAGTCGCCAAACCTTCAGGTGCAGGCCCCGACGCTCGACAACCCGGCGGCGTTGAAAAGGGCTTTCGGCGACAGTTGCAACTGGCTAGCCCTGGCAAAAAAACTCAAGGATGTCACACAAGCCTTGAGCGAGGCTTATCCTGATCAAGCGCTGGCAGCGCCGCATCAGCAGGGCAGCGGTTTTCAGGCGGACTTGGCAGCACGCTTGAAAAACACCACGATCCATGTGTGTGAGGATTCCACCTATTTTCAGCAGCATCCGCTGACGTCTTCCAGTCTGGACGCCTTTCTGGCGGCCAGTGGCCTGAGCGTACCGAAATCCATTGGCGCGCTGATCGAACTCAATAACGTGGTTGCCAAGAACGCTCAGGTACATCCCCTGGGCAATTTCAGTGGCGCACTCGCCTGGCCTGTACCGTTGTCGAATCAGGACCAGGATTCGTTGGCTGCCTGGCTGCAAAGTGATTCGTCCGGCCTGCCGGGGGTGCCATTGGCCGAGGGTGCCAAGGGGGTGCTGGGGCACTTGTTCAGTGGCAGTGCTGTGTCCGAGTCTGACTTGAAGAGGCCGAGCCTGGCGATTGAGAAACTGCTCGGCTCACCCAAGGCCCAGGCGCTGGGGAAAGCCCTGCAGGACAAATTGGGTGGTATTGCCACGGACACCAGCATCAATGACTACCTTTTGGCAGCTATTCATGTCGGGCTTGATCCTGAGTCACGTGGGCGTCCTGCCCCCAACAGTGTTGCCGGGTTTGACCTGGCGCAGCGTTCACACTGGGGCAAACCCGCGTCGGTAGTGATCCAGGCTTTGGCCGAGCACTTGAGGATAAAGGGCAGAGCCTCCCGGCAGACGGCAGATCTGGCCGCACGCCTGCTGCTGGCTCGCCAGGCCCCTGAGTTGCTGGTCAAGGGCGTTCCTTCCAGCGTGACATATGGCAGCCTGCTCTGGACCCAATTTGCGATAGCCACGGCCAGGCTTGAGGCGGACTCCCCCGGCCGTGTCCTGAACATGACCTACAGCGAAGTCCTGGTCGCAGCCGAAGAGATCGGCCCCGGCCTACCGGGCGTTCAAGTGGCCCAGCGCAACGCCCTGACCCTATGGGCAGCGGCCAACGGTGTTGTTGATGGGCGCGACACTTCATCTGTCGCAAGTGAAATGGAACGCATCCGGCTCGCCTACAACAACCAGTTAAGTGTCCTGACGTCTGCAGCGACCTTGCTGCAGACTGAAATACCCGACCGCAAGGCGTTGGCGCTTGCCCAGCTCAAAGCGGCCTTTCCTGAGGTTGAAACCCACGTCTTTGAAGCAAAGACCTTGCAGAAAGCCTGGCTCAATCCAGGGCGGCCCGGTGTGTTTCCTGGCATGCGTTCGATGATGGATATCGTCATGGAGGGGGACACGCTGGGTGATAAGGAACATTGGATTTCCCAGGATAAACGCATCCCCATCCAGCGGTTCTGTGCATTGTCCGAAAGCGGCAAGCTGGATGTATCGGGTGCATTCGCCAGCGCCTATGAGCAAAGCCTCACAGCCCTTGAAAACGGGCATGAGGGTTTGGTTCGCTACCTGATTTCCACGCTGGCGCCTGAAGATAGAATGAACTTCGAATATGGCCGGCTGGAGTTTTTTCACACGAATGACTACACCATGGCCATGGACCTCACCACCCCCCTGGCTTTGAAAACCCGGGGGCATACCCTCGATGTCAAGGTAACCCGGGGCGGCGAGACGCATATTTATGAGATCGACACCCGCACGTTCAGCATAAAAAACCGCGACTACTTAAGATCACGCTACACACCGCCCTATACAACCGGGAAGCTGGAAGATCGCACGGCAAATACCGTTAGTAAGACAGTGCTGTTTGATCCCTTCAAGGAGGAGGCGGCCCAGGCCCGCGAAAAAAACGCGCCGGCAACCGTGCCTGACAGCTTGGGGTCCGAACGCAGTAAATACATTGCGAAGGTTTTCGCCAAGTCTCTCGACTTGCACAATGAAGACCTGCTCAACCACGCCAGGGGCTTCACGTCCTACGACCAGGGGCGTGCCCGGAATGATGCGATAGGTGAGTTCTTTCTCAACCTCATTCCCTTGCGATCGGCCATCGTCAATTTCAGTAACGGCAACTACGCGGCAGGCCTGTTTGACCTCGGGCTGGATGTCATAGGCCTCGTGACGCTGGGGGCCGGGAAGGCTGCACAGGCGAGCAGATTGCTGGCCAAAGGTGTTTCCAGTCTAGGTGCGGTGACCAAAGTCGCGCGCTTGCTGGGGGCTACCGCTGTCGAGGCGTTCAACCCCTTCAGTGGTTTGGTGGATTTGGCCACGGGAGGCGCCCGTTTGCTTGCCAAAGGTGCGCAGAAAGGCGTGGAAACCGTCAACAAGCTCAGGGGAGCCAGTGGCAGTTATGACCTGCTCAAGGCCGCCAGCAAACACTACGGTGAAGCAGCGACCGGCAGCCTCAAAATAGCGGGCCAAAGCACTGAAAACGGTGCAGTGCTCCTCAGGGGCAAATGGTACGGTTTTGACCCTGACAAGATGCGCCCCTACGGCCCACCCCTTGATGGGTTCACGCCAAGAACCCGGGCTGTGGACGGTGCGATCAGCCCCGCGAATATCGAGCCCTCCCGAGCATTGAGCAATACCCAATTTGGCAACTACAAGGTGCCGGCATCGAGCATTACCGGGCTTACACCTGACAGCCGGGGCGTGTACGTCGCTGCTGATGGGCACCTGTCGCATATCCGGCATACCGACAGCACCGGCCTGAGCGCCGTGTACGAAGTCCGCCAGGTGACCCGTACGGCAGACGGGGCCGTGCAAGCGCGGATCTATCACAACAACCGGCAAACCCCTCTGCTGGTCGAGCATGTCCAGGGTGACCAGTGGCAACGTCTCGGCGCTCAGGGCGGTGGCCTGCCGTCGGTCAAGTCGGACCTTGGGCCGGAGATTGGGCGGGGTGGAGAGGGCATTATCTACGCGAGCCTGGATGGCAAGAGTGTTTACAAAGACCTGGGACCGACGCGACTGACCACTGCCGAGGGCCACACCGATATGGAGGTGGTCAACCTGAACAAATACTACGGCGAAGGCTTTGCCGTGGTGATGATCGATGAGGGGCGTAAGTACATAAAGATGGGCAGGATCGACGGCATCGACCTCAGCCAGATTGAAAAGGGCAGTTTGCCGGCATCCGCGCGGTCGTTACTCGACGATGCATTCGCAGAAATGGAAGCGAAGGACATTTTCCATAACGATCCTCAGTTGAAAAACTTCATGTACTCCGCAAGAGACAACAAAGTGTTTCCCGTGGACATGGATGGTCTGCCTGCCGAGTTTATGGTGCCGGGCGTCAGCGATGTGTACTACCGGAGTAAGGAAGAGGCACGCCGCAAGTTCAACGAGCTTCTCGCTAAGGCGCCTTGACAGCGTTACGCCGGACAACCCCTTGACTATGGACAGGTAGCCTCTCATGACGGTCATTAATCCCGCCAACCCCTATTCCCGTGACACCCAGCCGACTGTGCCAGTCGCCAACCCTCTATCGACGGTGGTGGTAGGTCGGCCCCAGACGTCGAGCTCGCAAGGTGCAGCGTCGACGCTGGATAACCCGACCGCGTTGAAAACCGCATTTGGTGACAGCTGCAACTGGCAAGTTCTGGCGAGAAAATTACACACGCTGATTGAAGCACTGAATAAACGGTTCCCCTCAGACATCCCCCTCGTGCAGGGCCAAAACGCCGCCCGGTTTGAAGCCGAGGTAATGGCGGGCCTGAAAAGTGCCTCAATGACGGTGTGCGAAGACTCCACGTTTTACCGCCAACAGGCGCTGACGGCGCCTGCCGTTGTCAGCCTTGAGGCTTTTCTGAAAGGCAGTGGCTTGACCCTTGCGAAAACCTGGGACGCGTTGATCGAGTTGAATCACATCGTGACCCGGCGCGCGCAGGTCCACCCTTTGGGGAATTTCAGCGGTGCGCTGGCTTGGCCGATACCGCTCAGCGTGCAAGCACAGCGGTCAATCATCGACATGCTGCAAAGCCCAACCACCGGGCTGCCCGGCCTGCCGTTGGTGGATACGCACACTGGCGTCCTCGGGTATCTGCTCAGTGGCAGCTCGATCACCGAGAAGGACTTGCGCGCGCCAAGCGCTGCGATTGAGACGTTACTTGGCTCACCCAAGGCCCAGGCACTGGGACGGGCGATCCAGGCAAAACTGGATGGGGTTGCCAGCGACAGCAGCCTTAACGAGTACCTGTTGGCTGCGATCCAGTTGGGGCTGGACCCTGAGGCTTTGGCCGCACCGCCGCACACGACAGTCGCCGGTTTTGACCTTGCACAAAAGGGGCATTGGGGCCAGCCACCTTCGACAGTGATCGATGGCCTCAGCCGTCATCTGTTGGAAAAAGGACGGGTGACAGCGCAAACCGCCAATCTGGGCGCTCGGCTGCTAATGGCGAAGTCGGCGCCGCAGTTCCTGGTCAAGGGCATTCCCTCAAGCGTGACTTACGGCAGTGTCACCTGGGTGCAGTTGGCGATTGCGACGGCGCGCATTGAAGCGGATTCTCCAGGGCGTGCGCTCAACCTCAATTACACCCAGGTGCTGGCCCTGGCCGAGCAGCTCAACACGCCCGAGGCTGTTCTTCAGCAGGCTCAGCAACACGCGCTGACCGACTGGGGTGTGGCGAACGGCTTGCTGAAAACCACCGCGCCGACAGATGCCGAGCGTGAGCGGGTAAGAGTGGCCTACAACAGCCAACTGGCGGCCTTGAGGCGTGCTAATACCCTGGCTCAGACGCCCATCCCCAGCCGTCGGGAAATGGCGCTGGATGCGCTGAAACAGGCGTTTCCCGACGTGGACCCCAAGGTGTTCGAAGCGCCAACCTTGCATAAGGCGTTCCTGATCCCAGGCCGTACCGGTCGATTTCCCGGGATGCAGTCCATGCTGGACATCGTCATGCACGGTGGCCCGTTAGGTGCCAATGAGCACTGGGTGTCCCGGGACACGCGCATCCCCATCAAGCCCTTCTGCACTCAGTACGCCGCGGGCAAGCTGGACGTTGCGACAGCCTTCAAGACCGCATACGACCAGGCGATCACGTCGATCGAAGCCGGCCAACAAGGCTTGGCCAACTACTTGATCTCCACGTTGCCGCCCCAGGATCGTGAGAACCTGGAACACGGGCAATTGGAGTTCTTTCATACCAACGACTATACATTGGCCGTGGACATGACGACCAAACCCACCCTCAGTAATCGGGGCCACACCTTGCAGGTGAAAACCACGCGTGGCGGGGAGGTCAATATTTATGAGATCGACACGCGAAATGCCACGATCAAGAAACAGAATTATCTAAGGAGACGCTATACACCGCCCTATACGGACGAGAACCTGCATCACCGTAACGCCAATGTCGTGAGCAAAACGGTGGTATTTGATCCCTTCAAGGACGAACGGCTCCCCCAGGTCGGCTCGACGCGCAGCGATTACATTGCCAGGGTGTTTGCCAAGTCCCTTGACCTGCGCAACGAGGACTTGCTGCAGCAGGCCAGGGGCGTGACCTCCTTTGATGAAACCGCGGCGACAAACAAGGCCATCGGCGAGTTCTTCCTGAACCTTGTTCCCCTGAGATCGGCCATCGTCAATTTCAGCAACGGCAATGTGGCTGATGGTCTGTTCGATTTGAGCCTGGATTTCATCGGATTGGTCACATTGGGCGCCGGCAAGGCGGCGCAAGCGAGCAAGGCGTTATCAAAGGGGGTTTCAAGTCTGCGTGGTGTGGCCAAGGTGGCGCGATTCATCGGCGCGACGGCCATTGAAGCCTTCAATCCCTTGAGTGGCGTGGGCGATTTGACGGTGGGCGCAGCCAGGCTTATCGGTGCGGGTGCGCAACGGGTGCTTTCCAAGGGGCTGGAAACGGTCAATGCGCTGAGGGGCGCCAGCGGCAGTTACGACCTGTTGAAGGCTGTGAGCAAGCACTATGACGGGGCGGCGACGGGCACGTTGAAGGTGGCGGGCGAGTCTGTTGAAGTCGGTGCCGTGTTACACAACGGCAAGTGGTATGCCTTTGATACCGCATTGATGCGTGCTTACGGATGCCCGCTTGAAGACTTCACCGCGCATACCCATGCCGTGGATGGTGTGAGTGGCGCGGCTCATGTGGAGCCAGGCAGCGAGTTGAGTAACACCTTGTTCCGCCACTTCAAAGTTTCCGAGGCGAGCATCAGCGGCCTGTCACGCAACAGCCAGGGGGTTTATGTGGCTGCCAACGGTCATGCCTCCCACATTCGCCACACCGACAATGCTGGGCAAACGGCCGTGTATGAAGTTCGACAAGTGACTCGCACCGAAGAGGGGGCTGTTCAGGCGCGGATCTATCACAACAACCGGCAAACGGAGGTATTAGTCCAGCATATCGAAGGGGATCAGTGGCAACGCCTGGGGGCGAAGGGCGGTGTGCATGTAAACGGCGATCATCTACGGGCGTGGGAGGCCTTGTCCGTACCGGAGCAGCAAAAGGTCACGATTCAGGGGTTTGCCAGGCGGCATCGGCTCAACCCGGCCACCTGGGCACATTACGTTCAGGCTGACGGCCGTTTGAGCGCCGCGGGCGTCATCCTGCGCGACCGCGCCGCGGGTGTACCGTTGAATGCGATTACACCCAGGCACATTCGTGACTGGCAGGGCATGACGCAGCAAGCACGTGATGCAATGACCATGGAGGGCTTCGCCAGTGGCCACAACCTGGGGATCGCTGATTTCAAGGGGCACGTGAGGCAATCTGGTGGCCTTATGGGGCGTGGCGAGGCGTTGTTGTTCAGGGCTGCCGGCGGTACGTACGACACCCTCACAGACACGCATTTGCAGCAGTGGAGCCAGCTTTTCCAACAGCCCGGTAATCGCGTCACCCCTGAGGCGTTCAGACGTCAACACAACCTCAATCCTGTCACGTGGGTCACCTTTGTCTATGTCGATGGCACCTTGAGCCCGGCGGGCTTGAAGCGCAGCGCGCGTGCGCCAGCGGGTGTTCCCGTTCTGCCTCCGACTGTGCAGCCGCCTCCTGGGGCATCGCGCAAACGGCCAGCTTCTGACCCCATCGACCCGCCGCAACAGGAACCGCTGGACTTGTCGATGCCCAAACTCTCTCCTCCACCACCGGCGCCGAACGTACCGATTCCCGGGCCGTCCAGGACTGCCTCGACCGTCGTCAAGATCGAGCCCGGCGTCACGACACCTCGTACCCTGTCGTCCCATCAGGTCGACAATTCGCTACCGATTCTGCAAGACCCGCGAGATCCCAAGATCAGCTTGACCCTCGCGTTGGAGGGGCCTATCGATGACATTCGGATCTCCCATTGGAATGGTCTGTTGGACGGTCTGGGTTCGGCAGAAAAAAAAGCGGTCGCTGATCGCATCAAGGCGTCCATAAAAGACTGGCTGCGCAGCGAAGGGCAGCACGGAACGAAGTTTGATGAAACATTGGAGGTCGTCACGCCACTGGACGATGGCGGGCCGGCGCGTGGGGCTTCGGTGTGGGCACGACGCGACATTCCCCAGTTCGAGGTGCTGGGGCCTTATTCAGGCAAATATCATGCGTCAGAGGCCTCATTATTTGAGGAGCAGCGCAAACAAGGCTCGCGAGCGGTGTTGACCTATCTGTTCGGCACGCGCTCGGGTACACGTTCGGTGAGTGCGTTCAACACCGGAAACACCCTGAGCCTGGTCAATACGGCGCAGTTGAGGAACGGGCCGGCGTGGCAGGCGAATAATGTCGCGTCCATCTCGGTGGGAAAAAACCTGACTTTCTATGTGTCGCTCAAGGACATCAAGGCCGGTGATGAGTTACTGCTGGACTATGGGCCTTATTACAACCCGGTGCCCGACATCGCGATCAAACCCGATCCCGACGCCTGACCGATCAGCGATAAAGCTGCATCCTTGGCGATGCAGCTTCATTCGGCATCAAAGGCTGAAATCACCTTCGGACACCAACTCGCTCAAGGGCCGACGTGGGCTCGGCGTTTCACGGCCTTGCAGGTACTCCGGCAAGGTCGACTTGTCACCCAGCTTGCCCACGGCCACGGCGGCGTGCAGCGCGTAGCCTTCGGGAATCTTCAACTCTTTGCGGGTCAGCTCCTGGTCGAAACCGGCCATGCCGTGGGTGTGCCAGCCGCTGAGGCTGGCTTGCAGCGCCAGGTGGCCCCAGGCCGAACCGGTGTCGAAGGTGTGCCACAGGGCCGGGGTTTCTTCGCTGGCGCCGGGGGCGGTGAAGTCGGTTTTCGAGGCGATGATCACCAGGGCCGACGCGTGTTGCGCCCAGCCACGGTTGAATTCATTGAGCAGGCCCAGGAAGCGCTCCCAGTCCGGCGTGTCGCGGCGCGCGTAGAGAAAACGCCAGGGCTGCGAGTTGTAGGCCGACGGCGCCCAGCGCGCGGCTTCGAAGAAGCTCAGCAGGGTTTCCTGGGAGATGGTTTCGCCGGTGAAGGCGCGGGGCGACCAGCGTTCGGTGAACTGGGTGTGGATCGGATAATCGGCAACACGTGTCATGGAGCAGTTCCTGATCGTCAATTCGGCGTTCAAAGCTACTGCGCGGCCACTAGACTGACAAGTGTTGTTACACCGCCAGTCGTAAGCGCTTGGCCCCGGGGGCCTCTGGCACTAGACTGGCGGCCTTTTCACCTACCGATACTGATGTAGAGCCATGGCCGCCAAAGTCGAACCTTTCTGGATACGCAAAACCCTCGAACACCTCGACCAGGAGGAATGGGAGTCGTTGTGCGACGGCTGCGGCCTGTGCTGCCTGCAAAAGCTCGAAGATGAAGACGACAACAGCGTCTATTACACGCGTATCGCCTGCAAGCTGCTGGACCTCAAGACCTGCCAGTGCACCGACTACCCCAACCGTCGTGCGTCGGTGCCCGACTGCATCCAGCTCACCCCGGGCCAGGCCGACCAGTTCAAATGGCTGCCGCCGACCTGTGGTTACCGCCTGGTCAGCGAGCGCAAGGACTTGCCACTGTGGCACCACCTGGTGTGTGGCGACCGCGACGCCGTACACCACGAACGCATTTCCCAGTCCGGGCGCATGCTCAGCGAAGGCAGCGTGCCCGAAGATGACTGGGAGGATTACCTGATCTTCCGCGCGGGCTGAAAAAAGGAGTGTGTATGAGGCTGGGATCCAAGCTGGCGGCGACCCTGGTGCTGTTGTCGCTGAGCCTGCCGGGCTGGTGCGCGAAGAAAGTCGACCTCGATTATCACGTCAAGCTGCTGCCCCAGAGCGACCAGGCCGAAGTGCGCGTGAGCCTGTCCCAGGGCGCGGCCGTGCGCAGCCTCGACTTCGACCTGGGCCATGACGGTGACTACAGCGACTTCAAGGCCGACGGCCAGTGGAAAGTCACCGGCACCCGTAGCCTGTGGCAGCCCGGCGCGAGCAAGGCCAGCCTGACGTACCGCGTTCGCCTCACCCATGCACGCAAACCGGGTCTCTATGAAGCCCGCATGACGCCAAGCTGGGCGCTGTTCCGTGGCGAAGACCTAGTGCCGGCCGCACGGTTGGACCAGCAGGATGGGGTCGAGCTGGTGTCGCGGCTGGTGTTCGAGTTGCCGGCCGGCTGGAAAAGCGTCGAAACCGCCTGGCCACGTATCGGCAAGAACAAATTCCGCATCGACAACGTTTCGCGTCTGTTCGACCGGCCCACCGGCTGGATGCTTGCCGGCAACCTCGGCAGCCGGCGCGTGCGCCTTGGGGAAACCGAAGTCACCGTGGCCTCGCCCAAGGGCCAGGCCATGCGCCGCATGGATGTGCTGACCCTACTGACGTTCGTCTGGCCCCAGGTGGAGGCGGCATTTCCGCGCCATCCGGCCAAATTGCTGGTGGTGGGTGCGAGTGACCCGATGCGCCGTGGCGTGTTTTCGTCGCGGGACTCGATCTACCTCAACAGCCGCACGCCGTTGGTCAGCGAAAACGGCAGCAGCCCGTTGATCCGTGAGGTGGTGCAGACGATCGGCCGCTTCAACGACCATGAAAGCAGTGACTGGATCAGCGAAGGTTTGGGTGAGTACTACGCCATTGAATTACTGCGGCGTGCCGGTGGCATCACCGATGAACGGTATGCCGCGATCCAGACGCGCCTGAACCATGAGGGCAAGGACGTCACCACGCTGCGTGGCGAGCACGTCGGTGCGGCGACGGTTGCGCGTGCGGTGGTGGTGTTGCAGGAGTTGGACCGGGAGATCCGCGTGAAGACCCACAATAAGCGTTCACTGGATGACCTGGCCCAGGCGGTGATGCGCGCCAACAGCATCACCACGCCAGAGTTTGTGCAGTTGGCTGAAAGCATTATTGGCGAGTCGTCGGTGGTGCTGGATAGCAAATTACTGCGCTGATTCCAAACCTTGCACTATCCAATGTGGGAGCGGGCTTGCTCGCGAATGCGGTTTATCAGTTCAAGATGAGTTAACTGACACACCGTCTTCGCGAGCAAGCCCGCTCCCACATTTAGATCTCCATTGTTTGGACGATCCCTGTTAGCCAGTGGTTTTTTCAGCGGCCACTTCAGCCTTGGTCTTCAAGTTTTTCAACTCGGCGCCCGCGCGTTCGATCTTCGTGCGCACGCTGTTCATTTCCTGGCGGCCCTGTTCCAGCTTGTCCTTGAGCGAGCTGTGCCCGGTAAAACCACGGGCCAGGGCCACGCCGCCGATCGCTACCTGGATCAAGCCGAAAATGCCGCCACGGCGCAGGCCTTTACCCACCATCATCAGGCCACCGGCCACCGAGCCGATGCGTTCCCAGCCATGCACGTTCTGTGTCGGTGGGGTTTCAAACGGCGTGTGCTCGATGATAGGTCGCAGGGTTTTGCTGTCGCTCATGATCTGTCTCCAACAAGGGCAAAGGTAAACAGCTGACTGCCCGCAGGCGCCGGATGTTCCCGCAGAATCAGTATTTGGGGCCCGAACGGGTGTTGTTGCCCTTGGCCAGGCGGTCATAGAGCACCACGTTGACGGTCGCCGCGAGGTTCATGCAGCCGGTGGTCGGGATGTACACCACGTCTTCACACCAGTCACGGATCTCCTTGTCGAGGGAGCCGTCCTCAGGGCCGAAGATATACAGCGCGCGGTCCGGGTGGGTGTATTCGGGCAGCGGGCGGGCGCCCTCCACCAGTTCCACGGCGACGGGGATGCAGCCCAGGGGCAGGATCTTTTTCAGGTCATCGATGCCGATCAGCGGAATGTCGTGGTGGACCTTCTTGGTGTCGGTGATGAAGTCCCGGGCGCGCTCGTAACGCACGCCGGTGTAGAACACCGAGGCCACGCCGTAGCAGCCGGCGGCGCGCATCACCGAGCCGACGTTTTCGGGGGATTTGGGGTTGTACAGACCGATGCAGCTGTAGCGTTTATTGCCCACGGGGAAGGGTGCCTTGGAGAAAAAACGCGATTATACGGCCTGGAGGTGATGCGGTCTTGGACGATCGTTATGCAGCCAAGTACAAGGGTCGGACGCTCTAGCGTTGATTCGAGCGGTCTGGGCTACCTGCACGCAGGGTATATTCCGCAGCCAACTCCTGCAGCATATTGCGTATCCAGCGATGGGCTGGGTCGCTGTCGAGCACTTTATTCCACAGGGTGAATTCCCGTAGCAGTGGCATCTCAAACGGCGGCGTCAGGACACGTAACGACAGAAAGTCCTTGTACAGCGTCGCCAGGCTGCGGGGTATCACGGCCACCCGCTGAGTGCCTACCAGCAGATGCGGCACGGTGTTGAAGCTGCTGGTGGTCAGTTCCACCCGGCGGGCTTGGCCATAACCCTGCAGGATCTTTTCGCTGAAGCTCGGTTCGCGGGCGCTGCCGAAGTTGACCGCGATATGGCCCAACTTCAAATATTCTTCCAGGCTCAGGTGCTCGCCCACCAGGTTGTTTTGCGACCAGACCACGCACTGGTAGTCATCCTCGAATAACAATTCCTTGGCATGCAGGTCGGACAAGTACTGATCCGGCATGATCACAAAGTCCACTTCGCCTTGGGTCAGCATCTGGTTGTAGTGATCGGAGGCGTGCTGGATGTCCAGTGTGATATGCGGCGCGCGTTGCTGCAGGCGCTGGGCCAGCGGCCCCAGAATTACCGTGGTCACGAAGTCGGTGGCAATCAGCTTGAAGTGCCGCTTGCAGGTCAGCGGGTCGAATTCGGGCTTGTTAACGATGGTCGACTGAATATCCAGCAACACTCGTCGCACGGGCTCCGTTAGCCCTTGGGCAAGCGGCGTAGGGAGCATCTTACGACCGACCTGCACCAGCAACTCATCATCAAAATAATCGCGCAGGCGCCCGAGCAACCCGCTGGCTGCTGACTGGCTGACGTTCAAACGCGCAGCGGCGCGGGTGATGTTTTGCTCGGTCAGCAGCGTGTCGAGCACCACCAGCAAGTTCAAATCCAAGTGATGAAAACGCATGGCCCTGCCCCCAGAAGAGTACGGCGCTTTGTATCACTTTTTTTGGATGGGTGGCATCCCGATAATCGATTGTTCGGATTGTTTGGCCGTCCCTATGATCGACCCAGAACCTGCAGGAGCGCAGCTTCGCAACAGACCTTTCAAGACAAAAATAACAAGTCAGAGGTTGGTACGATGAGACGGATACCTATGAGCGGCTGCCAAGCGACCGCCCTGGCCACCGCGCTGGCCGCAGTTGGCTGTTTGCCCCACGCGGGCGCTTTTGAAATCGACACTGGCGACTCCGACCTGCGCCTGCGGTGGGACAACACGCTCAAGTACAACGCCGCCTGGCGCGTCAAAGACCGTGACAGCAAGCTGGTGAGCGCGGTCAATCAGGACGACAGTGACCGCAATTTCAGCAAAGGCCTGATCTCCAACCGGGTGAACATCCTGTCGGAATTCGATGCGCGCTATAACAACTTCGGCGCACGCGTCAGCGCCGCCGGCTGGTACGACAACGTCTACGAAAACCGTAACGATAACGACTCGCCAGGCACTGCCAACCAGCGCTCCGTTAACTACGACCACTTTACCGACGACACCCGCAAACTGCATGGCAGCAATGCCGAGATCCTCGACGCGTTTGTATTCGGCAAGGGCAACATCGGCGAGCTGCCCAGCAGCTTCCGGCTGGGGCGCCATACCGTGCTGTGGGGCGAAAGCCTGTTCTTCGGCGCCAACGGCATCGCGGCGGGGCAAGCGCCCGTGGATATCATCAAGGCCACCTCGGTGCCCAACACACCGTTCAAGGAACTGATTCGCCCGGTCAATCAGTTCTCCGGGCAGATCCAATTGCGGCCCAATGTTTCGGTGGCGGCGTATTACCAGTTTGCCTGGGAAGAGAATCGCATCCCGGCGGTGGGCAGCTATTTTTCCACCTCGGATGCCGTGGGTGAAGGCGGCGAACGCTTGATTGTCGGCGGTCCGATTGGCCCCAATCGGCAACCGCTGGCGTTCTTTCGCGGCAAGGACATCAAGCCCGACGACAAGGGCCAGTACGGCCTGTCGCTGCGTTTTTCCCCGGAAGACTGGAACACCGACTTCGGCCTCTACGCCATCCGTTACCACGCCAAAGACCCGATGATTTACACCCATGCCAACCCCACCGGGCCGAATGTTCAGACCGGCCAGTTGGGCGATTACGAACTGGTGTATGCCGAAGGCATTCGTGCGTATGGCGCCAGTTTCAGCACCTCGGTGGGCGATGCCAATGTCGCCGGCGAAGTGTCGGTACGGCGCAATACGCCGCTGGTCAGTCTGTCCCAGGCCAACCCCACTGGCCTTGGCGACAACGACAGCCACGCGCTGTATGCGGTCGGCAACTCGCTGCACGCGCAACTCTCCAGCCTCTATTCGTTTAACAGCAACGGCTTTTGGGATTCCGCCAGCCTGGCCGGCGAAGTGGCCTGGCACCGACGCACCAGCATCACCAAAAACGCTGCCGCGCTGGACCCCAACAGTGAACGCGATGCCTGGGGATTGCGCATGAGCTTCACGCCGAATTTTTTCCAGGTGTATCCCGGTGTCGACCTGAGTGTGCCACTGGGGCTGGGCTACAACCCCAAGGGGCGTTCTTCGGTGATCAGCAAGTTCAACAACGGCGTGGGCGACAAGGGCGGCGACGTCAGCGTGGGCCTGCAGCTCGAGTACCTGCAAACTTGGAAGGCCGGCCTCAACTACACGCACTACATCGGTGGCGCCGACAACTTCCTCGACAGCCGCAATGCCAACACCTACGGGCAACCGCTCAAGGACCGCGACTTTATTGCCTTCACCGTCCAGCGGTCGTTCTGAACACAGCAGCACAACAACAATAAACAGAGGTGCGTTTCATGAAACTCCAACCGTTGATGCTTGCGGGTCTGCTGGTGGCCGTTGCGCCCTCCGCCTGGGCGGCGACCGAGGCCCAGGCCCAGCTACTCAAGTCCACGCTGACCCCGCTGGGCGCCGAGCGCGCCGGCAATGCCGATGGCAGCATTCCTGCGTGGGACAAGGGCTTTACCCAAGTGCCGGCTGGCGTCAACCCGGGGCCGCGGCTGCCGGACTACTTTGCCGCTGACAAACCGCTGTACTCGGTTACCCCACAGAACGTTGCGCAGTACGCCGACAAGCTCAGCGACGGGCAAAAAGCACTGTTCGCCAAATACCCGACCTACCGGATCGACGTGTACCCGAGCCGGCGCACGGCTGCCGCACCGCAATGGGTCTACGACAACACGCTGAAAAACGCCACCAGCGCGCACCTCACCAGCCAGGGCAACACCCTGGAAGGCGCCAGCGGCGGTATTCCATTTCCCATTCCCACCACCGGCGCCGAGGTGATCTGGAACCATCACTTGAGCTGGCGTGGCGTGGCGTGGAAGAACGACTACAACGTGTACGTGATTACCGCCAGCGGCCAGCGCATCTTGTCCGCTACCGTGCAGGCACAGCGCGAGATGCCGTACTACTTCCAGGACGGTAAATCCGAATACAAAGGCGTGTACTGGATGACCCGCCTGGTCAACCTCGGCCCGCCGCAGCGTGCCGGTGAAGCGCTGCTGGGACGCGAACCGCTGGATTACGCCAGCGGCGGCCCGCAATCCTGGGTCTATCTGGCCGGCCAGCGCCGGGTGCGCAAACTGCCGGTGTCGTCCTATGACACGCCAACGCCCACCAGCTCCGGCGTCGCCAACTTCGACGAAGTTTCGGTATTCACCGGCCCGCTGGACCGTTACGACTGGAAGATCGTCGGCAAGCAAGAAATGCTGATTCCCTACAACAGCAACAAAATTTTGCAACCGGCCAAGGATGATGCGGTCCTCAGTGAACGCTTCCTCAACCCCGACCACATGCGTTGGGAACTGCACCGCGTATGGGTGATTGAAGGCAACTTGGTTGCCGGCAAACGCCACAGCATGCCCAAGCGCCGGCTGTACGTAGACGAAGACACCTGGATGGCGGTTTTGGGGGACAGCTGGGACGCCAACCACCAGTTGTGGCGCACCTATTTTCAACTGCCGTACCTGATGCCGCAGTTGCCTGGCCTGGTGCGCGGCTTGTACGGCCAGTACGACCTGCAGACCGGCGCGTGGATGGCACACAACGTGGTCACCGAAAAACGTGTGCACAACGACGTGGTTGCGCCGTTTCCTGACAGTGATTTCAGCCCGGACGGCCTGGCTGCCGACGGGGTGCGTTGATGCCTCGTTATTACTACTGGCTGGCGCTGGGCCTGCTCGGCGCCAGCCTGGCAACCCAGGCCAGTGAAGCATCGGTCAGCGATGTTTTATTGCGCCCGGCTCTCAAGGTGAGCGCGCCGCAACAAGCGGTGTTGATCGACATCACCCGCGCCGGCACGCGGCTGGTCGCTGTCGGCGAGCAAGGTCTGATTCTGCTCTCGGACGACAACGGCCGGCACTGGCGCCAGGCCGCGGTGCCTGCCAGTGTGAGTCTCACGTCGGTGAGCTTTGTGTCTGCCTTGCAAGGCTGGGCGGCAGGGCATGCGGGCGTGGTGTTGCACACTGTCGATGGCGGTGAGCGCTGGACCCTGCAACTGGACGGCAAACAGTCAGCCCAGCGGGTGCTCGATGCCGTGCCCTCCGGCAACCGGCAGCAACTCAACATTGCCCAACGGTTTGTCGCCGACGGTGCCGACAAACCCTGGCTGGCGGTCCATTTCAGCAACGAGCGCGAAGGCATCGTGGTGGGCGCCTTTGGCCTGATCCTGCACACCAGCGACGGCGGCGCCACCTGGCAGTCGTGGGTCGATCGCCTGCCCAATCCGGCCGGCAACCACCTGTATGCAATCGCCACCCAGGGCCTGCGCATCTACATTGTTGGCGAGCAGGGCACCATATGGACATCGGCGGACGGCGGCGCGAGTTTCATCCGCTTGAGCAGCCCCTATGACGGCAGTTTTTTTGCCTTGGATGTGTCCCCTGACGGTGATGTTCTCGTGGCGGGATTGAAGGGCAATGTATGGCGCAGCAACGATCAAGGTGTGCACTGGCAAGCCGCGCCAAACCCATTTAACAGCAGTGTCATGTCGGCCCGCTCGCTGGGCAGGGCGGGCGTAATGCTCGCCGACCAGAGCGGTCACCTGTTACTCAGCACGCCAGGAGCTGCGCTGCGTGAGCAAGGCGTATCGGCAGCTGTGTCGTCATTTATCCAAGCGGCGGACGGACAATGGATCACGGTCGGCGCACGGGGCATCCAGCGCGTGGAACAGGTGAACGTGCAATGACCGATCTCAGTCATCCTGGCGAACAGAGTCTCAAGGCATTTGATCGGCGTTCCGGTTCGCTGGTCGAACGTGCGCTGTTCAACCATCGTGCGTGGGTGCTCTGGCTGTGCCTGCTGCTGACCCTCGGCCTCGGTGCCGCGAGCACGCGCCTTGGGCTTAACGCCAGCTTCGAAAAAATGATCCCTACCGGGCATCCCTACATCGCCAACTACCTGGCCAATCAACCAGAGCTTACTGGCCTGGGCAACGCCGTGCGTATTGCCGTAGAGGCCCCCGGCGGTTCGATCTACGACGCGCACTACCTGGAGCTGCTGGCACGCCTCAATGACAAAGTGTTCCTGTTGCCGGGTGTCGACCGGCCTTTCATGAAGTCGTTGTGGACCCCCAACATGCGCTGGATGGCCGTGACCGAAGAGGGCGTGGAAGGCGGCCGGGTGATCCCTGACGACTACGACGGTTCGCCCGACAGCCTCGACACCGTGCGCCGCAACGCTGCGCGCTCGGGTGAGATCGGCCAGACGATTGCCGTCGACGGCCGCAGCAGCCTGATCTTCGTGCCCTTGATGGACATCGACGCGCAAACCGGCAAGCCGTTGGACTACAGCGCCTTGTCACAACAATTGGAGCGACTGCGCACTGAATTCCAGGCCCAGGGTCTGACCCTGCACATCACTGGTTTCGTCAAAGTGGTGGGCGACCTGATCGAGGGCTTGCGCCAGGTGCTGCTGTTTTTTGCAGCAGCGATTGTGATTGCCACGCTGATGCTTTACGCGTTCACCCGCTGTCTGCGCAGCACGTTGCTGGTGATGGCCTGTTCGTTGGTCGCTGTGGTTTGGCAACTGGGCCTGGTGGCGTTGCTCGGGTTTGAACTTGACCCGTATTCGGTGCTGGTACCGTTTCTGGTGTTGGCCATCGGCATGAGCCATGGCGCACAGAAAATGAACGGCATCATGCAAGACATCGGGCGCGGCATGCACCGCCTGGTGGCGGCGCGCTTCACCTTTCGACGGCTGTTTCTTGCCGGTCTCACCGCGTTGCTGTGTGACGCGGTGGGTTTCGGCGTGCTGATGCTGATCGACATCCAGGTGATTCAAGACCTGGCATTGATCGCCAGCATCGGCGTCGCGGTGCTGGTGTTCACCAACCTGATCCTGCTGCCGATCCTGCTCAGTTATTGCGGGGTCAGCGCCCGTGCAGCCGTGCGCAGCCTGCGCAGTGAAGACGCCGCCCTGTGCGGGAAAAAGCATGCGTTGTGGGCGTTTCTGGACCGCTTCACCCAGCGCCGCTGGGCGACGGTCACGCTGATCGTCAGCGCGTTGCTCGGCGGTGGCGGCTGGTGGATCAGCCAGCAACTGCAAGTCGGTGACCTGGACGCCGGCGCGCCAGAGTTGCGCGCCGACTCGCGCTACAACCGCGACAACGGTTTTATGGTGGCGCATTACGGCGCCAGCAGCGATGTGTTCGCGGTCATCGTGCGTACGCCTGACAACGCGTGCTCCGACTACACCACGTTGATGCGTGTTGATGCACTGGAGTGGCGCTTGCGCCAACTGCCGGGCGTGGAGGCCACGGCGTCACTGGCGAGCCTCAACCGCAGCCTGTTGGTGGGCATGAGCGAGGGTAACCCGAAGTGGTATGACCTGACGCAGAACCAGGCGCTGCTTAATTCGATCACCGGGCGTGCGCCGCGTGAGTTGTTCAATCAAAGCTGCAACACCCTCACGCTTTACACCTACTTGCGCGACCACAAGGCGGTGACGCTCACCCGATTGGTGAATGAAGTTGAAGCGTTTGCCCAGGCCAACAACACCGCAGACGTGAAGTTTTTACTGGCTGCTGGCAATGCCGGTATCGAAGCCGCCACCAACATTGTGGTCAAGCAGGCCAATCACGACATGCTGTATTGGGTGTACGGCGCGGTCATCGTGCTGTGCCTGCTGACTTTCCGTTCGGTGGCGGCCGTGATTTGCGTGGTGCTTCCGCTGATGCTTACTTCGATTTTGTGCGAAGTGCTGATGGTGTGGCTGGGCATCGGCGTCAAGGTCGCGACCTTGCCGGTGATTGCGCTGGGCGTGGGCATCGGCGTGGATTACGCGCTTTACGTGATGAGCATTCTGCTGGCGCGACGCAAAGCCGGAGACAGCCTGTCCCAGGCGTATTACCAGGCCCTGCTGTTCACCGGCAAAGTGGTGATGCTCACCGGCGTCACCCTGGCCGTTGGCGTGGCCACTTGGGCGTTTTCGCCGATCAAGTTCCAGGCGGATATGGGTATTTTGCTGGCGTTCATGTTTTTGCTGAACATGGTCGGCGCACTGGTGCTGCTGCCGGCCCTGGCGCACTTTCTGCTGCCCGCGCCGGCAGCAGCTGTCACGTCTGAACACTCGATAACAACAACAGGAAAAACCTCATGAGTCAGTTCTCGCAAGCCGCTCCCGTGCCGCGTCGGCGCGGTTCGGGCGCATTGTTGTTGCTCGGCAGTTGCCTGCCGGTGCTGGGCGGCGTGTTGATTGCGCCGGTGTTGCCGCGCATCGCCGAACAATTTGCCGGCACGGCCAATGTCGGGCTGCTGGTGCCCATCGTGCTGACATTGCCGGCGCTGATGATCGCGCTGTTTTCACCGTTCGCCGGCTGGCTCTCCGACCGCATCGGGCGTAAGCGTCTGCTGGTGTTGGCGATGCTGCTGTATGGCATCTGCGGGCCGTTGCCGCTGGTGCTGGATGGCCTTGACGCGATCCTGCTCAGCCGAGCTGGGTTGGGGCTGGCCGAGGCGGCCATCATGACCTGCTGCACGGCGTTGATCGGCGACTACTACGACGGTCGTGAGCGCGTGCAATTGCTGTCGTGGCAGACCATCGTTACGTCGCTCTCGGCGACCGCGTTTTTCATGCTTGGCGGGTTTATCGGCGAGCACGGTTGGCGCGTGCCGTTTGCGTTATACATCGTCGGCCTGGTGTTTGCGCCACTGATGCATTGGGTGCTCAGAGAGCCATTACGCCGTGTCAGTGCTGCGCTTGCGGTGCCGCACACAGGGGCGTTTCCAGTGCGCTCACTGTCGGTGATTTGCGCCATGACGCTGTTGGTTGCGCTGGGCTTTTTTATCGTGCCGGTACAAACCGGGTTCCTACTGGAGCACATCGGCATCGACTCGCCGCAGCGCATCGGCATGGCAATTGGCTTGGGCCATTCGGCGGTGTTTCTGGGCGCAATACTGTTCCGTCGCCTGAGTCGGTTCGGGCCTGGGTTGCTGCTGGCGCTGGGGTTCTTGATCTCCGGCGCCGGCATCCTGCTGCTGGCCAATGCCGTGGATTACCGCACGGCGATCATCGCGGTCATGGTCAACGGTCTGGGGGGCGGCCTGGCATTGCCGACGGTGCTGAGTTGGGCGCTATCGACCTTGAGTATCGAACATCGCGGCAAGGGTACCGGCCTGTTCAATGCAGGTTTTTTTGGTGGCCAGTTTGCCAGTCCGTTATTAGTGATGGCCTTGTCCGGCGTGGCGGGCGGTCGCGTCGGCGCCGTGGCACTGGTGGGCTGGGGCCTATTGCTGGCGGCGCTGGTAGCGTTGATTGCGCCTTGGATAGCAGGCAAGCGGTTGCTGGATCCGATTCAGGTCGCCAATGACGTGGTACTGCATTGACCCGACCGCTGTTTACCCTTCAGAAGGATGCACCGATGAAACTCGCTACGTTAAAAAATGGCCAGCGTGACGGCCAGTTAGTGGTGGTCTCCCGGGACTTGCGCCAAGCCGTGATCGCGCAGCCGTTCACCACTTTGCAGCAAGCCCTGGAAAACTGGGCACACGCCGAGCCGGTCTTGAGCCAGCAATATCAAGCACTCAACCAGGGCCAGGTGCCCGAGGCGTTTGCCTTTGACCCGGTCGCTGCCGCTGCGCCGCTGCCGCGAGCCTATCAGTGGTGTGATGGTTCGGCGTTTCTCAATCATGCGCACCTGCTGCAAAAGGCCTTTGACCTGGCGCCGATGAAAGACGAACGCATCCCCTTGATGTACCAGGGCGCCAGCGATGACTTCCTCGGCCCGAGGGATGACGTGCCGTTGCCGGAGGTGAATCACAACATCGACTTTGAGGGAGAGTTTGCGGTGATCCTCGACGAAGTGCCGATGGGCTGCCCTGTCGAGCAGGCGTTGCAATACGTGCGGCTGGTGTTGCTCGTCAACGATGTGAGCCTGCGCGGGTTTCTGCTGCATGAGGTGAGCACCGGCTTCGGTTTTTTGCAGGCTAAGCCCTCGTCGAGTTTTTCGCCTGTGGCCGTTACCCCGCACGCACTCGGCAGTGCCTGGCGCAACGGGCGCGTGTGCTTGCCGTTGACCGTCACGTGGAACCAGAATTGGTTCGGCTCACCGAGTGGCGCCGAAATGAGTTTCAGCTTTGCCGACCTGATCGCCCACGCCGCGCGCACCCGGCGTTTGCGTGCCGGGACCATTATCGGCTCAGGTACCGTGTCCAACCTTGACTGTGCGGCAGGTTCGGCGTGCATCAGCGAGCGTCGCGCCATCGAGATGATCGAGCATGGCAAGCCGCTGACCGGGTTCATGAACTTTGGCGACCGCATTCGCATCGAGGCGCTGGACGGCGACGACCAGTCGGTGTTCGGCGCCATCGACCAACGTGTGGTGGAGGCTTCTTCATGAGTGCGCGCCAACGTCGCCTGGTGGACTTATCCGTCGTCCTCGAAAACAACCCCTACACCGACCCACCGCCGTTACTGCCAAAAATCGAATACATCGATCATCAAGCCGGGGAAGCAGAGTTGCTGGCAATGTTCCCGGGCCTGCGCATCGAAGACATGCCGGGCCAGGAGGCCTGGGCCGCAGAACGCCTGAACATCACCACCCACAGTGGCACGCACATGGATGCGCCTTGGCATTACGCGTCCACCACCGACGGCGGCAAGCCCGCCTATGGCATTGATGAGTTGCCGCTGGACTGGTGCCTGCGACCGGGAGTGAAACTCGATTTTCGGCATTTCGCGGACGGGCACGTAGTGACCGCTGCCGAGATAGAGGCCGAACTCAAGCGCATCGACTACGTGCTGCAGCCGCTGGACATCGTGCTGGTGAACACCCGTGCCGGCGCGTTGTTCGGGCAGCCGGGTTATCTCGATGCGGGCGTGGGCATAGGTCGGGAAGGCACCCTTTATCTACTGGAGCGCGGCGTGCGCGTGGTGGGCACCGACGCGTGGAGTTGGGACGCACCGTTCAGTCACACCCGCGCGCGGTTTGCCGCCACCGGCGACAGTTCGTTGATCTGGGAAGGGCACAAGGCCGGGCGCGATATTGGCTACGGGCAGATGGAAAAACTCGCCAACCTGGAAGCGCTACCGGCCTTCGGTTTCGAGGTGTCGTGTTTTCCCTACAAGATCAAACACGCGTCGGCCGGATTTGTGCGGGCAGTCGCGATCTTTGAGGAGGACTAGGGCGATCGCTATCGCAGGCAAGCCAGCTCCCACAAGGGAACGCATTCCAATTGTGGGAGCTGCGGTGCGACGATTCGACTTGCCTGCGATGAGGTCAGAACAGGCGATGAAGAGCCTTCAGGCGTCCTTCTTCATCAACCCCGCCAACGCCGCAAACGGGTTGTGCGTAGCCTTGGCAATCGTCGGGCTGCTGGTGGAGCCGTCGCCGAAGTACTGCTGGTCGGTGTAGCGCGAGTGCTCGTTGTCGTGGCAATACAGGCACAGCAACTCCCAGTTGGAGCCATCCTGGGGATTGTCATCATGATTGTGGTTGCGGTGGTGTACCGTCAGTTCGCTCAGGCGCTTGCCTGAGAACTCACGGGCGCAGCGGCCGCACACGTGGGGGTACATCTTCAAGGCTTTGTCGCGGTAGCCCATTTCCCGGTCGCGCTGGGCATCGGCAAGGATGCGGTCCAGCTTGGCGGTGTGGGAGGGCGGGTTGGTCGAGCTCATCATGGCTCCTGGCTATTTGGGGGTTCACGGATAGGGTTGATTCTAGCCGCTTGCGCTGCACTTGACTGCTTCACTTTACAGATAAGGATCTGAAACTCATGCGTCTGCCTTCATGGATTGTTGCGTTACTGCTGTGTGCTGTTACCGCCCAGGCCCAGGCGTTTTCCACGCCCAAGCCCGGCCAGGTGATCGAGGTGGCCCTCGACCAGCTGCACCCCACCCAGGCCGTGGTGGGGTTTGACCAGATCTACTACAGCCTGGGCCTGTTCGCTGACAAGCCGGACAAGGTCTTCGACGAATACTGTGAAACCAATGGCCAGGGCACGGCTGACAAGGTGCCGAAAAAAACGACCTGCACACACCCGACAGTTTCACCTGCAAGGACCCGGTGGGCACCCACCCCGACGACATGAAAACCGTGGTGGTCGGCCCGGCCGGCCAGCTGTACCTGACCGATGGTCACCACAGCTTCACCACCCTGTGGGAAGTGCCCGGTGGTGGCCCGCAATTGAAAATGTGGGTGAAAGTGACGGACGACTTCAGCAACAGCCCGGACATGGCCACCTTCTGGCACCGCATGGAGGCCGCGCGCAAGGTGTGGCTCAAGGACAACCGGGGCCAGACGTTGCCACCCGAGCAACTGCCGGCGCACCTGGGCTTCAAGAGCCTGCAGGACGACACCTTCCGCAGCCTGGTGTACTTCACCCGCAAGGCCGCCTATGGCAAGCCGGAGGATGGCGCGATTGCGCCGGAATTCATGGAGTTCTACTGGGGTAACTGGCTGCGCACCCAGATCGACCTGAGCGCGTACAACCTGGACAAGAAGGGCGGCTACAAGGACGCCATCGAGGCAGTCGCCAAGCGCATGGTCAGCCTGGCGCCGGGTTCGCAGGTGGGGGACAGCGGGTTCACCGCCCATCAACTGGGCGGGATGACCCAGCTGGACCGGGATGAACTGGAAAAGACTTTCGACAAAAAAGTGCCGTACGTGATCGATTACCGCAAATCCCGAAACTGAGGCAGGACGAAATGTGGGAGCGGGCTTGCTCGCGAAGACGGTGGATCAGTCACCGGATGCATTGACTGGCACACCGCATTCGCGAGCAAGCCCGCTCCCACACGGGACCTGTGGTGTTTGGTGAATCGTGTTCAGCCTTTGAGCTTCTCGGCGATCCAGATGGTATGCCGGGTGCCCTTGTTGCCATGGGCGAACACCTGCACTTCTTCGGCCTTGAAACCCGCCTTGCGCAGTTTGTCGCTGAACAGTTTGTCGGCGCTGGCCGACCACACTGCCAACACGCCCTTGGGGCGCAAGGCCTTGGCACAGGCCGCCAGGCCACCGGCGGAGTAGAGCCAACTGTTGGCCTTTTGCGTGAGGCCTTCGGGGCCGTTGTCCACGTCCAGCATGATCGCGTCAAACCCCTGGGGCTCGGTTTGCAGCACCTTGGCCACGTCTTCCATGCGGATCACGGTGCGTGGGTCCAGCAGTGGCCGACCGGATTTTTCTCCCAGGGGGCCACGGTTCCACTCCACGACACCCGGCACCAATTCAGCGACAACCACCTCGGCTGTCTTGCCCAAATGCTTGAGTGCCGACGCCAGGGTAAAGCCCATGCCCAGCCCGCCGATCAACACCCTTGAACCCGGGCGCCCGGCAACCTTGCGGCAGGGGATTTCCGCCAGCGCGTCTTCGGAACCGTGCATGCGCGTGTTCATCAACTGGCCGCCGTCACCGCCCTGGATCTTGATGACAAAATCCTCACCGTATTCGAACAGGCACAAGGCACCGCCGTTGTCGGGGATCGGGGTGGTGTCCAGCAGAACGAAACGTTTCATGGAAATCTCATTGGGAAGGGCATTCTTGCGCGGTTGGGAGTAGCCTTACGACATTCCGGTCAGGCCATGGAGCCATCGATGAAGTGCAGCATTCTAACGGTCATTGTGCTTGGCGCGCTCACATTGGGTGCGGCGCAGGCTCAAGAGGTGCAAAGCGTGCCGGTCGCACCCGCGCCAACCCCAGGCGCCCCGGGCACGCCGACCCCAACCTTGTACCCACAAGTCACCCCGCCGGTCGCGCCAAAGGCCACGGCCAACGGTTCACCGGCACTGGTGCCCATCGTGTTGCCCACGCCGCCTAAAGATCAAACCGTGCCGGGCCTGCTGCAGAACGACAGCAAGCCAAAGACCCCGGGCGGTTAAAACTGTTGCGACAACAGTTGCCCGTCGGCCATGCGCAGGCGCTTGGACAGGGCAATGGCGATGGCACGGATGATCTTGGCGGCGACCCTGGGCGCTTCGTTGAGCATTTTTTCCAGGGAGTCCTTGCCCAGGTTCAACAGCACGCACTCACTGGCGGCCACGCAACTGGCTGAACGGCGCTCGCCGTCGAGCACCGCCATTTCGCCGAAGGCCCGACCGCTGCGCAGGGTGGCGATGGTCACGCGTTGGCCGTCGTGATGGGTTTTCTGCACGGCCACTTGGCCGCTATGGATGATGCACATGAACGTGCCGGCATCGCCTTCGAGGAAGATCACTTCATCGCGGGCAATGCTGCTGATATTGAAGTAGCCCGCAGCCACATGAAAATCTTCCGGCAGCAGCGGGTCAAACAGCCCGCAGTCCATCAGCATGTCGCGGATTTCGTTATTCAGTAAGGTCGGTTGTGGCATGGCTGCAATCTGGGTCCATCAAACAGGTAGGCGGTCTGTGTGTTCAGACAGGACCGCCGCACTAAGTTCCTTAAATCAGCCCCAACGCCTTGAACACAAATCCATATTCGAGCGCTACGTCACGTAATCCCTGGTAACGACCGCTCATCCCGCCATGGCCGGCGCCCAGTTCGGTCTTGAGCAGCAGCAGGTTGTCGTCGGTCTTGGTGTCGCGCAGCTTGGCCACCCACTTGGCCGCTTCCCAGTACTGCACGCGGCTGTCGTTGTAGCCGGCAATCACCAGCAGGTGCGGGTAGGCTTGGGCGCTGACGTTTTCATACGGCGCATAGGCCTTGATACGCGCATACACCTCGGGTTCTTCGGGGTTGCCCCACTCGTCGTACTCGGTGATGGTCAACGGCAGCTCCGGGTCGAGCATGGTGTTGAGCACGTCGACGAACGGCACCTCGGCAATCGCCGCCTGGAACAGTTCCGGGCGCTGGTTGAGCACCGCACCGATCAGCAGGCCACCGGCACTGCCACCGCTGATGGCCAGTTGTTGGGAGGTGGTCAGGCCTTGGGCAATCAGGTGTTCGGCGCAGGCAATGAAGTCGCTGAAGGTGTTCTGCTTGTGTGCCTGCTTACCGTTGCGGTACCAGGCTTCACCCAGCTCGCCGCCGCCGCGCACATGCGCGATGGCAAACGCCACGCCCCGGTCCAGCAGGCTCAGGCGCGCGTGGGAGAACCACGGGTCGAGGCTTGAACCGTAGGCACCATAGCCATACAGGTACAGCGGCGTTGGCTTGCCGAGGTGGTCGCGCTTGACCACCAGGCTGATCGGCACCTGGGTGCCATCGACCGACGTGGCCCACAGGCGCTGGCTGACGTAGTCGTCGGCGTTGAACACGCCGAGCACCGGCGTCTCCTTGAGCACCTGCTGCGCGCCGCTGGCCAGTTCGAGCTGGCGCACTTGGGCCGGGCGGTTCAGGGCCTCGTAGCGCAGGCGGATCTTGTTGCTGGCAAATTCCAGGCTGTTCTGTACGTAGAGGCTGTAGGCGGCGTCGGGCAATTCCACGCGATACGCCGATTTGCCCTCGGGGTGCACTTCGATCACCGGCAGGCCGCCGATGCGCAGGCTCAGAGTCATGGCGCTGGCATTCAGGCTGACGCCGTCGAGCATCACCTCATCGCTGTGGGGAATCAGGTTCTGCCATTCGCTTTCGGTCGGCACGTCGCCAATGTCGGTCGCCACGAACAAGGCGTAGTTGATGCCATCACGGTTGCTGCGGATGAACCAGGTCCACGCGCCATTCAACTGGCCATGGTCGACATCGTATTCATGGTCCTCGACCCGTGGCGCCAGGCAGGTGAAGTCCAGGTGCGGCTGCTCGGCGTCCAGGGCCCAGATTTCGCTGGTGGTCTTGCTGCCCAGCGCGAGCAGCAATTGGCGCTCGGAGCTGGAGCGATAGCAATGCAGGAAGAAACGTCCGTCCGGCTCATGGAACACTTCCTGCGCCGCCGTGCCATCCAGGCGATAGCGATACAGCTTGTGCGGGCGGTGGGTGTCGTCCAGCTCTCCGAAGAACAGGGTCAGGCTGTCGTTGGCCCAGGTCATGCTGCCGTCGCAGTTTTCAAACTCCAGTTCGCTGACCTTGCCGGTGGCCAACTCCTTCACGTACAGGGTGAAGATTTCTTCACCGCTGGTGTCCAGGCTGTAGGCCAGGCGCTGATGGTCGGGGCTGATGCTGAACGCGCCCAGTGAAAAAAAGCCGCCATTGGCCAGCACGTTCGGGTCCAGCAGCAGTTCTTCGCTGCTGCCGTCCACCGTGTTGCTGTCGTCGGCGGGGCGGCGGCAGCGGTAGTGGCGGGCGTATTCGTCGCCGGCCGTGGTGCGCGTGTAGTAGAGGTACGGGCCCCAGGGGGAGGGCAGGGACAGGTCGGTCTCCAGGATGCGGCCCTTGATCTCTTCGAACAGGGTTTCGCGCAGGTCTTGCTGGTCGGCGAGCTGAGCCTCCTGCCAGGCATTTTCGGCCTTGAGGTAATCGAGGACGTCGCTGCTGTCACGCTCTTGGAGCCAGGCATACGGGTCTGGGCCTTCGGCCTTGCGGGCAATCGGGGCGAGCGATGTAGGCATGGATTATTCTCTATCTGGCGGAAGGTGGCCGGCATTGCAGCCGAGACACCGAAAAGCCGTTATCATAGCGGCCTGTTTGCCTACCTTGCCATGGACACCATGACCGAGAACGACTATCTGACCGCTTGGGGCCTTTACGCCTTCGCCGCTTTGGGCTGCCTGTTGGTGTGGTGGCGCATGACCCGCTGGATCTGGCGCTGGTTGCGCGAGCCGCTGCAATTGCTGATGGCGGTGCTGTTGTTCAGCCCGACCATCGTCGACCCGGTCAAGACCCAATTTGCCCCGGCCGTGGCGATTACCGCCCTGGACCTGGTGCTCAAGGTCGGCAACAACGCCTGGCGGGCCATCTCCGACTTGTTCATGTACACGATGATCGCGTTTGGCGTGTACCTGGTGATTGTGTTGATCCGCTGGCCCATCGAACGCGCCGCCAAGGCCCGTCGTGAGCGCAAGGCCGCGGCTGACGCTGCCCTGGCCGCCGAGCCGCAGGAAGATGACGAACCTTTCCGTCGCCCGGCCCCGGTGAGCGGCATGCGGGTTGAACCGCGCCTTTAACGTTGCAGCGAGAGCCCTGGCATGTGTGAATTATTGGGCATGAGTGCCAACGTCCCCACCGATATCGTGTTCAGCTTCACCGGGCTGATGCAGCGCGGTGGGCGCACCGGCCCCCACCGGGATGGGTGGGGTATCGCGTTCTATGAAGGCCGTGGCCTGCGTTTGTTCCAGGACCCGGCCGCCAGCAGCGAGTCGGAAGTGGCACTGCTGGTGCAGCGTTACCCTATCAAGAGCGAAGTGGTGATTGGCCATATCCGCCAGGCCAACGTGGGCAAAGTGTGCCTGTCCAACACCCACCCGTTCGTGCGCGAACTGTGGGGCCGCAACTGGTGCTTTGCGCACAACGGCCAGTTGGCGGACTTCAACCCCCGCGCCACCTTCTACCGCCCGGTGGGCGATACCGACAGCGAAGCGGCGTTCTGCGACTTGCTCAACCGTGTCCGCGAGGCGTTTCCAGAGCCGGTGGACATCGAGCAGGTGCTGCCGGACCTGATCGCCGCCTGTTCCGAATACCGCAGCAAAGGTGTGTTCAACTGCCTGCTCAGCGACGGCGACTGGTTGTTCTGCTATTGCTCGACCAAGCTGGCGCAGATTACCCGGCGTGCACCGTTTGGTCCCGCGCGCTTGAAAGATGTCGACGTGATCGTCGATTTTCAGGCCGAAACCACCCCCAATGACGTGGTGACGGTGATTGCCACCGAACCTTTGACCGACAACGAAAACTGGACCCGCTACGAACCGGGCCAATGGAGCCTGTGGCGGCGCGGTGAATGCGTCAGCCAGGGCATCACCGAGTAAGGATATCGCCCATGTTGCTCAGCTATCTGCGGTTGGTGCTGTTTGCCATTGGTTTGTTGGTCGGCGTGCAAGTGCCGGGGTTTATCAATGACTACGCCAAGCGTGTCGAAGCCCACCTGATCGAGGCCCAGACCAACTTGCGTGGGTTTGATGCCACGGCGCAGCAGTTCTTCAACGGTGACTTGCAGGCCCTGGTGGCGCATTACCGGGCCAGCGATGACCCGGTGTTTCGCAGCGATGCCAACAGCCTGGGTTCGTTACTCGACCGCCAACTGGTGCTCGACAAGCAATTCCAGGCCATGCAAGGCCCGTGGTACATCCGCGCGTTGCAGGTGGCCGTGGCGGCCGACCCGGCTATCCGCCTGGAAACCTGGAACGGCTACAGCTATCAGATCCTGCTGACGCCAGAGGCCATGGGCTGGGGCCTGGGCGGCGCGATGCTGTTGTCGTTCGGCATCGAGTGCCTGTTCCGCCTGATCGACTGGGTTGTGTTGGGCGGCAAGCGCCTGCGCCAGAGCCGGCCGATCGAAGAGCGTGACCTGAAGGGATTGTAAGTACACCTCGGATCAAATGTGGGAGCTGGCTGGCCTGNNGCTATCGCCGGCAAGCCAGGCTCCTACAGGGTTAATCGGGTTTTGCCAGTAGCATCCGCGCTGGGCCGACTTCTTCGGCATAGCGGGCGACGACCCTCTGGCACAGCCCGACAATCTCCTCCACCAACTCCACCCCCACGCGCCACGACACCACCACCTGCAAGTTCGGCAAACGTTGCTCCATCGGCAGCATCACCAATTCCCCTCGCGCCAGTTCCTCCATGACCAGCACCGGCGGGAGCGCGCCGATCCCGAAGCCATCACGCAACAACCGGGTAATCGCCGACACCGAATTCACACAGCTCATCCGGGGCGCGGCCACGCCGTTGGCCTGCATCAGGCTAAGCACGTCCTGATGCGGGTGGGAGTTTTTCGAGTAGGTGATGATGCGTTCCTGGGCCAGTTCGGCGAGGGACGCGTAGTCTCGGTGGTAGATCGATTGGCTGGCGACGATCCAGGCCATGGGGTGGCTGGCCAGCTCCAGGCTGCGCACGGTTTCGAGGCGCAGCAGGTCGGTCTGCAGGATCAGGTCAAGGAAGCCTTTTTGCAGCTGATCGCTGAGGTTGAGTGCGGTATCGGCGACGAGTTCGATTTCCACCAGGGGGAAATGGTCCATCAGTTCCGCCACCAACGGGCTGAGCCAGGTATGGATCACCGTGTCCATGACGCCGATCCGAATGCGCCCGACCTTGCTGCTGGTGGTCTCCAGGGACTGCTTGAGGCCCTGCATGGTCACCATCATCTGCTCGGCGTAATCGAGCACCTTCACGCCTTCCGGGGTCAGGCTCACGCCCCGCGAGTCGCGCAGAAACAGCTTCACCCCCAGTTCGCTTTCNNTGAGCTTGGCCACCCAGACGAAGGTTTCGAGGAACTTCAAATTCATGGGATCAACTTTTCTTATGCATGGATCGGTTTTTATTAGTTGGACGCCGCACCGGGCAAACGCCAAAAATCGAGCCATTCCACGATAAGCGTCGTGGGGGGGTCAGGACAAGTTGCGAGTTCTGCATAAAAAATCCCACACTACAAAAAATAAAGCCTACAGGAGCAACTACCGTGAGCCGTCTGCTTTTGAATTGCGACATCGGCGAAAGCTTTGGCAACTGGACCATGGGTCTGGACGCCGAGGTCATGCCGTTCATCGATTGCGCCAACGTGGCTTGCGGCTTCCATGCGGGCGACCCGAGCATCATGCGCAAGACCGTCAGCCTGGCGCTCAAGCACGGTGTGCAAGTAGGGGCGCATCCGGCGTACCAGGACCTGCAAGGCTTCGGTCGTCGCTCCATGGCCTACACCCCCCAGGAAATCCAGGACCTGCTGCACTACCAGATCGGCGCGCTCGACGGTATCTGCCGTGCCCAAGGTGGGCGCGTGAGCTACGTGAAACCCCACGGCGCAATGTACAACGACATGATGGCCAACCCGGCGCAATTGCGCGCGGTGATCCAGGCCGTGGCGGCCTATGGCGACCTGCCGCTGATGCTGCTGGCCACCCGCGACAACAGCGCGGCACAGGCCCTGGGCGACGAGTACGGCGTGACCCTGTGGTTCGAAGCGTTTGCCGACCGCGCCTATGACGCCAAGGGGCATTTGGTCTCGCGCCAGTTGCCCGGCGCCGTGCACCACGACGCCGACACCATCGTGCAGCAGGCCCTGACCCTGTCCCGAGGCGAAGCCCTGGTTGCCAGCGATGGCAGCGACCTGGCCCTGCAGGCCAACACGCTGTGTGTGCACGGCGACAACGCCAGCTCGATTGCCGCCGTGAAGCGTATCCGCGAGGCATTGAAGCCAGCATGAAGGCACGGATTGAAGTGGTGGCCATCGACTGCCTGATGGTGCGTCTGTTTGAGGTGATAGCCGAAGCCAACATGCCGTGGATGCTCGCCGCCACGGGGCGCCTGCGCGAAGGCTTTGGCGCGGCGCTGGTGGACCTGGTGCCGTCCTACACCACCCTGATGGTTCATTACGACCTCAGCGCGTTGAGCCCGGTCCAGGCACGGGGGCTGATTGACCAGGCGCTCGCGGACCTGCAACCGCAGGCCCAAGGTGGCGGCCAGTGCCACGTGTTGCCCGTGTGGTATGACCTGAGTGTCGGTCCCGAGTTGACCCTGCTCAGCCAGCGCAGCGGCCTGAGTATCGACGAGGTGATCCGTCGTCACAGTGCCCATGAATACCAGGTGTTCGCCCTTGGCTTTGCGCCGGGCTTTGCCTTCATGGGGCTGGTGGATGAAATCCTCGCCACCCCACGGCTCAATACCCCGCGCAAACGCGTGGCGGCGGGCAGCGTCGGCATCGCCGAACGGCAGACCGCCGCCTACCCGGTGGTGTCGCCGGGCGGCTGGAACCTGATCGGCCGCACACCAGCCAAGTTGTTTGACCGTGAGCGTGACGGCTACAGCCTGATGCAGCCGGGCGACACGGTGCGGTTCGAGTCCGTCGATCACGCTGAATTCATTAGGCTAGGTGGCGATGACACGCCGTTGGAGGCGCAGGCATGACCCGCTTATTAATCGAAGCCAGCACGCCGCTGTGCCTGTTGCAGGACGCTGGCCGCTTTGGGGTACGCCATTTGGGTGTCACCCAGGGCGGTGCGCTGGATTGGGTGTCGATGTCCTGGGCCAACTGGCTGCTGGGCAACGCGCTGGATGCGCCGGTGGTGGAAATCACCCTGGGCGGGTTTACCGTGCAGGCCGAGGGGTATTGCTTGCTGGCCCTGGCTGGCGCGGATTTGGGGGCCTACATCGACGAGCGTGCCATCAGCCCCGGACGCAGTTTTATCCTGCAAAAGGGTCAGCGTTTGCGCTTTACCCAGCCGTTCAGCGGCGCGCGGGCCTACTTGGCGGCGCCGGGCGGGTTTGATGCGCCGCAGGTGCTGGGCAGCAGCGCCACGGTTGTGCGCGAAGAGCTGGGCGGGGTGGATGGTTTTGGCAAGGCGCTGGCCGAAGGCGGGTACCTGGCGTATTCCGGGGTGGGCGGCGCGATGAAGGTGTTGGGCGACCACGCCTTGCCGGCCAAGGCGCCGCTGGACGTGATTGTCGGCGCACAGATCGGCCAGTTCAGCGGCCAGAGCCTGTTCGATGCCTTCAACACCGAGTGGGCCTTGGACAGCCGCGCCGACCGCATGGGCATGCGCCTGCTGGGCACGCCGTTGCAGTATCAGGGGCCGTCGTTGATTTCCGAAGGGATCCCGCTGGGGGCGATCCAGGTGCCCCCGGATGGGCAGCCGATCGTGTTGCTCAATGACCGGCAGACCATTGGCGGTTACCCTCGCCTGGGGGCGTTGACGCCATTGTCGCTGGCACGGCTGGCGCAGTGTCTGCCGGGGGAGAAGGTACGGTTGGCGCCGATGGTGCAAGAGACGGCGCACCAGCAGCACATCGATTTCCTCCAGCGATTTTTGAACAGCTAAAAGCATCGCAGGCAAGCCNNTTTGAAATGCATTCCCCTGTGGGAGCTGGCTTGCCTGCGATAGCGTCAGTGAGCACACCGCCTATTTGGAAAGAAAGCGCATCCCTTCTTCCAGGCCCCGCAAGGTCAGCGGGTACATCTGGTCTTCAATCAACTCGCGCACAATTCCCGTCGACGCCGTGTAACCCCAGGTGTCCTTCGGGTACGGGTTAATCCAGATCAGCTTCTTGTACTTGGCCATGAAGCGCTGCATCCACACATAACCCGGTTCTTCATTCCAGTGCTCTACGCTGCCGCCCGCCTGGGTGATCTCGTACGGTGCCATCGACGCATCGCCGATGAAGATCACTTTGTAGTCGGCGCCGTATTTATGCAGCAGGTCCTGGGTGGAGGTGCGTTCCGAGGTGCGCCGCTGATTGTTCTTCCACACCGATTCGTACACGAAGTTGTGGAAGTAGAAATACTCCAGGTGCTTGAACTCGGTCTTGCACGCCGAGAACAGCTCTTCGCAGATCTTCACGTGGGCGTCCATCGAGCCGCCGATATCAAACAGCAGCAACAGCTTGATGGTGTTGCGCCGCTCCGGGCGCATCTGGATGTTCAGTAAACCGGCATCGCGGGCGGTGTGGTCGATGGTGCCGTCGATGTCCAGCTCGTCGGCCGCCCCCTGGCGCGCGAACTTGCGCAGGCGACGCAGGGCGATCTTGATATTGCGCGTACCCAGTTCCACCCCGTCGTCGAGGTTCTTGTACTCGCGCTGGTCCCACACCTTCACCGCCTTGCCCTGGCGCTTGCCGGCGTCACCCACGCGAATGCCTTCGGGGTTGTAGCCCCCGGAGCCAAACGGGCTGGTGCCACCGGTGCCGATCCACTTGTTGCCGCCGGCGTGGCGTTCCTTCTGTTCTTCCAGGCGCTTCTTGAATTCTTCGATCAACTTGTCGAGGCCGCCGAGGGACTGGATCTGCGCGCGTTCTTCGTCGGTCAGCGAACGTTCGAATTCCTTGCGCAGCCAGTCTTCCGGGATCAGCGCCTGCAAGTGGTCGTCGAGCTTTTCCAGGCCGTTGAAATAGGCGCCGAAGGCTCGGTCGAACTTGTCGAAATGCCGTTCGTCCTTCACCAGGATCGCCCGGGCCAAGTAATAAAACTCGTCCATGTCGGCGAAGGTCACGCGCATTTTCAGGGCGTTGATCAGGTCGAGCAGCTCGCGCACCGACACCGGCACCTTGGCGGCACGCATCTCATTGAACAGGTTGAGCAGCATCAGCGATTACCGCGACGGCTCATGAACGCCAGACGCTCCAGCAACTGCACGTCTTGCTCGTTCTTCACCAGGGCGCCGGCCAAGGGTGGGATCGCCTTGGTCGGGTCACGCTCGCGCAGCACGGCCTCGCCGATGTTGTCGGCCATCAGCAGCTTGAGCCAGTCCACCAGTTCGGAGGTGGAGGGCTTTTTCTTCAGGCCCGGTACTTTGCGTACGTCGAAGAACACGTCCAGCGCTTCGCTGACCAGGTCTTTCTTGATATCGGGGTAGTGCACATCCACGATCTTCTGCAGGGTGGTGCGGTCGGGGAAGGCGATGTAGTGGAAGAAGCAACGGCGCAGGAAAGCGTCCGGCAGCTCTTTTTCGTTGTTGGAGGTAATGATGATGATCGGGCGTTTCTTGGCCTTGATGGTCTCGTCGATTTCGTAGACGTAGAACTCCATCTTGTCGAGTTCTTGCAGCAGGTCGTTGGGGAACTCGATGTCGGCCTTGTCGATTTCATCGATCAGCAGGATCACCCGCTCGTCGGACTCGAAGGCTTCCCAGAGCTTGCCCTTCTTCAGGTAGTTGCGCACGTCGTGCACTTTGTCCACGCCCAGTTGCGAGTCGCGCAAGCGGCTGACCGCGTCGTACTCGTACAGGCCCTGGTGGGCCTTGGTGGTGGACTTGATGTGCCAGGTGATCAGCTTGGCGCCGAAGGACTCGGCCAGTTGCTCGGCCAGCATGGTCTTGCCGGTGCCGGGCTCGCCCTTGACCAGCAGCGGCCGCTCCAGGGTGATGGCGGCGTTGACGGCCAGTTTCAGGTCATCGGTAGCCACATAGGCCTGGGTGCCTTCGAACTTCATCGGTGTTTCCTCGCATTCATCAATGCCCGGACTATACCGCGCAGCCCCGGCGACTGTGAACGCAGACGGGTTATTCAGTCTCTGAATGGCCGGTCACGCCACCCCAATTATTGTAGTGAGCGGGCTTGCCCCGCGCGGCGTCACTCCAAACGCCCGGTTTCGCCAGCGAATGAGCGGTGTTTGGTCTGGCGTGGCGCGGGGCAAGCCCGCTCACTACAAATAATAGGGATGTCTTAGTCGGTGCTGGGCTTGGGCTGTTCGTAGCGTGCATTGAAGGCCTGGATAAAACCGTTACGCAAAATCGCCAAAAACGCAGAGAACGCGCTGACATTTTGCTGATGCACGTTGCCGCTGAGTTCCACGCGGGTGGCGAATTGGTTTTTGCTCTGGTTTTTCAGCACGGTTTCACTGGCGCCCACCACCGCCTCCCAGATCGAGCGGAAGATGTTCTTGTCTTTGTTTTCCACGTCCTGCTGCCAGTCGAACACTTCCACGTCGCGCAACAGCGGCTTGATATAGCCGGTCAGTTGGCCCTTTTCGGCCTGGGCTTCGATCACCACATCGCCGGTACCGGCCTTGAAGTCGAACTTGCCGTAGGCCGAGGCGAAGTCGTTCATGCGCTTGAGCTGCAGGTCCTTGGCGCGAAAGCGGAACTCGAAGTTTTCGAAATTGCTCAGCGGGTCAAAGGTGGCCGTGGCTTCCAGGGGCGCCTGGCCTTGCAGCAGGGCTTTGCCTTCGAAGCGGGCGTCGCGCTTACCTTTGACGTCGACCACGTTGGTCAGGTTATAGAAGCTGGCGTTAACCGCCGTGGCGTTGATGTTGACCGGTGGCTTGGAGCTGAAGTTACGAAAGGCGATCTTGCCGTCTTCGATGCGCACTTCGTCGAGGGTGATCGGCAGCAGCTTGCCCAGTTGCGCCCGCCAGTCGGTGCCCTTACCGGTCTGGGACGCCTGCTTGTTGGCGCCGCCATCGACGAAGTTCACCTCGGGGTTGATAAAACGCACCTTGGCGACCACCGCATGGTCATTGATCAGCGACGGCCAGCTCACCGCCAGGTCGATCAACGGCGCCTTGACGAACGGCACCGGTACTTTGCCATCGACCTTGGTAATCTCCAGGCCATTGATCTTGTACGCGCCGCGCCACAGCGCCAGGTCCACGTCGGCCACGCGGCCACGGTAGTCGCCCATGTCGGCAAGCTTGTCATTCAAGTAGTTGCGCACCAGATAGGGCAGGGCGAGGTCCAGGGCGACCAGCACCACCACCAGCCCGGCGACGGTCCATAGCGGCCAGCTGTAGCGACGTTTCATCGGATGTTCTCCATGCAGGTAGGCGATGGACTGCCGGGAGGTGCGCAACGTTCCTCTGACTGGACGCGTTGCAGCACGAGGCATACCCTTGGGGCCTTCCTGAAACCGCCCAATAGGATCCGTCATGAGCCGCATCTTTGCAGACAACGCGCACTCCATCGGTAACACGCCCCTGGTGCAGATCAACCGGATCGCCCCGCGTGGCGTGACCATCCTGGCCAAGATCGAAGGACGCAACCCAGGCTACTCGGTGAAGTGCCGCATTGGCGCCAACATGATCTGGGACGCGGAAAGCACCGGCAAACTCAAGCCCGGCATGACCATTGTAGAACCGACCTCGGGCAACACCGGGATTGGCCTGGCGTTTGTCGCTGCCGCCCGTGGCTACAAATTGCTGCTGACCATGCCGGCGTCCATGAGCATCGAACGGCGCAAAGTGCTCAAGGCCCTGGGCGCCGAGCTGGTGCTGACCGAGCCGGCCAAGGGCATGCCCGGTGCCATCGCCAAAGCCGCAGAAATTGTTGCCAGCGACCCGGCCACCTATTTTATGCCGGGCCAATTCGAAAACCCGGCCAACCCGGCGATCCACGAGAAAACCACTGGTCCGGAAATCTGGAACGACACCGACGGCGCGGTCGACGTGCTGGTTGCCGGTGTGGGCACGGGCGGCACCATCACTGGCGTGTCGCGTTACATCAAGAACATTGCGGGCAAGCCGATTCTCTCGGTGGCGGTCGAGCCGATCGTGTCGCCGGTGATCACCCAGGCGCTGGCCGGTGAAGAAATCAAGCCCAGCCCCCACAAGATCCAGGGGATCGGCGCCGGTTTCGTGCCGAAAAACCTGGATTTGTCGATGGTCGACCGCGTGGAGTTGGTCACCGATGACGAATCCAAGGCCATGGCCCTGCGCTTGATGCAGGAAGAGGGGATCCTGTGCGGTATCTCCTGCGGCGCGGCGATGGCCGTGGCGGTGCGCCTGGCCGAGAAGCCGGAAATGCAGGGCAAGACCATCGTGGTGGTGCTGCCGGACTCCGGCGAGCGCTACCTGTCGAGCATGCTGTTCAGCGATTTGTTTACCGATCAAGAAAACCAGGCTTGATGTATGTCAGCGCCAATACCTTAGGCCTTCTGCATACTGGCCCAACTGTTTATCATGGCCGGCTGCTACGTCTGCTGTTGGCCAGGCGCTTATTTTCAGGAGTTGCTGCATGACCTTTTCTTTGGCCGCCAAGCTGTCCGTGCTGGCGTTGTTTATCGGCAGCACGTTGTACGTGCACCTGCGCGGCAAGGCGCGTTTGCCGATGTTGCGCCAGTTCGTCAACCATTCGGCGCTGTTCGCCCCCTATAACGCCTTGATGTACCTGTTTTCGGCCGTGCCGTCCAAGCCCTACCTGGACCGCAGCAAGTTCCCGGAACTGGATGTGCTCAAGGACAACTGGGAAGTGATCCGCGAAGAGGCCATGCACCTGTTCGACGAGGGTTACATCCGCGCGGCCGAGAAGAACAACGACGCCGGTTTCGGTTCCTTCTTCAAGAAGGGCTGGAAGCGCTTCTACCTCAAGTGGTACGACAAACCCCTGCCCTCGGCCGAGGCGCTGTGCCCGAAAACCGTGGCGCTGGTCAGCAGCATTCCCAACGTGAAAGGCGCGATGTTCGCACTGTTGCCGGGTGGCAGCCACCTCAACCCGCACCGTGACCCGTTCGCCGGTTCCCTGCGGTATCACCTGGGACTGTCCACGCCAAACTCCGACGACTGCCGCATCTTCGTTGATGGCCAGGTCTACGCCTGGCGCGACGGTGAAGACGTGATGTTCGACGAAACCTACGTGCACTGGGTGAAAAACGAAACCGAACAGACCCGTGTGATCCTGTTCTGCGACATCGAACGCCCCCTGAGCAACCGCCTGATGACCCGCGTCAACCGTTGGGTCAGCCAGCAACTGGGCCGCGCCACCGCGCCGCAGAACCTGGACGACGAACGTGTCGGCGGGATCAACCAGGCCTATGCCTGGAGCAAGACCTTCAGCGACAAGTTCAGTGGTGGGGTCAAGCAGTGGAAGCGCAAATACCCCAAGGCCTACCGCATTGCGCGGCCGGTGCTGGCGGTGGTGGTGCTGGTGCTGCTGTGGAAGTGGCTGTTCGGCTAATTTGAAACACAATCAAAAAATGTGGGAGCGGGCTTGCTCGCGAATGCGGAGTGTCAGTTGATACATACTTGACTGATCCACCGCATTCGCGAGCAAGCCCGCTCCCACATTTGGTTTTGCAGTGTTGCTTAGGAGGCGATTAGCTGGCGCAGCACATAGTGCAAGATCCCGCCCGACTTGAAGTACTCCACTTCATTGAGCGTATCGATCCGGCACAACACCTCCACCTTCTCGCGGCTGCCATCCTCCCGCGTAATCACCAGCGTCAGGTTCATCCGCGGCGCGATCTCCACGTCGGTCAGCCCAAGGATGTCGATCTTCTCCTTGCCTGTCAGCTTGAGCGTTTTGCGGTTCTGATCCAGCTTGAACTGCAACGGCAACACGCCCATGCCCACCAGGTTGGAGCGGTGGATACGCTCGAAGCTCTCGGCGATCACCGCCTTGACCCCCAACAGGTTGGTGCCCTTGGCCGCCCAGTCACGGCTGGAACCGGTGCCGTACTCTTGCCCTGCAACCACCACCAGCGGCGTGCCCGAGGCCTGGTATTTCATTGAGGCATCGTAGATCGCCATCTTCTCGCCGGTCGGGATGTACAGCGTATTGCCGCCTTCCTCACCGCCGAGCATTTCGTTGCGGATACGGATGTTGGCAAAGGTGCCGCGCATCATCACTTCATGGTTGCCCCGGCGTGAGCCGTAGGAGTTGAAGTCGCGCGGTTCCACGCCTTGCTCGCGCAGGTAGCGTCCGGCCGGGCTGTCGGTCTTGATGTTGCCGGCGGGGGAGATGTGGTCGGTGGTCACCGAGTCCCCCAGCAGGGCCAGTACATGGGCACCTTTGACGTCTTTGATTTCCGGCAGCGGCCCGGCAATGTCATCAAAGAACGGCGGATGCTGGATGTAGGTGGAATCCTTCTGCCACACGTAAGTCGCCGCCTGCGGCACTTCAATGGCCTGCCACTGCTCGTCACCAGCAAACACCTCGGCGTATTCCTTGTGGAACATGCCGGTGTTGACCTGGGCCACGGCGTCGGCAATTTCCTTACTGCTTGGCCAGATGTCCTTGAGGTACACCGGCTTGCCGTCCTTGCCTTCGCCCAGCGGTTCGCTGCTGATATCGATACGCACCGTACCGGCCAGCGCATAAGCGACCACCAGCGGTGGCGAAGCCAGCCAGTTGGTTTTCACCAGCGGGTGCACGCGGCCTTCGAAGTTGCGGTTGCCGGAGAGTACCGAGGCCACCGCGAGGTCGGCCTTCTGGATGGCTTTTTCAATCGGTTCGGGCAACGGCCCGGAGTTGCCGATGCAGGTGGTGCAGCCATAGCCCACCAGGTCGAAACCGAGTTGATCGAGGTAGGGGGTCAGGCCTGCGGCCTTGTAGTAGTCGGTGACCACTTTGGAGCCGGGCGCCAACGAGGTTTTCACCCACGGCTTGCGGGTCAGGCCTTTTTCCACGGCCTTCTTCGCCACCAGCCCGGCCGCCATCATCACGCTGGGGTTCGACGTGTTGGTGCACGAGGTGATCGCCGCGATCACCACCGCGCCGTTTTTCAGGCGATAGGTGTGGCCGTCGTATTCATAGTCGGTTTCGCCCACCAGGTCGGCATTGCCCACGGCAACACCGCCACCGCCTTCACTTTCCAGGCGGCCTTCTTCCTTGCTGGCGGGTTTGAATTGCAGGTCGAGAAAGTCACTGAACGCCTGGCCCACATTCGGCAGCGCCACGCGGTCTTGCGGGCGCTTCGGCCCGGCCAGGCTGGCTTCGACGCTGCCCATGTCCAGGGCTAGGGTGTCGGTGAACACCGGTTCCTGGCCCGCGTTGCGCCACAGGCCCTGGGCCTTGGTGTAGGCCTCTACCAGTTGGACGGTTTCGGCAGGGCGGCCGGACAAGCGCAAGTAGTCCAACGTCACTTCATCCACCGGGAAAAAGCCGCAGGTGGCGCCATATTCCGGGGCCATGTTGGCGATGGTGGCGCGGTCGGCCAACGGCAAATCGGCTAGGCCGTCGCCATAGAACTCGACGAATTTACCCACCACGCCTTTCTTGCGCAGCATCTGGGTGACGGTCAGCACCAGGTCGGTGGCGGTGATGCCTTCTTTCAGTTTGCCGGTGAGCTTGAAGCCGATCACTTCCGGGATCAGCATCGACACCGGCTGGCCGAGCATGGCCGCTTCCGCTTCGATACCGCCCACGCCCCAGCCCAGCACGCCCAGGCCGTTGATCATGGTGGTGTGGGAGTCGGTGCCTACCAAGGTGTCGGGGAAGGCGTAGGTGCGACCGTCTTCGTCCTTGGTCCACACGGTGCGGCCCAGGTATTCGAGGTTGACCTGGTGGCAGATGCCGGTGCCCGGTGGCACTACGCTGAAGTTGTCGAAGGCGCTCTGGCCCCAGCGCAGGAAGGCGTAGCGTTCGCCGTTGCGCTGCATCTCGATGTCGACGTTCTGCTCGAAGGCGCTGGTACTGCCGAACTTGTCGACCATCACCGAGTGGTCGATCACCAGGTCCACGGGTGACAGCGGGTTGATGCGCTGCGGGTCGCCCCCGGCCTTGGCCACGGCGGCACGCATGGCGGCCAGGTCGACCACGGCGGGCACGCCGGTAAAGTCTTGCATCAGCACGCGGGCAGGGCGGTATTGGATCTCGCGGTCGGACTGGCGCTCTTTGAGCCAGGCGGCGATGGCCTTGAGGTCGGCGCCGGTGACGGTTTTGTTGTCTTCCCAGCGCAGCAGGTTTTCCAGCAGCACCTTGAGGGACATCGGCAGCTTGTCCAGGTCACCCAGGCTCTTTGCGGCTTCGGGCAGGCTGAAGTAGTGGTAGGTTTTACTGTCTATTTGCAGGGTCTTAAGGGTTCTCAGGCTATCAAGCGATGACATGACACGACTCCTTATGGTCCGCACGGCTACGGACCTGACGGGACGAACAGAGCTATCAACTTAGCCCTGTTTTCATTAGCAGGCTAATAACTGGACTCTATCGTTGAGTCCAAGGTTCCGAAGTCCGTTATCATGCGCGGGTTTTCATGACAGGCATTGCGACAGCGCAAGGTCGGTTGATTCACTTGGAGAGTTGATGAACACCCTTTTTATGCACTGCCGCCCGGGTTTTGAAGGCGAAGTCTGTTCCGAAATCGCGGAGCACGCCGCGCGCCTGAACGTTTCCGGCTACGCCAAGGCCAAGACCGGCAGCGCCTGTGCCGAATTCGTCTGCACCGAAGAAGACGGCGCCCAGCGCCTGATGCACGGCCAGCGTTTTGCCGAGCTGATCTTTCCACGGCAATGGGCGCGCGGGGTGTTCATCGACCTGCCGGAAACCGACCGCATCAGCGTGATTCTTGCCCACCTGCGCGAATTCCCGGTGTGCGGCAGCCTGTGGCTGGAAATGGTCGACACCAACGACGGCAAAGAGCTGTCGAACTTCTGCAAGAAGTTCGAAGTGCACCTGCGCAAAGCCCTGCTCAACGCCGGCAAGCTGGTGGACGACCCGAGCAAGCCACGCCTGCTGCTGACCTTCAAGAGCGGCCGCGAAGTGTTTATGGGCCTGGCCGAGTCGAACAACTCGGCGATGTGGCCGATGGGCATCCCGCGCCTCAAATTCCCCCGTGAAGCGCCGAGCCGCTCGACCCTCAAGCTGGAAGAGGCCTGGCACCACTTCATCCCTCGCGACCAATGGGATGAGCGCTTGCACGGCGACATGACCGGCGTCGACCTCGGCGCCGCGCCGGGCGGTTGGACCTGGCAACTGGTCAATCGCGGCATGCTGGTGACCGCCATCGACAACGGCCCCATGGCCGAAAGCCTGATGGACACCGGCCTGGTGCAGCACCTGATGGCCGACGGCTTCACCTTCGTGCCCAAGCAGCCAGTGGACTGGATGGTCTGCGATATCGTAGAGAAGCCGGCCCGTAACGCCGCGCTGCTGGAAACCTGGATCGGGGAAGGGCATTGCCGCGAAGCCGTGGTGAACCTGAAATTGCCGATGAAGCAGCGTTATGCCGAAGTGAAGCGCTTGTTGGAGCGCATCGAAGAAGGCTTCAAGGCCCGCGGCATTCGTGTGGAGATTGGCTGCAAGCAGCTGTACCACGACCGTGAGGAAGTGACCTGCCATCTGCGTCGGCTTGAAAGTGCGAAGAAACCCAAAAAGCACTGATATCAAATGTGGGAGCGGG
>NZ_JACARO010000035.1:0-39644 GCF_013386585.1 Pseudomonas sp. P7548 | reverse complement strand
GAGCGGGACTGTTTCAGGAGTGACTATGAGTATTGACCTACCCGTCGACGCCACCCTCGACGCCACCGGCCTCAACTGTCCGGAACCGGTGATGATGCTGCACCAGCACATCCGTGACCTGCCGCCAGGCGGCTTGCTCAAGGTGATCGCCACCGACCCGTCGACCCGCCGCGATATTCCCAAGTTTTGCGTGTTCCTGGACCACGAGCTGGTGGATCAGCAGGAGCAGGCGGGTACGTACCTGTACTGGATTCGCAAGAAGCTCGCCTGAACCTTGTAGGAGCCCGGCTTGCCGGCGATGGCGATTTCAAAGACGCCATCGCCGGTAAGCCGGGCTTCTACAGGGAGCGGTAAGCGCTGATGAGGCGTCAGGCGTGCGCTGGCGCCAGGCGAATCCGCCGACGCGCGCTGCGTGCCAGGCGAATCACCAGCATCGCCGCTGCGCAGCTCAGGCCCACGATCAACCCCTGCCACAGGCCGCTCGGCCCGCTGGCGGCGCCCAGCCAATCGGTCAGGCCCAGGGCGTAACCCACCGGCAATCCCACGCCCCAGTACGCGAACAGCGTCAGCACCATGGTCACCCGTGTGTCCTGGTAGCCCCGCAGGGCGCCGGCAGCGGTCACCTGGATCGCGTCAGAGAACTGGAACAGCGCCGCAAACACAATCAGCATCGACGCCACGTGGATCACCAGCGGGTCCGGGGTGTAGATCGCCGCGATCTGCTCGCGAAACAGCAGCATCAGGCTGCAGGACAGGCAGGCGTAGGTGAGCGCCGTGCCCATGCCGACCCCGGCTGCGAAGCGCGCTTGGCGCGGTTCGCCACGCCCGAGTGCCTGCCCGACGCGCACCGTGACGGCCATGCTCAGGGAGTAAGGGATCATGAACACCAGCGAGCTGAAGTTCAGTGCGATCTGGTGCCCGGCCACCACGTTGGCGCCCAGGCTGCCGATCAACAGTGCGATTACTGCAAAGATGCTCGACTCGGCAAAGACCGCAATGCCGATGGGCAGGCCAATGCTCAGCACGCGCTTGATCACTGCCCATTGCGGCCAGTCGAAACGCTTGAACAGTTCACTGCTCTGGTAGGCCGGGGCCCAGCGGGTCCAGGCGGCCAGGCCGAGCATCATCACCCACATCACAATCGCCGTGGCCCAGCCACAGCCCACGCCACCCATGGCTGGCACGCCGAAGTGGCCGTAGATGAACACGTAGTTGAGCGGGATGTTCAGCGCCAACCCGCACAGGCCCATGACCATGCTTGGTCGCGTGCGGCCCAGGCCATCGCTGAAGCAGCGCAACACGTAATACAGGGCGATGGCCGGCATGCCGGACGCGATGCCATGCAGGTAAGCCATGCACGGCTTTATCAGCTCGGGGTCGACGTTCATGGCGTGCAGGATCGGTTCGGCGCTGATCAGCATCAACAACGCGGTCACCCCCACGACCAACGCCAGCCACAAGGATTGGCGCACCAACGGCCCGATCTCGTTGAACGTGCCCGCGCCGAAGCGCTGGGCGACCTTGGGCGTGGTGGCCAGCAAGGTGCCGGTCATCAGCAGGTAGACCGGAATCCAGATCGAGTTGCCCAGGGCCACCGCCGCCAGGTCACGCGGGCTCACGCGCCCGGCCATCACCGCATCCACAAAACCCATGGCCGTGGTCGCCAATTGGCCGATCATGATCGGCAGGGCCAGGGTCAGCAGGCTGCGCACCTCGCGGCTGACGCGGGCGGGACGGGAGAGGGCGGTGGTGGCGATGTTCACGTACAGATGTCCGGTCAATAGAAGCGCAAGGACCGCGAAGTCTACGCTTTGACGCGCCGGTCAGGAAAAAACCTGTGTTAGGGATTTGTAAGCAAGCCCGCTCCCACACAAAGCTTCATGCGCCTGGCATCTGCGGTGTTACGCAGGTCGCATCCCTGTACACTGCGAGTCCGCGAAAGGAGCCTGCCATGTTGATTGTTGCCGACGAAAATATCCCGCTGCTCGATGCATTCTTCGAAGGGTTTGGCGAGATTCGCCGAGTGCCCGGCCGGTCCATCGACCGCGCCACGGTCGAGCAGGCCGATGTGCTGCTGGTGCGCTCGGTGACCAACGTCAATCGCGCCTTGCTGGACGGGACCCGCGTGCGTTTTGTCGGCACCTGCACCATCGGCACCGATCACCTGGACCTCGACTACTTCCAACAGGCTGGCATCCAGTGGTCCAGCGCCCCCGGCTGCAACGCGCGGGGTGTGGTGGACTATGTGCTGGGCAGCTTGCAGACCCTGGCAGAAATCGAGGGGGCCGACCTCAACACACGGACTTACGGGGTGGTCGGTGCCGGTGAAGTCGGCGGGCGTCTGGTCAAGGTGCTCAAGGGCCTGGGCTGGAACGTGCTCGTGTGTGACCCGCCGCGCCAGATCGCCGAAGACGGCGATTATGTGAGCCTGCAGCAGATCATCGAACAGTGCGACGTGATCAGCCTGCACACGCCTCTGACCAAGTCCGGCAACGGCTCCACCTGGCACCTGTTCGACCGCCAGCGCCTCAACGCACTCAAGCCCGGCACCTGGCTGATCAATGCCAGCCGGGGCCCGGTGGTGGATAACGCCGCCCTGCGAGAGGTGTTGCTGGAGCGCGAGGACCTGCAAGCGGTGCTGGACGTGTGGGAAGGCGAGCCTGAAGTGGACGTCGACCTGGCTGACCTGTGTGTGCTGGCCACGCCGCACATCGCCGGTTACAGCCTGGACGGCAAACAGCGCGGCACTGCACAGATTTATCAGGCGTTCTGTGCACACCTGGGCCAGGCACCCAGCCTCCAACTGAGCGACTTGCTGCCGCCACCTTGGCTGGCCGAAGTGCACTTGAATGCCGCCACCGACCCAGCCTGGGCATTGGCCACCTTGTGCCGCAGCGTGTATGACCCGCGCCGGGATGATGCGGATTTCCGCCGCAGCCTTGTGGGTACCGTGGAAGAACAGCGCAAGGCGTTTGACCTGCTGCGCAAGCACTATCCGGAGCGCCGCGAGATCGACGGCTTGAAGGTGCGCATCAATGGGGAGTCCGCTGTGCTGTCGTCGATCGTCTCTGCCCTGGGCGGTGAATTGCTCTGACCAGCGCGCAATGCGCTCACTGTAGGAGCCGGCTTGCCGGCGATGGCGTGCTTACGGTTGCCATCGCCGACAAGCCGGCTCCTACAGGGGGCATAAAAAAACCGGCCACCAGGGCCGGTCTTGAAAGAGCTTGGGCACGTTAGCCTTGCTGGGCGGGCTTGACCAGTCGCTGTTCCAGCTCGCGGCATGCTTGCTGGATCATCTCTTCGGTAATCTGCACTTCCCGGCCTTGGGCGTCGATCACGGAGCAAGGCAACTGCTGCGGCTGGCGGATCACTTCAATCTTGGCATCGCTGCTATTTTGCAAGGTCATGGCCTGTCTCCTCATCAGGTTGTGTACCTACCTTAAAACCCCCGCGTGACCGAGCTGTTACAACTCCATACACAATCAGCGGTTCGAACACCCAGTCCACCAGAAACCGATACAAATTTCCAGACGGGCATTAGACCGATAGCCTCTAGGGGTCAGCATCGGTGGGCATAATTAACCTGACTCATTGTTATTTACTCAAGTTCCCCCAATGTAGGCTTACAGGTTCCTCATTGGTGATGCCCTCCATGTTCTCAGTCCGTCAACGTCGTGCGATTCGCCTGGCCAGCCGCTTCATTGCACCCTACCGCTGGCACGCCCTCGGTGCCCTGTTGGCGCTCATCGTGACGGCGGGTATTACCTTGTCCATGGGGCAGGGCATTCGCCTGCTGGTGGATCAGGGGTTCATGACTCAGTCGCCGCACTTGCTCAACCAGTCCATCGGGCTGTTCATGATCCTGGTGTTCGGCCTGGCCGTGGGCACGTTTGCGCGGTTCTATCTGGTGTCGTGGATCGGCGAGCGGGTGGTGGCGGATATCCGGCGGCAGGTGTTCAACCATCTCATCTACCTGCACCCGGGTTTCTATGAGAACAACCGCAGCTCCGAGATCCAGTCGCGATTGACCACCGACACCACCTTGCTGCAGTCGGTGATCGGGTCGTCGCTGTCGTTGTTCCTGCGCAATGGCTTGATGGTGCTGGGGGGCATCGTGCTGCTGTTCGTCACCAACCCCAAGCTCACCAGCATTGTGGTGGTGGCGCTGCCGCTGGTGCTGGCGCCGATCCTGATCTTCGGCCGCCGTGTGCGCAGCCTGTCACGCCTGAGCCAGGACCGTATCGCCGATGTAGGCAGCTATGTGTCCGAGACCCTTGGCCAGATCAAGACCGTGCAGGCCTACAACCATCAGGTGCAGGACGAGCAACGTTTCGCCGTGACGGTGGAAGATGCGTTCAGCACCGCGCGCCAGCGCATCTTCCAGCGTGCCTGGTTGATCACCCTGGTGATCATGCTGGTGCTGGGGGCTGTGGGCGTGATGCTGTGGGTGGGCGGCATGGATGTCATCGGTGGGCGCATTTCTGCTGGCGAACTGGCCGCGTTCGTGTTCTACAGCTTGATCGTGGGGGCCTCCGTGGGCACTTTGAGTGAAGTACTCGGCGAGTTGCAGCGCGCAGCAGGCGCGGCGGAGCGCATCGGCGAGCTGTTGCAATCGAGCAACGAGATCACAGCCCCCGCCACCGGTACCGTGCCGCTGCCGGAGCGCGTCAGCGGCCGTATGGAACTGCAGGACCTGCGCTTTTCCTACCCGTCACGGCCGGACAGCTACGCGATCGACGGCTTGAACCTGACCATCAACCCAGGCGAAACCCTGGCGCTGGTAGGGCCGTCCGGGGCGGGTAAATCGACGATCTTCGACCTGCTGCTGCGTTTCTACGACCCCCAGCAGGGCCGTATCTTGCTGGAAGGCCAGCCGTTGACCGAGCTTGATCCGATGGACCTGCGCCGCCACTTTGCCCTGGTGTCCCAGAGCCCGGCGCTGTTCTATGGCAGCGTCGAAGAGAACATCCGCTACGGCAACCCGACGGCCACCCTGGAACAGGTGCAGGCAGCGGCGCGCATCGCCCACGCCCATGATTTCATCCTGCAAATGCCCGACGGCTACCAGACCCATCTGGGCGATGGCGGCATGGGCCTGTCCGGTGGTCAGCGCCAACGCCTGGCCATCGCCCGTGCGTTGCTGGTGGATGCGCCGATCCTGCTGCTGGATGAGGCGACCAGCGCCTTGGACGCTCAGAGTGAACACCTGATCCAGCAAGCGTTGCCGCAACTGATGCAAGGGCGCACCACGTTGGTGATTGCCCATCGCCTGGCGACAGTGAAGCACGCCGACCGGATTGCAGTGATGGACCAGGGCAGGCTGGTGGCGGTGGGCACGCATCAACAGTTGATTGCGAGCAACCCGTTGTATGCGCGGTTGGCGGCGTTGCAGTTCAGTGATGGAGTGGAAGAACACATCTCTCACTGATTGATCACCCATAAAAAATGCCCGCATCGTTCAATGCGGGCATTTTTGTGTCGGGGCTACGCCTTACTGATCGTCAAAATACCGCTCATGCCAATCCACCAACGGCTGCGGCGAATTGAGCTTCTGCCCGTAGATCACCGAATAAGACAGCACGTTCTGCACGTATTGGCGGGTTTCGTCGAACGGAATGCTCTCCACCCATACGTCGAAACTCAGGTGGTCGGCACCGCGCAGCCATTGGCGCACGCGGCCGGGGCCGGCGTTGTAGGCGGCGGAGGCGAGCACGCGGTTGCCGTTGAACTGGCTGTGCACCTGGCTGAGGTAGGCGGCGCCGAGCTGGATGTTCTTGTCCGGGTCAAGTACCTGAGCCGGGGAGGCCAGGGGGATGCTGAACTTGCGTGCGGTTTCCTTGGCGGTGCCGGGCATCAGTTGCATCAGGCCGCTGGCGCCTACGCCGGAGCGGGCGTCGTCCATGAAGGCGCTTTCCTGGCGGGTGATGGCAAATACCCAGCTGGAATGCAGCCCACGCACCTTGGCTTCACGCACCAGGGTGTCGCGGTGGGCCATCGGGAAACGAATGTCCAGGTCATCCCAGTACTGCGCCTGGCTGATGGTGCGGATCGCCGGGAAGTACCACTTCATGTCGTAGGCCAGCTTGGCCTGGGCGACCATCTCATCGCGGTTGAAATGACGGCTGACGTGGTACCACTCGCGGCGGCCATCCACTACTTGGCCACGGGCGTAGAACTCCAGGGCGCGGCGCACGCCAGGGGTGTTGCGCACCTTGTTCATCAAGGCCTGGCTCATGACCAGCGGCTTGTTGGTCAGCTGGTACGGCGATTTGGAGCGGTCGGCCGCGAGGAAGCCATAGAAGTCCCGTTCCTTGGCCACGTTTTTGTACAGCACCAGGGCTTGTGGGTTTTTCGGTTCGGCCAGTTCCAGGCTGCGGGCCTGCCAGTAGCGCCAGCGGTTGGTGGTGGCCAGGTCCTGTGGGAGCTTGCGGGTCAACTGGTAGGCATCTTCCCAACGGGCCAGGCGCAAGAGCAGGCGCAGGCGCCATTCGGACACGGTGTTGTCACGCAGTTCCGGGTCGTACTGGGTCATCACGTCCAAGGCGCGGGGGTCATAGCGACGGGCCAGGGTCAGGCCGATTTCCCGGGCGATCGACACTTTTTCGTCACGGGAGAAGTGCATGCTGCTGGCGTAGCCGTCGAGCAGGGCCATGGCCTTGTCCGGGTCCTGGCGCGCCAGGCGGCGCAGGCCCAGGCCCACGGCGTCGGACATGGCCTCGTTGGCCGGCAGGAAACGCGACGGGTCGCCGAGCAGGTTGGGATTCTGCGCCACGTCCACCATCAGGCGGCCTTGGGCGCCGAGGGTCGGCAGGGTTTTCACCAGGCTGTTGGCCAGTGCGTAGTTGCGCGCTTCGGCAGCGAGCTTGGCGCGGTCCCAGATTTTCTGTTCGGTGAGCTGGCCATCAGCGGCCCATTGACCGAAGGTGGCGTCGCAGGCGGCCGGTTGGGATTTGCCGGTGAGCCAGAGTTTTTCGCTGTTTTTGTAGCCTTCGGCTTTCAAGTTGTGGGTGAGCTGGTACTGAGCGTGAAGGCAGTCCAGCTCGACGAAATTGAGCTTGGCGTCGTAGTACTTTTCAAAGGTCTGCCAATCGCCACGGTCGGATAACCAACGCAGCCAGCGCAGCTTCATCCAGTTGGCCTGGGGCAGGTCGCCGTTCTTGGCGAGGAATTGTTCGATTTCCTCGTTGCTCGCGGTTTTCAGGCGGGCAGTCAGCTCATCGTAGGCCAGGTACGGCGTGAGCGGGTAGTCGGCCAAGGCGGCGCTGTATTGCATGTAGGGGCCGCTGTCGCCTTTGGCCAAAGCGCGTTTGGCTTCATCGTAATATTGACGTTGGGTGGTGAGGTCCACGGCCTGGGCGGATTGGACGGCGGTGGCGGAAAGAATCAGACAAGACAAAAAATTGAAAAGGCGACTGCGCATGAGACGTCCGTGCAGAGAAATCACGACTAGCACCGGCACCGCCGACACTGATTGCCCCTAGCTTAGCCTTTTGCCCGACGCGTGCGAAAGCTTTGCCGGCCGGTTCGTTCAGCTTGATGGGAAATGTCCTACAGAACATGTCGCCCATGAAAATGCTGGCCGCATCCCACCCTCAACTCAGGTAGAATGCGCGCCCAGTTTTTGGAGAAGCGTATGACCCTGCTCAAATTCAGCGATGTGTCCCTTGCTTTCGGCGCTATGCCGTTGTTGGACAAGGTGTCCTGGCAGATCGCCCGTGGTGAGCGGGTGTGCATCATCGGCCGCAACGGCACCGGCAAGTCCAGCATGATGAAGCTGGTCAAAGGCGACCAGAAGCCCGATGACGGCTCTGTGTGGCGCGCGCCGGGCCTCAAGATCGGCGAGTTGCCGCAAGAATTGCCGGTGGCCGACGGACGGACCGTGTTCGACGTGGTTGCCGAAGGCCTCGACGGTGTCGGCGCCTTGCTCGCCGAATACCATCACCTGGCGCAGCACTGCGTCACCGAGGAAGACCTGGACAAGCTGATGCACGTCCAGCAGGACCTCGAAGCCCGCGACGGCTGGCGCCTGCAGCAACTGGTGGACAGCACCCTGAGCCGCCTGCAACTGCCGGCCGACAAGACCCTCGCCGAGTTGTCCGGTGGCTGGCGCCGCCGTGTGCTGCTGGCCCAGGCCCTGGTGTCCGAGCCGGACCTGCTGCTGCTCGACGAACCGACCAACCACCTGGACATCGGCGCGATCGCCTGGTTGGAAGAAGCCCTCAAGGACTTCCAGGGCGCCGTGCTGTTCATCACGCACGACCGTTCCTTCCTGCAGAACCTGGCCACGCGCATCCTCGAACTGGATCGTGGCGGCCTGATCGACTGGAACGGCGACTACGCCAGCTTCCTCGTACACAAAGAGGCCGCGCTGGCCGCTGAAGAAACCGCCAACGCGCTGTTCGACAAGAAACTGGCCCAGGAAGAAGTTTGGATCCGCCAGGGCATCAAGGCCCGTCGCACCCGTAACGAAGGCCGTGTACGTGCCCTGAAAGCCCTGCGGGTTGAGCGCAGCGAGCGCCGCGAGCGTACCGGCAAGGCGAATATCCAGCTGGATACCGCCGAGAAGTCGGGCAAGCAAGTGATGGTGCTGGAAAACGTCAGCTTCCATCACCCGGACGGCCCGTTCCTGATCAAGGACTTCTCCATGGTCCTGCAGCGCGGCGACCGCATCGGCTTGCTGGGCGCCAACGGCACCGGCAAGACCACCTTGCTCAAGCTGATGCTCAGTGGCCTGCAACCGACCAGCGGCAAGGTTGAGGAGGGCACCAAGATCGACGTGGCCTACTTCGACCAGTTGCGCCATCAACTGGACCTGGAAAAGACCGTGATCGACAACGTCGCCGAAGGCCGCGACTTTATCGACATCGACGGCCAGAGCCGCCACGTGCTCAGCTACCTGGGCGACTTCCTGTTCAGTCCGCAGCGTGCACGGACGCCGGTGAAAGCCTTGTCCGGTGGCGAGCGTGCGCGCCTGTTGCTGGCCAAGTTGTTCAGCAAGCCGGCCAACCTGCTGGTCCTCGACGAACCGACCAACGACCTCGACGTGGAAACCCTTGAATTGCTGGAGGAGGTGCTGCTGACCTTCAACGGTACCGTGTTGATGGTGAGCCACGACCGGGCATTCCTCGACAACGTGGTGACCAGCACCCTGGTCTTCGAAGGTGAAGGCAAGGTGCGTGAATACGTGGGCGGTTATCAGGACTGGCTGCGCCAGGGTGGTTCGCCGCGCCTGTTGGGCGTCACCGAAAGCAAATCCGGCAAGGCCGATTTGAACTCGGCAGTGGTGGCTCCGGTGGCTGCTGCGCCGGCTCCGGTTGCAGAAGCCGCGCCGGCCGGCAAGAAAAAGCTCAGCTACAAGCTGCAGCGCGAGCTGGAAGCCTTGCCGGGCGATATCGACGCCAAGGAACAGCAGATTGCTGCGGTAGAAGCCGAAATGGCTGACGCGGGTTTCTACCTACGTCCTGCGGCGGAAACTGCCAAGGTGATTGCTTCCCTGGAGACGTTGAACCAGGAGTTGGAAGCGCTGGTGGAGCGTTGGGCTGAGCTGGATGCCTGATTGATTACAGTGCATTAAAAAAGCCCGGCGTTCATTCGTATGAACGCCGGGCTTTTTATATGAAACGCGATCAAAAAAATGTGGGAGCTTGGTAGGGCTTAAGGGGCCTTGACCAGCTTGACGGCCAGCACATCACACGGTGCGCCGTGCAATACGTCATTGGCGGTAGAGCCTAGCAGCAGCGCCAGACCATGGCGGCCGTGGCTGCCGACCACGATCAGGTCGCAAGCCTTTTCCTTGGCCAGATGGTGGATTTCCTGACGCGGTTGGCCGTAAGTCAGGTGGCAGTCATCCTTTTTCAGGTGCGGGTATTTGAGAATCAAACGGTCAAGGCGCTCTTTGGCCTGATCGAATTGTTGTTGCTGCAACTGGGAAAGGTCCATCGGCACATCGCCACCAAAGGCCATGGCCATGGGCTCGACGATATGCACCAGCGACAGTATGGCGCCATTGGCGATTGCGGATTCCTGCGCGCGCTTGATCACTGGGTCGCACTCTTCGGTCAGGTCGACAGCGACCAGAATATGTTGGTAGGGCATGAGGCGTTCCTCCAGAGGGACTGCAATAAGTTCAGTATGGCTGCTTTCAAGCGGATGGGGTTGCGTCAGATCAAATCCGCTCATCTAGAAATTCGGGAGTACACATATGACGGTCTGGATAGTGGTGTCAATCCTTGTGGTGGTTCTGAGCCCCTTGGCATGGCTGCGCCCGTCGCGCCATCAGAGCGGGCGCATGGCCTTGCGCATGGAAGCCCGCCGCATCGGCCTGGCCATGCAATTGGCGCCCCAGGAGTGGCCGCACTGGCTCAAGCAGGAGCCGCCCAGCCCGTGTGCGCAGTACTGCCGGCCACGACGGGGCAGCACGCCGGCGATCTGGAGTTACTGGCAGCTCGAGCCAGGGGTGTGGGTCAACCAATGGCGCGAAGTCTGCGTGGACGAGAAGTTGTTGCCGCATTTTGCAACGCTGCCGGCCAACGTCTACAAGGTCGAGGCCGACAAGCAAATGATTGCCCTGTATTGGGGGGAGAAGGGCGAGGCGAGCGTGTTGAAGGACATCGATACCTTGCTCAGGGCCCTGGCCTGATACGGACACTGGCGGCCTGGAATAACCCCCTGTAGGAGCCCGCCAATCCTGGGGGAACGGCGGGCAATAAAAAGCCCGACATCATCATCGGGCTGGAGTTGGCCAGGCAGGCCGGTAAATCTGTGTTTCACGCGTCGGATGTTCATCACGGCGCGCTGCGGTTGCGGCTAGCCTAGCCGGATATCCCGTTCTGTACAGCCTTTTCCCACATCTTTTCCATTATTGATTTCGTGAATATTTGAATATTGACGAGGCGCGGGCCTATGGTTGGGGTTCTGAAATGACTGGAAAGTCGCGTTTTTCCTAGCCTTTGGAGCGATTGACAATTGCCCGGAATTGGATGAAGGTGGCGTACCCAAATCAAACGGGCGTATGAATTGAGCGTTTGTCTGTCAGACTGCTCATACAGAACCCCGACTATCGCATTGGCGGGTGTGCCTGGCGGATTGGCGTGAACATTGACCAAATCATCAATGTCCAACCAGAGGCCAGCGTCCAGTGTGTACTGTTCAGCTTCCATATCGTGGAGATCAGTTGATGATTTACGAAGGTAAAGCCATCACGGTTAAGGCTCTTGAAAGTGGCATCGTCGAATTGAAATTCGACCTCAAGGGTGAGTCCGTCAACAAGTTCAACCGTCTAACCCTGAACGAACTGCGTCAGGCCGTAGACACCATCAAAGCAGATGCTTCGGTCAAGGGCGTGATCGTCTCCAGCGGCAAGGACGTGTTCATCGTCGGCGCTGACATCACCGAATTCGTCGACAACTTCAAGCTGCCCGATGCCGAGCTGGTGGCTGGCAACCTCGAAGCCAACAAGATTTTCAGCGATTTCGAAGACCTCAACGTACCCACCGTCGCCGCGATCAACGGCATCGCGTTGGGTGGCGGCCTGGAAATGTGCCTGGCAGCCGACTTCCGCGTGATGTCGGCCACGGCCAAGATCGGCCTGCCTGAAGTCAAGCTGGGCATCTACCCAGGTTTCGGCGGCACCGTGCGCCTGCCGCGCCTGATCGGTGCCGACAACGCCATCGAGTGGATTGCCGCCGGCAAGGAAAACAAGGCTGAAGACGCACTGAAAGTCGGTGCTGTCGACGCTGTGGTTGCTCCGGACAAGCTGGCCGAAGCCGCACTGAACCTGATCAAGGGCGCCATCAGCGGCGAATTTGACTACAAGGCCAAGCGCCAGCCGAAGCTGGAAAAGCTCAAGCTCAACGCCATCGAACAAATGATGTCGTTCGAAACCGCCAAAGGTTTCGTGGCAGGCCAGGCCGGCCCGAACTACCCGGCGCCGGTTGAAGCGATCAAGACCATCCAGAAAGCCGCGAACTTCGGTCGCGACAAAGCCCTGGAAGTGGAAGCCGCTGGTTTCGTCAAACTGGCGAAAACCTCCGCTGCCCAGAGCCTGATTGGCCTGTTCCTGAACGATCAGGAACTGAAGAAAAAGGCTAAGGCCTACGACGAAATCGCCCGCGACGTGAAACAGGCTGCCGTACTCGGCGCCGGTATCATGGGCGGCGGTATCGCCTACCAGTCGGCGTCCAAAGGCACGCCGATCCTGATGAAAGACATCAACGAGCACGGCATCGAGCAAGGCCTGGCGGAAGCCGCCAAGCTGCTGGTCGGCCGCGTGGACAAAGGTCGCATGACCGCCGCGAAGATGGCTGAAGTGCTTAACGGTATTCGTCCTACGCTGTCCTACGGCGATTTCGGCCACGTCGACCTGGTGGTCGAAGCGGTTGTCGAGAATCCGAAGGTCAAACAGGCCGTACTGGCTGAAGTGGAAGCCCAGGTCAAAGACGACACTATCCTGGCTTCGAACACCTCGACCATTTCCATTTCGCTGCTGGCCAAGGCCCTCAAGCGTCCGGAAAACTTCGTCGGCATGCACTTCTTCAACCCGGTGCACATGATGCCGCTGGTGGAAGTGATCCGTGGCGAGAAGTCCAGCGAGCTGGCTGTTGCCACCACCGTTGCCTACGCCAAGAAAATGGGCAAGAACCCGATCGTGGTCAATGACTGCCCGGGCTTCCTGGTCAACCGCGTGCTGTTCCCGTACTTCGGCGGTTTCGCCAAGCTGGTCAGCGCCGGTGTGGACTTCGTGCGCATCGACAAGGTCATGGAAAAATTCGGCTGGCCAATGGGCCCGGCGTACCTGATGGACGTGGTCGGCATCGACACCGGTCACCATGGTCGCGACGTGATGGCTGAAGGCTTCCCGGACCGCATGAAAGACGACCGCCGCTCGGCGATCGACGCGCTGTACGAAGCCAAGCGCCTGGGCCAGAAGAACGGCAAGGGCTTCTACGCCTATGAGGCTGACAAGAAGGGCAAGCAGAAGAAAGTGGCCGACCCATCGGTTCACGAAGTACTCGCGCCTGTCATCTACGAGCAGCGTGAGGTGTCGGACGAAGACATCATCAACTGGATGATGATCGCCCTGTGCCTGGAAACCGTGCGCTGCCTGGAAGATGGCATCGTAGAAACCGCCGCCGAAGCCGACATGGGCCTGGTTTACGGTATTGGTTTCCCTCCATTCCGTGGTGGTGCGCTGCGTTACATCGATTCGATCGGTGTGGCCGAGTTCGTTGCCCTGGCTGATCAATACGCTGATTTGGGCCCGCTGTACCACCCGACTGCGAAGCTGCGTGAAATGGCCAAGAACGGCCAGAGCTTCTTCGGTTAAGCGCCCAAACGACTAGAGCGAGACTATTTATGAGCTTGAATCCAAGAGACGTCGTGATTGTGGACTTCGGCCGCACTCCGATGGGCCGCTCCAAGGGCGGCATGCACCGCAACACCCGCGCCGAAGACATGTCGGCACACCTGATCAGCAAAGTGCTTGAGCGCAACACCAAGGTCGACCCTAACGAAGTCGAGGACGTGATCTGGGGCTGCGTCAACCAGACCCTGGAGCAGGGCTGGAACATCGCGCGCATGGCGTCGCTGATGACCCAGATCCCGCACACGGCTGCTGGCCAGACCGTCAGCCGCCTGTGTGGCTCGTCGATGAGCGCCCTGCACACCGCCGCCCAGGCGATCATGACCGGCAACGGTGATGTGTTCGTGGTCGGTGGCGTGGAGCACATGGGCCACGTGAGCATGATGCACGGCGTCGATCCGAACCCGCACATGTCGCTGTACGCGGCAAAAGCCTCGGGCATGATGGGCCTGACCGCGGAAATGCTCGGCAAGATGCACGGCATCACCCGCGAAGCCCAGGATGCGTTCGGCCTGCGCTCCCACCAGCTCGCTCACAAGGCGACCGTGGAAGGCAAGTTCAAGGATGAAATCATCCCGATGAACGGCTATGACGAGAACGGCTTCCTGAAATTGTTCGACTATGACGAAACCATTCGTCCGGACACCACCCTGGAAAGCCTGGCGGCCTTGAAGCCAGCCTTCAATCCAAAGGGCGGCACCGTGACAGCCGGTACTTCGTCGCAAATCACCGACGGTGCCTCGTGCATGATCGTGATGTCGGCGCAGCGTGCCCAGGACCTGGGTATCCAGCCGCTGGCCGTGATTCGTTCGATGGCCGTGGCGGGTGTGGACCCGGCGATCATGGGCTATGGTCCAGTACCGGCCACACAAAAAGCCTTGAAGCGCGCAGGCCTGACCATCAACGACATCGACTTCTTCGAGCTCAACGAAGCGTTCGCCGCACAGGCCCTGCCAGTGCTGAAAGATTTGAAAGTGCTCGACAAGATGAATGAGAAGGTTAACCTGCACGGCGGTGCGATTGCCCTGGGCCACCCGTTCGGTTGCTCCGGTGCGCGGATTTCTGGCACTTTGCTTAACGTGATGAAGCAAAATGGCGGCAACCTCGGGGTTGCAACCATGTGCATTGGTCTCGGCCAAGGCATTTCCACCGTCTTCGAACGCGTCTAAGCGTTGGGTTGACGGAAGCCGGGGCCCAGTGCCCCGGTTTTTGTTTTTTGGCAGTTTTGTATTTTTTTTTTAACAAATTTTGTAAGAGGGCCAGAGCATGAAAGTCGAACCAGGGCTCTACCAGCATTATAAAGGTCCGCAGTACCGTGTTTTCAGTGTGGCGCGGCATTCCGAGACCGAAGAAGAAGTGGTGTTCTACCAAGCACTGTATGGCGATTACGGCTTTTGGGTGCGCCCATTGAGCATGTTTGTGGAGACCGTCGAAGTTGACGGCGAGCAAGTCCCGCGCTTTGCTTTGGTCCAGGCCGAACCCAGTCTTTTTTCAGGGCAATAACGGCAGGCCGCGCAGAATGCTGCGCTTGACCTCACCTTGTTGCCACTATATATAGCGTTGCCGCGACAGGCGCCAACTGCCTTTCACTTCTCGAATTCAGGAATTTTCCGATCCATGGGCAAATCGCTGGTCATTGTGGAATCCCCGGCTAAGGCCAAGACCATCAACAAGTACTTGGGCAACGAGTACGTGGTGAAGTCGAGTATCGGCCATATCCGAGACCTGCCCACCAGCGGTTCGGCTAGCGCCAGCAAGGAGCCAGCCGCCAAGCGCGGCAAGGCCGCTGCGGGCGAAGGTCCGGTGCTCACCCCTAAAGAGAAAGCGCGCAAGCAGCTGGTCTCGCGCATGGGTGTGGACCCGGATCATGGTTGGAAAGCCAAGTACGAGATCCTTCCGGGCAAGGAAAAGGTTATCGAAGAGCTGCGCCGGCTCGCCAAGGATGCCGACACCATCTATCTCGCAACGGACTTGGACCGCGAAGGGGAAGCCATTGCCTGGCACCTGCGGGAAGCCATCGGCGGTGATGACAGCCGCTACAAGCGTGTGGTGTTTAACGAAATCACCAAGAAAGCCATCCAGGAAGCTTTCTCCAAGCCGGGCGAGCTGGACATTGACCGCGTCAACGCCCAGCAGGCCCGTCGTTTCCTCGACCGCGTCGTGGGTTACATGGTCTCGCCATTGCTGTGGGCCAAGATCGCCCGTGGTTTGTCGGCCGGCCGCGTGCAATCGGTTGCCGTGAAGCTGGTGGTGGAGCGTGAGCGCGAAATCCGTGCGTTCATCCCTGAAGAATACTGGGAAGTCCACGCTGACCTCGGCACCGCCAAGGGCGCCAACGTGCGCTTTGAAGTGGCCCGCGAAAAAGGCGAGGCCTTCAAGCCGCTGAACGAAGCTCAGGCCATGGCCGCGCTGGAAAAGCTCAAGGCGTCCAGCTACAGCATCGTCAAGCGCGAAGACAAACCGACCAGCAGCAAGCCGTCGGCGCCGTTCATCACCTCCACCCTGCAGCAGGCCGCGAGTAACCGCCTGGGCTTTGGCGTGAAGAAAACCATGATGATGGCCCAGCGTTTGTACGAAGCCGGCTACATCACGTATATGCGTACTGACTCCACCAACCTGTCGGTGGACGCGGTCGCGATGGCGCGTACTTATATTGAAGGCGAGTTCGGCAAAAAGTACCTGCCGGAGAAACCGAACGTCTACAGCAGCAAGGAAGGCGCACAAGAGGCTCACGAAGCGATTCGTCCTTCCGACGCCAACACCACGCCTGCCAAGCTGAGCGGCATGGAGCGCGACGCCGAGCGCCTCTACGAGCTGATCTGGCGCCAGTTCCTGGCCTGCCAGATGCTGCCGGCGCAATACCTGTCCACCACGGTTACCGTGGCGGCCTCCGACTTCGAGCTGCGTGCCAAGGGCCGTATCCTCAAGTTCGACGGCTACACCCGTGTGATGCCGCAGATCGCCAAGCCTGGCGATGACGACGTGCTGCCGGACATGGCCCAGGGCGATGTGTTGAAGCTGATCAAGCTCGACCCGTCCCAGCACTTCACCAAGCCACCGGCACGTTACTCGGAAGCCAGCCTGGTCAAAGAGATGGAAAAACGCGGTATCGGTCGTCCTTCGACCTATGCGGCCATCATCTCCACCATCCAGGACCGTGGCTACGTGGCGCTGCATAACCGTCGTTTCTACTCGGAAAAGATGGGCGACATCGTCACCGAGCGACTGTCCGAGAGCTTCTCCAACCTGATGGACTACGGCTTCACGGCCGGCATGGAAGAGAACCTCGATGACGTGGCCCAGGGCGAGCGCGACTGGAAAAACGTACTGGACGAGTTCTACGGTGACTTCAAGAAAAAACTCGAAGTAGCCGAAAGCCCGGACAGTGGCATGCGCGCCAACCAGCCGGTGATGACTGACATCCCGTGCCAGACCTGCGGTCGTCCGATGCAGATCCGTACCGCTTCCACCGGCGTGTTCCTCGGCTGCTCGGGCTACAGCCTGCCGCCGAAAGAGCGTTGCAAGGCCACCGTGAACCTGGTGCCGGGCGATGAGATCGCCGCCGACGATGAGGGTGAATCCGAGTCGCTGGTACTACGTGGCAAGCACCGTTGCCCGATCTGCAGCACGGCGATGGACGCCTACCTGCTGGATGAGAAGCACAAGCTGCACATCTGCGGTAACAACCCGGACTGCAACGGCTACGAGATCGAAGAGGGCACCTACCGCATCAAGGGCTATGAAGGCCCAAGCCTGGAGTGCGACAAGTGCGGCAGCGAGATGCAGCTCAAGACTGGCCGTTTCGGCAAGTTCTTCGGTTGCACTAACCCGACGTGCAAGAACACCCGCAAGTTGCTCAAAAGCGGTGATGCGGCGCCGCCGAAGATGGACCCGGTGAAGATGCCTGAGCTCAAGTGCGAGAAGGTCAACGACACCTACATCCTGCGCGACGGTGCTTCGGGGCTGTTCCTGGCTGCCAGCCAGTTCCCGAAAAACCGCGAGACCCGTGCGCCGCTGGTGCTGGAGATCGTGCCGCACAAGGATGAGATCGATCCGAAGTACCACTTCCTGTGCGAAGCGCCGAAGAAGGACCCCGATGGTCGTCCGGCGGTGATCCGCTACAGCCGCAAGACCAAGGAGCAATACGTGCAGACCGAAGTGGACGGCAAGCCTACCGGCTGGAAAGCGTTCTACGACGGCGGCAAGTGGAAGGTCGAGGACAAGCGCCAGGGCGCTTGATCGACTAGTCTGCGAAATACAAAGGCCGCCTGCATAGGCGGCCTTTTCTTGTTGCAGGAGTGAGCTTATTGTGGCGAGCAAGCTTGCTTGCGCTGGGGGCGAGGCTCTCCCAAGAAAGCACGCGACTGCTGCGCAGTCGAACGGGAGCAAGCTCCCTCGCCACAGCAAGCTTGCCCCTAAGCCAGCATCACGCCTATTCGTTGTGGAGATTGCCGTCATGGCCAACGAACTCTATACCCGTACCAATCAGAAAATTTACTTCGCGGGTTTGTCCCTGGAAGCCCTTGGCCGTGCCGAGGAAGGTAAGGAGATGAACGCCATCGCGCTGGTCCAGGCGGGACGTGAAGCGGCCTTGTTCCACCTGTACGGCGCCTTACTGGGCCTGTGCCATGAAATCGCCGGGTTCTACCGCTTGCCACAGGCCGGTTCGCCCCGTGCAGAAATGATCATGAATCGCGAAGTGCTGGACACGATGGCGATTCCTGAACTGGCCGAATTGGTGGAAATGGCTCAAAGCCCTGACAGCTGGGTCGCGCGTTTGCTCAAGGCTCACGCGGATATGTTCCAGCCGCCGCGTATTCCTCATGTGCCGAAGGGCGACGTGACGCAACCGTTGATCGTCGCGGTTGCGGTGGAAGAGGAAGAGCCCAAGCCATTGAGCCGGGAAGAGCTGGAGAGCTGGCGTCAGGAATTGAAAAAGATGGCGCTGCGCTTTCGCGAAGGCTTGAACGAATGCTGATGGCTTTGTAGGAGCCGGCTTGCCGGCGATGACGGTCTTGGCATCGCCATCGCCGGCAAGCCGGCTCCTGCAGGGGGTTGTGGTAGGTGTCGGTCGGCGGGTAGGACCGTTCATCAAGCTGTAAAGAAACCTCTTCAGATCCTCAGCGGGGCCGGGTGGATGACTGATATAATCCCGGCCTTTCGTGGAGAACAGACTTTTATGCCGACGTCCTTTCTGGAAATTGTTGAGTTGCCTGACGGCCGAATCGAGCTGCGCCGGGCAGAGGACGAGGGTTCTCTGGTTATTCTGGATTTTTCCGAGGACGCCAAAGCGTTCCTGCAAGGCCAGCACGTGGAAGTGGCGAAAGCCATGTTGAGCGTGGGTGTGCAGATGGCCGGTCGTTTGGCTGAAGGCGAGCCGGAGAAAGAAGAGGGGCCGCGGGTTCTGCACTAAGTACGCGGGTTGTGGTGGGCGGGCTCGGCCCGCGCTGGGCTGCGCAGCGGCCCCAAATTGATTAACGCGATCTATCAGAAATTATGCGGTGCCTGGTTTGGGGCCGCTGCGCAGCCCAGCCCAGCGCGGGGCAAGCCCGCTCACTACAGCACTCGGCTAGGCATATAGCGTCCGGTGAGGCATACAGCACCCGGTGAGGTATAAAGCAGTCCGGTGTGAGGCATACAGCATCCTGGGCGAGGCAGGCCCGATAAATAGCCCGCCAGCGCCCCCGTTTACCCCAATCGAATATTCAAGCTCTGCGCATCACCCATGCGTGCAGCGCTGATCAGCTGTTGCTTGGCTGTCGCATTCAATGGGTTCAACCAACTCACCACCGTGTGGCTGCGCCCAAGGCGCAAGGCTTCGCACGTCAATTGTTGAGCGCTCTGCGTGCCGCGGGGTTGCAGCAGCAGGATACGCTCACGATTGAGGCCCGCGTCCCGCAACCAGGCCTGGGTCAGGCTGGCCGGTGGGGCGATCAGTGTCAGCCAGCGCGCATCCTGCTCTTCGCTCAATTCACGCAGGACCGGCGCCAGCAGGCTCAGGCAGCTCCCGGCCGTACCGCGCAACGACAGTTCACTGAACGCCTCAGGCTCGGCGCTCCAGGGCGCTTCGACCGTTTCCTTGAGGATGGGCGCAAGGGGTTGGGCCATGAAGGCCTCGAACAGCGACAGTTGTGTGTGTTGTGGGGTATGGACGAGCTGCATGGTGCCTCCTTTAGCGGCGAATAACGCCGACGCTCAAGCCTTCGATCACCAGGTCCTGATCTTTCAGGTTCACTTCAATCGGGGCGAACTCAGGGTTCTCGGCCAACAGCCAGACCTTGCTGCCTTCACGCTTGAAGCGTTTGACGGTGACTTCATCGCCGATACGGGCGACAACGATCTGGCCATTGCGGGCTTCGCGGGTGGTATGGACGGCCAGGAGGTCGCCATCGAAAATGCCCACGTCCTTCATGCTCATGCCATGGACCCGCAACAGGTAGTCGGCGCGAGGATGGAAGAAGGTCGGGTTGATGTTGCATGACTCTTCGACGTGCTGTTGCGCCAGGATCGGCGCACCGGCTGCGACGCGACCGATGATCGGCAGTGTCGATTCGTCGGCCTTGGCTTCGAAGCCAGGGATGCGGATACCGCGTGAAGCCCCCGGAGTCATTTCGATCGCGCCTTTGCGGGCGAGGGCCTTGAGGTGTTCCTCGGCGGCGTTGGGGGACTTGAACCCCAGTTCCAGCGCAATTTCCGCTCGTGTCGGCGGGTAGCCGTTGTCATCGAGGCAGCGCTTGATAAAAGCCAGAATCTCAGCTTGGCGTGGCGTCAGTTTTAGCATGTTGATCGCTCTGTCTTTTTATACAGTGACTGGGATTATATACAGTGGACTGCACTTGGCAATCATCCTTTTCGGCCACTCCGCTGGACGGTCATTCGTCACCCTTCCTGCAAGGCAGGGATAGCGCTGCCTACAGACCTCGGCGGATGTGATTAAATAGTGATGAAATAGATGACTGCCCGGCCGGAAAACGGACCCTCAGGGTTGACAAGACACAACCTGAAACGTATGTTTCAAACAAGTGTTTGTCAGGCGGAGTAGCCATGGCCCAGTCGGAAACCGTTGAACGCATTCTCGATGCTGCCGAGCAATTGTTCGCGGAAAAAGGATTTGCTGAAACTTCATTGCGGCTGATCACCAGCAAGGCCGGGGTCAACCTCGCCGCAGTGAACTACCATTTCGGCTCGAAAAAGGCCCTGATCCAGGCGGTGTTCTCGCGCTTCCTGGGGCCGTTCTGCGCCAGCCTCGACCGTGAGCTGGAGCGTCGCCAGACCAAGCCCGACAACAAGCCAAGCCTGGAAGACCTGCTGGAAATGCTGGTCGAACAAGCCTTGGTGGTCCAGCCGCGCAGCGGTAACGACCTGTCGATCTTCATGCGCCTGTTGGGCCTGGCGTTCAGCCAGAGCCAGGGGCACTTGCGCCGTTACCTGGAAGATATGTACGGCAAGGTTTTCCGCCGTTATATGCTGCTGGTCAACGAAGCCGCGCCGCGTATTCCTCCGATTGAGCTGTTCTGGCGTGTGCACTTCATGCTCGGCGCCGCAGCTTTCAGCATGTCCGGGATCAAGGCGCTGCGTGCAATTGCCGAGACCGATTTCGGCGTCAACACCTCCATTGAGCAGGTCATGCGCCTGATGGTGCCGTTTCTCGCCGCCGGGATGCGTGCCGAAACCGGCGTCACCGATCCGGCCATGGCCGCCGCCCAGTTGCGCCCGCGCAGCAAATCGACACCGGCTGTCGCCAAGGCGTGATCGACCCGGGTGTGCGCGGCCGCTTGCATCCGCTAAGCTAGCCGCCCATGCCGAATTCAGCTATTTACTCGCAACCCGTTGTTCTCACCGAGCCCCCATTGATAATGGCGCCAAGTGAGGGCAACGGGTTGTGTGCGTTATTTAAGGAAGGTTTATGACTGCTGCCCTGCAAGGTTCATTGATGGTCGACGTTGCCGGCACCTGGCTGACGTCCGAGGATCGCCACCTGTTGCGCCAGCCGGAAGTGGGCGGGCTGATCATTTTTGCACGCAATATCGAGCATCCACGCCAGGTGCGGGAACTGAGCGCGGCCATTCGTGCGGTGCGCCCGGACCTGCTGTTGGCCGTCGACCAGGAAGGCGGCCGCGTGCAGCGTCTGCGCCAGGGCTTCGTGCGCTTGCCGGCCATGCGTGCGCTGGCGGATAACCCCAACGCTGAATACCTGGCTGAGCAGTGTGGCTGGATCATGGCGACCGAAGTGCTGGCCGTGGGCCTGGACCTGAGCTTCGCCCCCGTGCTTGACCTGGATTACCAGCGTAGCGCGGTGGTGGGCACCCGTTCCTTCGAAGGCGACCCGGAACGCGCAGCGCTGTTGGCTGGCGCGTTCATTCGTGGCATGAACAGCGCCGGCATGGCCGCCACCGGCAAGCATTTCCCAGGACATGGCTGGGCCGAGGCCGATTCCCACGTGGCCATTCCCAATGACGAGCGCAGCCTGGAAGAGATTCGTGCGAATGACCTGGTGCCTTTCGCACGCCTGAGCCAGCAGTTGGCGGCAGTGATGCCGGCGCATGTGATCTATCCGCAGGTTGATGCGCAACCGGCAGGCTTCTCGCGCCGCTGGCTGCAGGACATCCTGCGTGGTGAATTGCAGTTCGACGGGGTGATTTTCAGTGATGACCTGTCGATGGCGGGGGCGCATGTGGTCGGTGATGCGGCCAGCCGGATTGAGGCAGCGTTGACGGCGGGTTGTGATATGGGGTTGGTGTGTAATGATCGTGCGGCTGCAGAACTGGCGTTGACCGCCGCCCAGCGTATGAAGGTCAAGCCATCGGCTCGAATCGCGCGGATGCGCGGCCAGGCGATGGCGTCGACGGACTACAAGCAGGATCCGCGTTGGTTGGCGGCAGTTACCGCGCTGCGTGAAGCGCAGTTGATCGGCTGAAAACCGCGGTGCGCCCATCGCAGGCAAGCCAGCTCCCACATTCGACCGCAGTTATCTTGAAGAAACGTGGTCACCTGTGGGAGCTGGCTTGCCTGCGATAGCGATCTGACAGTCAGCGCTTTTCCTGTTTGTGGGGCAACGGCGCAAACAACGCTTCAATATCCTCGTTGCCCAGCTGCCAGTCTCCGGTAGTGCGCCCATCCAGCACGCCCGCTGCCAAGTCGGACTTTTCCTTCTGCAGGTGCTGGATTTTCTCCTCCACGGTCCCGCGCGCAATCATCTTGTACACGAACACCGGCTTCTCCTGGCCAATGCGGTACGCCCGGTCAGTCGCCTGGTTTTCCGTGGCCGGGTTCCACCACGGGTCGTAGTGGATCACCGTGTCGGCTTCGGTCAGGTTCAAGCCCACACCACCGGCCTTCAGGCTGATCAGAAAAATCTGCAGCTTGCCGCTCTGGAAATCCTTCACTGGCGTGCGCCGATCCCGGGTCTGGCCCGTCAGGAGTGCGTAGGCCACGCCACGTTTTTTCAGCTCGGCTTCGATCAGGCTCAGCATTGAGGTGAACTGGGAAAACAGCAGGATCCGCCGGCCTTCCGCAAACAACTCTTCAAGCATTTCCATCAAGCTGTCGAGCTTGCCCGAACTGCTGCCACGGGCGGGCAGTGTGGCATCGTTGACCAGCCGCAAGTCGCAGCACACCTGACGCAACTTCAGCAGCGCCTCAAGAATGATGATCTGGCTGCGTGCCACGCCCTTGCGGGTGATCTCGTCGCGCACCTTCTTATCCATGGCCAGGCGCATGGTTTCATACACATCGCGCTGGGCTTCGTTGAGGTCGACCCAGTGGATGATTTCGGTCTTGGGCGGCAGCTCGGTGGCTACTTGTTCCTTGGTGCGGCGCAACAGGAACGGCTTGATCCTACCGTTCAGGTGCTGCAATCGCACATCACTGGCGCGTTTTTCGATCGGCACGCGGTAATCGCGGTTGAAGCTTTTCACGTCGCCCAGCCAGCCCGGCAGAAGGAAGTGAAACAGCGACCACAACTCACCCAGGTGGTTTTCCAGCGGCGTACCACTCAGGCACAAACGCTGCCGCGCATTCAGTTCACGCGCGGCCTGGGCCGCCTTGCTCGACGGGTTCTTGATGTACTGGGCCTCATCAAGGATCAGCACGTGCAAGGGCAGGGCGGCGAGTTGTTCGATGTCCTTGGGCAGCAGCGCGTAGGTGGTCAACAGCAGGTCGTAATCCTGCAGGTTAGCGAAATGTTTCTTACGCCCGGCGCCATATAACGCCTGCACCTTGAGTTGCGGGGTGAAGTGCGCTGCTTCGTCGAGCCAGTTGGGGATCAGGCTGGTAGGCATCACCACCATGCAAGGACGGTCGAGGCGCCCAGCGGCTTTCTCCGTGAGAATATGCGCCAGGGTTTGCAGGGTCTTACCCAGGCCCATGTCATCCGCAAGAATTCCACCGACATCCAACTGGCGCAGTGACTGCATCCAGCTCAAACCTTCCAGTTGGTAAGGGCGCAAGGTGGCGTTCAAGCCTTCGGGCGCCACGCAGGTGAAGTCCCTGATATCCCGCAGGCGCTGGGCAAAGTTGCGGATCTTCTCGCCACCTTCCCATTGCAGAGGCAGGTCTTCCAGTGGGTTCAGCCGGATCGCATCGGCCTTGGCCAGCCGCAAAGCCGTGGTACCCGACTCCTGCAGGTAAAACTCGCCGAGGGTGGCCAGCACCGGTTTCAGGCGGCCGTAGGGCAACGCGACCTGTATCGGACCGTGACCATTGGGCAGGCCCGGGATGTTCACCAGGATCAGCTCGTCATCGCGGCGTCGCGCCAGTTTCTCGGGGTTGAGGATCTCGGTGTGGGAGCGCATCAGGTTCAGCAGGATCGGCAACAGGCTCAGCCGCTCGCCGTTGACGATGATCCCCAGTTCCAGGTCGAACCAGTCGCGCTCTGGCCCGTCATCGACCGTGGCGTACCAGTCATCGACGGCGCTCAGGTCGAAACCGAAGTCCTCATCGATCTGCAGCTCCCAACCCTCGGCGCGTAACCCCGGCGAGGCGTTGAGCGTGAAGTTCAGCCAGGCACTGTCATTGACCATCTCGAACAGCTCGCCGGCACTTTCCGGCAGGGCTTTGCTCTGGCGCGTGGCGATCTTGAACCCCAGCTGGCGCAGCTGTTCGCGATAGGGTTGTTCCAGTTCGGGATGGCGCTTGATCCGCAGGCTCTGGGTTTCCTGGCGCACGATGATGTCGGCATTTTTCTGCCCGCTGACATAGTTGCCCAGGTAGTTGAACGACAGCGCCGCGCGGTGCTGGATGTAGCGCTGCATCTTGCCGTTGCGCGGTTCAAACGCGCTGAACTCCACGCTGGCCATCCACAGGCGCGGCACCGGCAGCACGTCCTCCATCACCACTTGCGGCAAAACCACGCGGTTATCCAGCACCGCCTGGAGTTTCTCCAGCAGCTCGGCATCCTGGGCGGCGGCTGGGTAGGCCAGGGTTTCCTGGACCTTGAGCAGCACCGCGGCGATATGTTTGCAGTTGGTGTGCACCGGGCAGGTACAGCGGCTGTCCACCAGAATCAACGTGCCCTTGGCCGACTCGCGCAGCGAAATGGTCTGCCGATACACATTGCCGCCCGAGCCTTCGCAACTGGCGACGATGGTGCTGTCACCGGACTCGACAATGCGCACCCGGTTTTCCAGGGCATAGCGCCGGCCACGCTCAAGGCTTTGCTCTTTAAAGCGATTGGCCCACGAAGGGGCCAGGGGTTTGGTCAAGGACGACGTCAGGGGCATGGTGCTGGATCAGTCCTGGATGTCGGGAGGGGGTGCGCTGGGCGGTTTGGCGGTGAGCGAAGTGATCTTGATCAGCAGCGCCAGGTGGCCGCCGTCCAGGTAATTGAGCTGGTTGTTCTTGGTGCGTACGTCTTTCTGACTCAGGTGTTCGCTGGCGACCACGCTGCCGTTGCTGTCGAACTGATTGATCCAGAAGTCGGCATCGATATCGGTAAAGCGGCCCAGTTGCAGGCTCAACACCCCTTCGATCGGGAACTGGCCGAACTGCTCCGCACCGTCGGTGATCGCGACTTTCACCGGCTGGTCGCCCAGGGTCTGTTCCCAGGCCTTGTGCGCCAGTACGGTATAGCTGTTGTCGGCACTGAGTTTGTCGACAATGTTGTTCAGGCGCGGCGGGCTCATTTTATCGGTGCCCAGGCGCGCGGCGCCGGCATCCCAGTTTTCCGGCGCGGCACGGCTGTTGATCACCGGCTCTGCGTTCTGGCGCACCAGGATCATTTCCACCTGGTACGGGCTGTCGGCAAAGGCCGCCGGCGCCACGACCACCAACAACAGGCTCAACATGCGGAACAGGCGCATTGGGGCGTCCTTCAAGCAGATTTCGGGATGAGGCGCTCGAACAGCGCCTCCAATGTATTAAAGCGTTCTTCGGCGCGTTCCATCGGCACCATGAATTTGAACAGCGTAGCCCCTTCGAACTTGTAGCGGTTGGGCTGGCCCTGGATCAGCTTGATCAGCACCAGTGGGTCCACCGGTGTCTGTGCTTCGAACTCGATACGCCCTCCTTGCGGCCCGGCGTCGACTTTCTTGATGCCAAGCTGCTCGGCCTGCAATTTGAGCAGGGTCAGGCGCACCAGGTTCTTGGTCGGTTCCGGCAACAGGCCGAAACGGTCGATCATTTCCACCTGCAGGTCCTTGAGGCCTTCTTCGTCAGTGGCCGAGGCGATGCGCTTGTACAGGATCAGCCGCGCATGCACGTCCGGCAGGTAGTCTTCAGGGATCAACGCCGGCAAGCGCAGGTTGATTTCCGGACCGCCACCCAGCGGTTGGTCGAGGTTCGGTTGCTCGCCCTTGCGGATGGCCTTCACCGCGCGTTCAAGCATTTCCATATAAAGGGTGAACCCCACCGCCTGGATCTGCCCGCTTTGGCCGTCGCCCAGCAGTTCGCCGGCGCCTCGGATTTCCAGGTCGTTGGTGGCCAGCACAAAGCCCGCGCCCAGGTCCTGGGTGTTGGCGATGGCTTCCAGGCGTTTCTCGGCGTCGCCGGTGATCTGTTGGCGCGGCGGCGTCAGCAGGTAGGCGTAGGCCTGGTGGTGACTGCGCCCGACGCGGCCACGCAGCTGATGAAGTTGGGCCAGGCCGAACTTGTCGGCGCGCTCGATGATGATGGTGTTGGCACTTGGCACGTCGATGCCGGTCTCGATGATGGTCGAGGCGATCAGCACGTTGAAGCGCTTGTGGTAGAAGTCGCTCATCACCTGTTCGAGTTCGCGCTCGCGCATTTGCCCGTGGCCGATGGCGATACGTGCCTCCGGCACCAGCTCGGCAAGGTCGGCGGCGCATTTCTCGATGGTCTTCACGTCGTTGTGCAGGTAGTACACCTGCCCGCCGCGCAGCAGTTCACGCAGCAGCGCTTCCTTGACCGTGCTCTTGTTCTGCTCCATCACAAAGGTGCGCACCGACAGGCGGCGCGCGGGCGGCGTGGCGATGATCGACAGATCACGCATGCCCGACACTGCCATGTTCAGCGTGCGCGGAATTGGCGTGGCGGTGAGGGTCAGGATGTCGACTTCGCTGCGCAGGGCCTTGAGCTGTTCCTTCTGGCGCACCCCAAAACGGTGTTCTTCGTCGATGATCACCAGGCCGAGGTTCTTGATCTTCACATCATCGGACAGCAGCTTGTGGGTGCCGATCACGATGTCGATCTTGCCTTCGGCCAAATCAGCGACCGCAGCATTCACTTCCTTGGCCGACTTGAAGCGACTCATCACTTCAACGGTCACCGGCCAGTCGGCAAAGCGGTCGCGGAAGCTGTTGTAGTGCTGCTGGGCGAGCAGGGTGGTGGGCACCAGGATCGCCACTTGCTTGCCACCGTGCACCGCAATGAAGGCCGCGCGCATGGCCACTTCGGTCTTGCCGAAGCCCACGTCGCCGCAGACCAGGCGGTCCATCGGCTTGGGTGCGAGCATGTCGGCACGCACCGCTTCGATGGTGGTTTGCTGGTCCGGGGTTTCTTCGAAGGCAAAGCCTGCGCTGAAGGTGGCGTAGTCGGCCTTCGGGTCGGCGAACGCATAACCTTCGCGAGCGGCGCGGCGTGCGTAGATGTCGAGCAGTTCGGCGGCCACATCGCGCACCTGTTCGGCGGCCTTGCGCTTGGCTTTTTGCCAGGTCTCGGAGCCAAGGCGGTGCAACGGCGCCAGGGCGTCGTCGCTGCCGGTGTAGCGCGCAATCAAATGCAGGTTGGCCACCGGCACGTAGAGCTTGGCGCCCTCGGCGTATTCCATGGTGAGGAATTCGGCGGCCTGGTTGTCGATCTCCAGGGTCTGCAAGCCCAGGTACCGGCCCACGCCGTGGTCGATGTGCACCACCGGTGCGCCTTCGCGCAGCTCGGTGAGGTTCTTGATCACCGCATCGTTGTTGGCGTCGGCGCGTTTTTCACGGCGACGGCGCTGCATCACGCGCTGGCCGAACAACGGGCTCTCGGCGATCAAGGCTAGCGCCGGGTCGTCCAGCTGCAAGCCTTCATCCAGCGGCGCGATGGTGATCGCCAGGCGGTCTTTGCTTTTTACAAAGTCGGGCCAACTGTCGACGGTTTTCGGTCGCAGCTTCAGGCGTTCGAGCAGTTCCAGCAGCACTTCGCGGCGGCCGGCGGATTCGGCGGTGAACAACACACGGCCAGGGAAGTTACCGAGGAAGTTGGACAACGCTTCCAGGGGCTGGTTGGCCTTGGCCTGGATGGCCAGGTCTGGCAGCGTTTGCGCGGGAAAACGCTCGCGGCCGGCGCCACTTTCCACGTCCTGCTGGCTGGCGACCACGCGTGGCCAGCTTTTCAGGCGGGCGAAGCAGTCTTCCACCGGCAGGAACAGCTCGGCTGGCGGCAATAAAGGACGGGATGGATCGACGCGGCGCTCTTCATAGCGGTTGCGCACGTCGTTCCAGAAGTTTTCCGCCGCCTGTTCGATGCCCGGCAGCGAGAACACTTGGGTGTCCTGGGGCAGGTAATCGAACAGGGTGGAGGTTTCGTCGAAGAACAGCGGCAGGTAGTACTCGATACCGGCCGGTGTAATCCCGCTGCTTAAATCCTGAAAGATCGGGCAGCGACGGAAGTCCACGTCGAAACGTTCACGGAAGCGCGCCTTGAAGCGAGTGACCGCGTCTTTTTGCAGCGGGAACTCCCGCGCCGGCAGCAGCTTGACCGAGTCCACCTTGTCAATGGAACGTTGGTTTTCGGGGTCGAAGGTGCGCAGGGTCTCGATTTCGTCATCGAACAGGTCGATGCGGTAGGGCAGTTTGCTGCCCATCGGGAACAGGTCGATCAGCGCGCCACGCACGGCGAACTCACCGTGCTCGTACACCGTGTCGACGCAGCGGTAGCCACTGGCTTCCAGGCGCGTGCGCATCTGCTCGACGTCCAGCTTCTGGCCGACATCCAGTACCAGGCTGCTGCCCAGCAGGAACTTGGTCGGCGCCAAGCGGTGCAGCGCGGTGGTGATCGGCACCACCAGCACGCCGTGGGCCAGTTCCGGCAGGCGGTACAGGCTGGCGATGCGCTGGGAAATGATGTCCTGATGCGGCGAGAACAGATCGTAGGGCAAGGTTTCCCAGTCGGGGAAATGCAGCACCGGCAAATCGGGGGCGAAGAAGCTCAGCTCCTGCTCCAGCCGTTCGGCACTCTGGCTGTCGGCGGTGAGCAGCAGGGTAAAGCGCTTGGCTGCGCTGGCAGCCTCGGCAATGGCCAGGCTCAGGGCGGCACCGGGCAGGTTGCCCCAGTGCTGTTTGCCTGCCGCAGCAGGGAGAAGCGGTAGACGCAGGACGGGCACGGAAGGTTGAGCTCCAAGCGTTGCGACAAAGTCGGTAATTGTAACGGTCCGAGGCGCCGTCTGTCAGTTGCTGACTGAGCCTATTACGGTTTGTAGGAAATGTAGTGGCTAAGACAAACAATGCTGGGTTTTGACTCAATATGTAGTGTCAAAAAGCACGAGGTTTTCGGAGGGTTACGGACAAGTCACGCTGGCAGCCAACCAGGTGGCCTTCTGGAACCCGCGTATTTACTGGGCTGCAGAGGGGTGTCAATTTTTCGCAAGCACTTTTTGTTGCCTGGGGCGCATTGCTCCGGGGGCGACCGGGCGGCATAATGTAGCCCCTTTTTTCTGCCCCTACATGTGGAAGGTTCCCGTGACTCAGAAGCCCGACCAGTGTCTTGGTGAATGGATCGACCGTGAAGCACTCGCTGAAGCGATGATTCCGCTTATCGGTCAGCTGTACCGCAATAACAATGTGGTGAGCTCGATCTATGGCCGCAGCCTGATCAACCAATCAGTCATCGCGATTCTCAAGGCGCACCGCTTTGCTCGCCATCGCTCCGCCGACGACAGCGAACTCTCCGTCCACGAAACATTCCCCCTGCTCAAGGCCATGAGCGAGCTCAAGCTCGGCGCGGCTTCGGTAGACCTGGGCAAGCTGGCCTACAAATTCCGCAAAGAAGGCGCCGGCCGTACCGCCGAGCAGTTCGTGCGTGAAGAAATGGCTGAGGTGGTCGGCCAGCAAAACGCCTCCGCTCGCAAAGGCACCGATGTGGTGCTGTACGGCTTCGGTCGTATCGGCCGTCTGCTGGCACGCATCCTGATCGAAAAAACCGGTGGCGGCGACGGCCTGCGCCTGCGTGCCATCGTTGTGCGCAAAGGCGCCGAGAACGACCTGACCAAACGCGCGAGCCTCTTGCGTCGCGACTCGGTACACGGCCCGTTCAACGGCACCATCGTCATCGACGAAGAAAACAACACCATCACCGCCAACGGTAACCTGATCCAGGTGATCTACGCGAAGAACCCGACTGAGGTGGACTACACCCAGTACGGCATCAAGGACGCCCTGCTGGTGGACAACACCGGCGTATGGCGTGATGCCGACGGCCTGGGCCAGCACCTGGCCTGTCCGGGTATCGACCGCGTTGTCCTGACCGCACCGGGCAAGGGCAAGCTGAAGAACATCGTCCATGGCATCAACCACGGCGAAATCACCGCTGACGACAAGATCGTGTCCGCCGCTTCCTGCACCACCAATGCCATTGTGCCGGTGCTGAAGGCTGTGAATGACAAGTTCGGCATCGTCAACGGCCACGTCGAGACCGTTCACTCGTACACCAACGACCAGAACCTGATCGACAACTTCCACAAAGGCGATCGCCGTGGTCGTAGCGCCGCGCTGAACATGGTTATCACCGAGACCGGTGCTGCCACCGCTGCTGCCAAGGCCCTGCCTGAGCTGGCTGGCAAACTGACCGGTAACGCGATCCGCGTGCCGACGCCAAACGTGTCGATGGCCATTCTCAACCTGAACCTTGAGAAAGCCGCCACCCGTGAAGAGATGAACGAGTACCTGCGCTACATGGCGCTGCACTCCGATCTGCATAAGCAAATCGACTTCGTCAACTCGCAGGAAGTGGTGTCCACCGACTTCGTAGGCTCGCGCCATGCCGGTGTGGTGGACGCCGAGGCGACCATCACCCAGGACAACCGCGTTGTCCTGTACGTGTGGTACGACAACGAGTTCGGCTACAGCTGCCAGGTGGTTCGCGTGATGGAAGACATGGCCGGGGTCAACCCGCCGTCGTTCCCGCGCTAAGCATCAGCGCTGAATGAAAAAGCCCCGACTGGTTCGGGGCTTTTTTATGCCTGCTGGATTTGTGTTGATTGGTAGGGCCTCATCGCAGGCAAGCCAGCTCCCACATTTGGATCTGTGAATACCTTCAAATGTGGGAGCTGGCTTGCCTGCGATGACGGCTCATCAGGCGCCACCGACTACAGAAGCCTGCGCGGTCCTCAGCTCATGCCGATTGCCTTTAAACAGCACCAGCGTCGCAATCAATCCCAACACCGCCGCACCACTCAACCAAATCCCCGGCGCCGCCTTGTTATCCAGCACATGGATCAGGTAGGTACACGCCGCTGGCGTAAACCCACCAAAGGTCGCCGTCGCTAGGCTGTAGGCCAAGGAAAACCCGGTGGTACGCACTTCCACCGGCATGATCTCGGTGAGCGCCACCACCATTGCGCCGTTGTACGAACCGTACAGGAACGACAGCCACAACAGCACGATCAGCAAATGGCTGAAACTCGGGTTGACCACCAGCCACGACAGCGCTGGGTAGGCCGTAAGAATCGCCAGAATCGTCGCACCCAGCAGCAGGGGCTTACGCCCGATCTTGTCGGACACAGCCCCCATCACCGGCAACCAGATGAAGTTGGAGATGCCTACGCACACCGTCACCAGCAATGCATCGAAGTCCGACAGGTGCAGCTCGGCTTTGCCAAAGGTCGGGGTGTAGGCGGTGATCAGGTAGAACGACACGGTGGTCATCACCACCAGCGCCATGCCGGCGATGACGACGCCGAAATTCTGACCGATAGAGCGGACGATTTCCTGCAGGGTAGGGCGGTGCTTGCGTGCCTGGAATTCAGGGGTTTCTTCCAGGGAGCGGCGAATCACGAAGATCACCGGCACGATCAGGCAGCCGATCAGGAACGGTACGCGCCAGCCCCAGTCGCCCATTTGTTCGGGGCTGAGCCAGTGGTTCAGGCCCACGCCCAGCAAGCCGGCGAACACCACGGCGGCCTGTTGGCTGGCCGACTGCCAACTGACGAAGAAGCCCTTGCGGCCGGCCGTGGCGATTTCCGCCAGGTACACCGACACACCGCCCAGCTCGACGCCGGCCGAGAAGCCCTGCAGCAAGCGGCCGAACAGCACCAGCAGCGGCGCGGCGACCCCCAGTGTGGCGTAGCCGGGCACGCAGGCGATGAGGATGGTACCTGCGGCCATCAGCGCCAGCGTGATCACCAGGCCTTTCTTGCGGCCGTGACGGTCGATGTAGGCGCCGAGGAAGATGGCGCCGAGGGGGCGCATGAGGAAGCCGGCGCCGAAGGTCGCCAGGGACAGCATCAGGGAGGCAAAGGCGCTGTCGGTGGGGAAGAAGGTCTTGGCAATGGCCGTGGCGTAGAAGCCGTAGACCATGAAGTCGAACATTTCGAGGAAGTTACCGCTGACAACGCGAAAAATCGCTTTGCCTTTGCCCGTTGAAGTGGACATGTCATTCACTCATCTTGGCTATCTTATTAGTGATTCCCTGGTCGCTGTTCGTCCTTGCGGTGTTTTGTAACCATATGTGTATTGGCCACTACCCGCAACAGAAACCGATAGCTAGCTGACTAAATGCGCGAATGCCATTGTCGATAGAGAACGCTGTGGGAGCTGGCTTGCCTGCGATTGCAGTGTGTCAGTCAGCCAATGAATGGCTGACCCACCGCTATCGCAGGCAAGCCAGCTCCCACATGGGTTCTTTGGTGTTTTTACGAGCGGTGATTAATTCAGGAGAGTGTTTCTCAGGCTATCGGACAGGCCTTTGGGCGCGAGCCAGATGCCGAGGTAAGCCTTTGCCAGTTCGTCGTTGCGACTGCTGAACACCACCTGGTCATTGATCTCTAGGTTCAGACCGCGTCCGGGACGAACATCCAGGGCGTAGCGGTCGCCGCTTTGGATGTCGCGGAAACGGGCATGCAGTTGATCCAGTTCCGGCTTCAGGCGGGCAAGGGTTGCGCTTGTTTGCTGGCGTTCGAGGGCCGTGGTGGCGGCCTTGATCACGTCGTTGCGGTCGATGTTGCGAAAGTAGTACAGCGCCAGGCGCAGATCCTTCTGCCCGTCCCACGCCTGCTTCGCGCTGAGATTGGCCGGGGTGTATAGCGCAGCGGCGTACACATCGGCCCAGAGATAGACCAGCACGGCCTGGTTTTTCAGCGCCAACGCGTGGGATTGGGTGGGGAAGTTGGCCTGCTTGAGGCGGTCTGCTTCACTGGCCTGCACCGTGATCGACAACATCAGCAATAAACAGAAAACGACATGCCGCATAATGGCTCGTCCTGCAAAGGTGCGTGCCGACAGTGTAATTGCAATTTCCTAAGCGTGTAGTTAAGGCAATACTGGCCTACGACGCGACCAAGGGTTAATGTGCGCGGCGTTGAGCCTTATATAGACTGTGCCCCGGTTCACACACTTGAGCCAAATTGTCCTTCATGACCGCTGGCCGCGGCATGATTTAGCCCGGCGTCCAACCGTACGCCTGGCCTGTTCTGAGGAGTACGCATGGCTGTCTACAACTACGACGTGGTGGTACTGGGTTCCGGCCCGGCTGGAGAAGGTGCGGCGATGAACGCCGCGAAGGCAGGGCGCAAGGTGGCGATGGTCGATAGCCGTCGCCAGGTCGGCGGTAACTGCACCCACCTGGGTACCATCCCGTCCAAGGCCTTGCGTCACTCAGTGCGCCAGATCATGCAGTTCAACACCAACCCGATGTTCCGGGCCATTGGTGAGCCGCGCTGGTTCTCGTTCCCGGACGTGCTTAAAAGCGCCGAGAAAGTCATTTCCAAGCAAGTGGCCTCGCGCACCGGTTACTACGCGCGTAACCGTGTCGACCTGTTCTTCGGCACCGGCAGCTTCGCCGACGAGCAAACCGTTGAAGTCGTGTGCTCCAACGGTGTGGTCGAGAAACTGGTGGCCAAGCACATCATCATCGCCACCGGTTCGCGCCCGTATCGCCCGGCCGATATCGATTTCCACCACCCGCGTATCTACGATAGCGACACCATCCTGAGCCTGGGCCATACCCCGCGCAAACTCATCATCTACGGCGCCGGCGTGATCGGTTGCGAATACGCCTCGATCTTCAGCGGCCTGGGTGTGCTGGTGGAACTGGTGGACAACCGCGACCAGTTGCTGAGCTTCCTCGACTCGGAAATTTCCCAGGCGTTGAGCTACCACTTCAGCAACAACAACATCACCGTGCGCCACAACGAAGAGTACGAGCGGGTCGAAGGCCTGGACAATGGGGTGATCCTGCACCTCAAGTCCGGCAAGAAGATCAAGGCCGACGCCTTGCTGTGGTGCAACGGCCGTACCGGCAACACCGACAAGCTGGGCATGGAAAACATCGGGGTCAAGGTCAACAGCCGTGGCCAGATCGAGGTGGACGAGAACTACCGCGCCTGCGTGCCAAACATCTACGGCGCCGGTGACGTGATCGGTTGGCCGAGCCTGGCCAGCGCCGCCCATGACCAGGGCCGTTCGGCCGCTGGCAGCATCGTCGACAATGGCAGCTGGCGTTATGTGAACGACGTGCCGACCGGGATCTACACGATTCCCGAGATCAGCTCCATCGGCAAGAACGAGCACGAACTGACCAAGGCCAAGGTGCCTTATGAAGTGGGCAAGGCGTTCTTCAAGAGCATGGCGCGTGCGCAGATCGCCGGTGAGCCGCAAGGCATGCTGAAGATCCTGTTCCACCGCGAGACCCTGGAAGTTCTCGGCGTGCATTGCTTCGGCTACCAGGCGTCGGAGATCGTGCACATCGGCCAGGCCATCATGAACCAGCCGGGTGAGCAAAATACCCTCAAGTATTTCGTGAACACCACGTTCAACTACCCGACCATGGCTGAAGCCTATCGGGTAGCGGCCTACGACGGCCTCAACCGGCTTTTTTGAGCGGCTCCGGCCGGTGGCCTGAGCCGGCCGGGGAGACCGATTTCAGTAATTCTCGAGGGTGGCAGTGGCCAAACCGGGAAAGTCTGTAATCAGGCTATCTACGCCGAAGTCGGCGAGCCTGCGCATCAGCGCAGGTTCGTTGACCGTCCACACGGACACGTGCAAGCCCTGGCGCTGGGCTTTTTCCAGACGCTCAGGGGTGCACAACGTCCAGTTCAGCGCCAGAATTTCACAGCCGTAGTTTTGCGCGACCTTCAGCGGGTCGAGCCAGGCGTATTCGGCGACCAGGCCGCGTGACAGGTCCGGGGTGAGTTCAACCGCCGCTTTCAGCACTTCCCGCGAACTTGAGGTCACGGTGACTTTGTCCATCAAGCCATGACGCACGGCCATCTCGCGGATAGCCAGCACAGTGGTTGCCGCGCGGGTGCGCGAAGCGCTTTTGACTTCCAGTTGCCAGTGATCGAAGTCGCACTGTTCGAACAACTCTTCCAGACGCGGAATCGGGCACGGCTTGACCCATCCAGGGCCGCCTTTGCGTGCGTCCATCTTCACCAGGTCCGCCGCCGAGTACTCGACGACTTTGCCGCGCCGGTCGGCGGTGCGTTTGAGGGTTGGGTCGTGGATGACCATCAGCTCGCCGTCCATGGACAGGTGCAGGTCCAGTTCGCAACGGCGCACGCCGTGCTTGAGGCACTCCTGAAAGCTGGTCAGGGTATTTTCCGGTGCTTCGCCTTTGGCACCGCGGTGGCCGTAAATCAGGGTCACAGTTGCTCCTATGCGCCAGGGTGTCTGGCGGGGTGAATACGTATTCAGGTGTCTTTGGCGTCGCTTTGTTCCCGCGCCAGGCGTCGTTCCTGGGCTTGTTTCTGCAGGATGTAGCGGGCGAGCAGTTGGCGTTGGGCGTCGGTCATGGACTCGAACTCCGTGCCTACGTCAAAACCATTGCCCTTGGGGTCGCAGTGGGTGACCCGTGCGCGCAGCAGCAGGCCAAGCGCCTGGGGCATCAGCACCAGCTTGACCGCCAGGTGCGCGCCGGTGGCGAGCGGGGTAGGGTGCTGGAAGTCGATGCCGCCTTCGGAAATGATCACCGGCTGCGGTGCGCCGACCTCGTCCAGCAGGCCGCGGGCCATGATCTGGCTGAGTAAATCGAGGCGTTTGTTCTGCACTTTGAGGAAGGCGGCGAGGCTGCGGTCCTTCTCGCTGATCTGGCGCAACAGGTGCTGGGCTTCGAATTCGCTGAGGTGCAGTTCGCTGAGCAGATTGAACAGCGGCGAATCATCCAGCAACACTTCCTTGCTCGCCGCTTCGGGGGTGGAGAGGCTTTTGATTTGAAGTGCGATCATGTCGTCGATACGGTAGTATTCGCGGCGTTCTTCTTCATCTAATGTCGACATGGCGAACCCCAGGTAACGGTGATGGTCAGAGTGTAAAGCTGCTTACCAGACCCCGCCACCGGGACGTCTTCTTTTCCTCCGAACAAGCCCCGACATGTTCAGACCTCTCTTCGTATTTATCGGCACGCGTTATACCCGTGCAAAGCGCCGCAATCATTTTGTGTCGTTCATTTCCTTGACCTCGATGATCGGGCTCGCCTTGGGCGTGGTCGTGATGATCGTGGTGCTGTCAGTGATGAACGGCTTCGATCATGAGATGCGCACCCGCGTGCTGGGCATGGTGCCCCACGCGACCATCGAAGGCGATGCGCCCATCAGCGACTGGCAAAGCCTGGCCGAGAAGGTCAAGCAGAACCCCAAGGTGCTGGCCGTCGCGCCGTTCACCCAGATGCAGGGGCTGCTGACCAACGACGGCAAGGTGCAGAAGATCCTGCTCAATGCCATCGACCCGGCCCAGGAGCGCAAGGTCTCGATCATCGACAAGTTCATGCTCTCGGGCAAACTCGATGACCTGGCGCCCGGCGAGTTCGGCATCGTGATCGGCGACAAGGCCGCGGCCAAGCTCGGCGTGGGCCTGGGCGACAAGCTCACCTTCGTCGCCCCGGAAGTCACCGTGACCCCGGCCGGCATGTTCCCGCGCATGAAGCGCTTCACCGTGGTCGGCACCTTCCACGTGGGCGCTGGCGAGATCGACGGTTACCTGGGCCTCACCAACCTCACCGACCTGGCCCGCCTGCACCGCTGGCAGCCGGACCAGGTGCAGGGCCTACGCCTGAAGTTCAACGACCTGTTCGATGCGCCGCGTGCCTCGTGGGAAATCGCCCAGCATTTGGGTGAGTCCCAGTACTACGCTCGCGACTGGACCCGCACCCACGGCAACCTGTACCAGGCCATCCGCATGGAAAAAGCCATGATCGGCCTGCTGCTGTTGCTGATCGTTGCGGTGGCGGCCTTCAACATCATCTCCACGCTGGTGATGGTGGTGAATGACAAAAAGGGCGATATCGCGATTCTGCGCACCCTTGGCGCTACGCCAGGGCAGATCATGGCGATCTTCATGGTGCAGGGCACCGTGATTGGCGTGGTCGGCACCTTGATCGGCACCGCCGTCGGCATTTTGGCCGCGCTGAACGTCAGCGCCGCCATCGCCGCCCTCGAAACCCTGATCGGCCACAAGTTTCTCAACGCTGACGTCTACTTCATCGACTACTTGCCGTCCCAGGTTCAGGCCCAGGACGTGTTGATGGTGGGCGGCGCCGCGTTGGTCCTGAGTTTCCTTGCCACCCTGTATCCAGCCTGGCGCGCGGCACGCACCCAGCCAGCACAGGCCTTACGTTATGAGTGAATCGGGCATGAGTGAAAAAGCAATCCTGAGCTGCCGCAACCTGGGCAAATCCTACGAGGAAGGCCCTGAATCGGTGGTGGTGTTGTCAGATCTGCAACTGGAGTTGCACCCGGGCGAGCGCGTGGCGATCGTCGGCAGTTCCGGTTCCGGCAAAAGTACCTTGCTGAACCTGTTGGGCGGCCTTGATACGCCGTCCAAGGGCAGCGTATGGCTGGCGGGTGAAGAACTGTCGGCCTTGGGCGAAAAGGCCCGTGGCCAGTTGCGCAACCGTTCGCTCGGTTTTGTGTACCAGTTCCACCACCTGCTGCCGGAGTTCACCGCCCTGGAAAACGTGTGCATGCCGCTGCTGATCGGCAAAACCGCGATCCCGGAAGCCCGCCAGCGCGCCAAGGCGCTGCTGGAGCGCGTCGGTTTGGGCCACCGCCTGGAGCACAAACCGGCTGAACTGTCGGGTGGCGAGCGCCAACGTGTGGCGATTGCCCGCGCCCTGGTGAACAACCCGGGCCTGGTGATGCTCGACGAGCCTACCGGCAACCTCGACTCCCACACTGCCCAGGGCATCAAGGACTTGATGCTGGAGCTGAGCACCCAGATGCGCACCGCGTTCCTGGTGGTGACCCATGACATGAGCATGGCCCGCCAGATGGACCGTGTATTGCACCTGCAGGAAGGTCATCTGGTCGCCATCTGACCTGTTTCAAGCCCGGTGCCAGGCACCGGGTTTTCTATTTTTCCAACGGTGCCCGCGAATGTTCAGACCGTTATCGATTTTCATCGGCACGCGCTATACCCGCGCCAAGCGCCGCAACCGTTTTGTCTCGTTTATCTCGATGACCTCGATGATCGGCCTCGCCCTGGGCGTGCTGGCAATGATCGTGGTGCTGTCGGTGATGAACGGCTTCCAGCGTGAAATGAGCTCACGCATCCTCGGCATGGTGCCCCACGCCACCATCGTTGGCGTGAACCCCATCGACGACTGGCAGCCGGTGGCTGCTGCCGCCATGAAGAACCCGGAAGTGACCGCTGCCGTGCCGTTCACGCAGATGGATGGCATGTTCTCCTACAAAGGCGCGATGCAGCCGATCGAGATCAGCGGCGTCGACCCGGACCAGGAAGGCAAGGTGTCGATCGTGGCCCAACACATCGTGCGAGGCAGCCTGCAAGACCTCAAGGCCGGTGAGTTCGGCGTGGTCATTGGCGACATCACCGCGCGCCGTTTCCGCTTGAACGTGGGCGACAAGCTCACCCTGATCGTGCCGGAAATCAGCACTGCCCCGGGCGGCATTACCCCGCGCATGCAGCGTTTGAACGTGGTCGGTATCTTCAAGGTGGGCGCTGAGCTGGACGGTTCCATGGCGCTGATCAACATGGCCGATGCCGCCGAGATCCAGCATTGGCAGCCCAACCAGGTGCAAAGCGTGCGTCTGGCGGTAAAAGATTTGTACTCAGCCCCCAAGGTTTCGGCGGACATCGCTGCCAGCCTGGGCGCAGCCTATAAGCCGGATGACTGGACCCACACCCAGGGCAGCCTGTTCAGCGCAATGAAAATGGAAAAGACCATGATCGGCCTGCTGTTGCTGATGATCGTGGCCGTGGCCGCGTTCAACATCATCGCCACCCTGATCATGGTAGTGAACGACAAGGGCGCAGACATCGCGATCCTACGCACCATTGGCGCCACGCCCCGGCAGATCATGGCGATCTTCATGGTGCAGGGTACGGTGATCGGTATCGTCGGCACCCTCATCGGCGGCGTGCTGGGCGTGATTGCAGCGTTGAACGTGAGTGAATTGGTGGGCTGGATGGAGCGGGTGACCGGCCAGCATATCTTCAGTTCGGACGTGTACTTTGTCAGCAACCTGCCTTCGGAGCTGCAGGGTGGGGATGTGGTGCTGATCTGCACGGCCGGGTTTGTGTTGAGCTTTCTGGCGACGTTGTACCCGGCGTATCGGGCGGCGAAGATTGAGCCGGCGCATGCGCTGAGATATTCGTAGTATTTAAGACAGCTTTCGCGAGCAAGCCCGCTCCCACATTCGACCGAGTCCATTTTTTGGAATGCAGTCAAAATGTGGGGG
>NZ_JACARO010000242.1 GCF_013386585.1 Pseudomonas sp. P7548 | reverse complement strand
GCTTCTGGATGAACAGCACGATCAGCACCAGCACGATGATCTTCGCCAGCACCGCGCCATAGAACGGCTCGATGAACTTGTTGATGAGCCCCAGGCCGAACGCGCCGATGATCGTGCCGGCCACCTGCCCCACCCCGCCCAGCACCACGGCCATGAACGAATCGATGATGTAGCTCTGGCCGAGATCCGGCCCGACGTTGCCGATCTGCGAGAGTGCGCAGCCGCCCAGGCCGGCAATACCGGCACCGAATGCAAACGCGTAGCTGTCGACCTTCCACGTGCGCACGCCAACGCAGGCAGCCATCGTGCGGTTCTGCGTGGTGGCGCGCACGAACAGGCCCAGGCGCGTTCGGTTGAGCAC
>NZ_JACARO010000034.1 GCF_013386585.1 Pseudomonas sp. P7548 | reverse complement strand
AGGATATTCACCCCATTGCCCGCCCCCGACGCCCCGCTGCGAATACTCAAGCCCGGCGCAGCAGACGCCGCGCCGGCCGTTCCGCTCAACGAAAGGTTGCCGTCCAGGGTGGTCAGGTTGATCACCGACGCGGTGCCGGTGGAGTTGACCACCGTGCCGGAGTCGCCGGCGCTGCGGCCATCAACCACAATATCGCCCCCCGCACCCGCGCTCAGCGTCACCGCGCCGGTGGTGGAGGCCGCCAGGAATACGCCACGGCCCGATGCCGCAGCGCCCTGGACCGTCAAGGTGCCGCTGCCCACACTCAGGATTTGAGCCGACGACGCCGCCGTCGAACACACCAGCACACCGCTGCCCGACACCGCGCTGCCACGCAGGGTGACATTGCCACTGCCGGTGGCCGCGATGGTGTTGCTGGTGCTGAAGATCCGCGTGCCGTTGCCGCTGCCCAGGTTGGTGCTGTCCACTGTGATGGAGCCCACACCCGAGGTCACGATATTGCTGCCGCCGGTGAGCACGAAGGCATCGCCGCTGCCCGTGCTGCTGGCCTGCACAGCGGTAATACTGATGTTGCCGCCACCGGCGTCCAGGGTGCTGCGGCTGATGTTGATCGCCGTCGCGGTGGAGCCGGCGGCCAGGCTGGCGGACGTGGCGCCGCGCAAGGTGATGTCACCGCCGCTGGTGCTGATGCGCGTGCCGTTGGTCAACGAAATGCCCACGCCATTGCTGACGTTGGTGCTGGCCCAGGAGGTCGCCGGGTCGACCGCGCCGCTGATGGTGAGGTTGCCGCCGTTGGTGCTGATGCTCGCGTTGCTCAGGGCCACCGAGCCGTTGCCGCTGTTGTTGAAGTTGGAAACCAGCGACACGTTGAGGGTCTTGCCGGTGCCATTGCTGATGCTGGTGTTGGTCATCACGATATTGCGGTGCGCCTGCAGGGTCAGGGTCGCGTTGCCCACGCCCTTGACGTTGTCGAGCACGTTGATGTCCCCGGACGTGCCCGCCCCGGAAGAGGTGGTCACCAGGATGTTCGCGCCTTCCGACAACGAGGCATTCAGGGTTGCTGAACTGAGGTTGGAGCTGGCCCCCGCATTCGGCGTAAAGGGTGTGCTGCTGGACGTGCCAGTGCTGGCGGTGCGGGTGATGTTGATGTTGAACGGGTCAATCAGCCATGTGCCGCCCTGCCCCGACACCGCGCTGAGGTCGACCACGCCCATCACATCCAGCGCATGCCCGGAGGTTTCCACCAACCCGCCACGCCCCTGGCTGCCGGCGCCGCGCACGCTGATGCCGCCATAAAATTGAGTGTTGTCCTTGGACCAGAGGATCACTTTGCCGCCGTCTCCCTGGCTCAACGCATTGGCGCTGATGCGCGCATCGCTGCCCATGAAGGTGCTGTCGGCCTGGTGCAGGTTGCCGCTGCCCTGGTAATCGCCGCCCATCAACACCGTGCCGCCGCCGATGTCGCCATCGGCGTCGATGCGGCCGCTGTCGAACAGGCCCACGTACTGGCCGGTCATGGTCACGTTGCCGCCGCGCTCGCCGGCGTTCTTGCCCGACACATCGAGCACGCCGCTGTTGACCACCACCCCGCTGTCACCGCCATCGAGAATGATGCGGCCGTTACGCTGTTGCAGGCTGCGGGCTTCGATCACGCCTTCGTTGTTCACCACATTGCTGAGCATCGCCTGGGAGTCGCGGGCGGTCATGGCCACGGCACCGCCGTTGGCACTGAGCAGCCCGCGGTTGATCACACTGGCGCCGATCGCCGGGTCGTTGACCTCGACGTTGATCAGGCCGTCACCGGTAAAATCCAGGGTGATTTTTTCCCCACCGCCCAACACCACCGAGCCGAGTTTGGCGACCACCGTGCCTTCGTTGCGCACCTGGCTGCCCAGCAACGCGACACTGCCGCCATCCCGCGCACTGATCGTGCCCTGGTTGATCACCGCGCCACCGCTGGGCCCGGAAAACACGTATTTGCCGGCCATGAAGTCGCTGTTGGAAATGTTCAGCGAGCTGGCCACCAACCCACCCACGTCCACCATCGACCCCGCGCCGAACAGCACGCCCTGGGGGTTGATCAGGAACACCTGGCCATTGGCATTCAGGTGCCCGAGGATCTGCGAGCCATCGCTGCCGGTGACCCGGTTGAGCGCCACCGAAGACGCCCCCGGCTGCAGGAAATTCACCTGGGCGGCACTGCCGATATTGAACGTGTCCCAGGTGGTGATCAGGCGGTCGCTGCCCTGGTGCACGGTCATCACATTGCCGCTGCTGCTGATGGTGCCGCTGCCGGCGACCACCTGGCCGTTGGTGGGCAACGCGTTGCTGTCCAGGGCCAGCGCGGGCAGCGGCGTCAGGCTGTAGAGCGCGCAGAGCACGGCGAAACTCAGGGGTTTGAGAACAGGCAGCGCGGTTTGGAATTGTTGTGTGCTCACAGCCTTCTCCTCAGAACGAATAGTTGATGCCAGTGCCGACGGCGCTGATGGTAGTGCCCGCGCCGGGTGAGTAGCCGCTGGCCGCCGTGACGCCGGTGAGGGCGAAGTTGTAGTTGGCCAGGGAGTTGTTCTTCAGCAGCACGTACTGGGTGAACAGGTCGATGCGCTTGGTCAGCTTGTAGTTGGCGCCGATGGCGTACTGGGTGGCGCCCATGCCGTGGGTGTCGCATTCCACCGGGGTGGCGCGGATCATCTCGCACTTGCCGGGCAAGGCCTTGCCGTAGCTGGCCTTCAATGTCCAGGGGCCGATCTTGTGGGACGCGCCCACCAGGTAGGCCCGGCGGCGGTACTTGGAAAGGTCGCTGGTGGTGGTGCTGGTGTTGATCACTCCGTCTTCGGAATAGGACAGGTCATCGGCGATCAGCGACAGCTTGGTCGCGCCAAAGTCGTAGGCCAGGCCGTAGCGGAAGCTGAAATCATCCGACGAGGTGCCATCGGTGACGTGGGTGCTGCTGCCCAGCCCGCGCGCGTTGCGGCCCAGGTCGGCAATGCCGAAATAATTGATGTGCCGCTCGGTGGCGAACACCGCCGTGAAGCCGCCGTTGTTGTAGGTCAGGCTGCTGCCGTAGACATAGCCCTTGTCCACATCACTGGCGGCGTTCATGCCGTTGTTCGAATACGCCAGTTTGAGTTGCAGGCCGTTCCACTCCGGCGTCCAGTATTCCACCACGCCGGCCTGGCGGCGGTTGAACGCCGCGTCGCCATTTACCGCCGTGTCGTTGTAGCTCTGCGGGCCGTTGACGTTGGTCGACAGGCCGGCGCTGAAGCCCGGCGAGCCGATGATGTTGAAGTACGCCGCACTGGTCTTGCCGTTGAACGGATCCAGGGTGGTGGTGGACTCCTTCATCGGCATGTCCCACACGCCATACAGCAACGTGCCGTAGTCGGTGTTATTGAACGCCGCGCCGGTGTTGCGCAGCTTGGTGCTCGGCGATGCCGAAGGGTTCACCGACTTGTCGTTGCTCGCGGTGTAGTTCATCGAGATGCCGTATTCCAGCTGCCACAGCAGCTTCCAGTCATCGCTGAGGCCGTAGCCGCCGTGCACGCCGAGGGCGGACACGTTGTCGCGGGCGCGCCAGAAGCTCGCCATGTTGCGCCCGTTCGGCGTGGCCAGGCGGCTCTGGTCAGCCGGTGCTGCCGGGGTGGAGCCATGGCGGTCGACGTATTCAGGAACGATGCCGAAGTTGCCGTAGATGACAGTGTCGGTCTCGGCCACTTCGAAGTCTTCGCCCTTGGAGCCGATGTCGCTGGCCAGCCCGGCGAACGCCTGGGGCGAACCGGAAATCGAGAACCACAGGCGCTTGGCCGCACGGTCGTCGCTGGTGGGGTCGGTACCCGGGGAGAACGCCAGGCTGGTGTTCATCACCAGGTCGCGGTGATAGAGGTTCAAGCCCACGCCGTAGCCGTAGCGTGTGAGGGTGTTTTCGCTGGCGTCCCACGGGTTCTTGTTGACCGTGACCTTGCCCGCATCGGCAAACAACGTGCCCTCGGCGATGGCGCCGTTGAAGCGCCCGAGGTATTTGCGCAGCTCCAAGCGGCCGAGCACGCCTTCATCGCCGGCCACTTCACCGACGGGGTAGGCGCGCACACCGTTGGGCCCGCCGAGGCTGAGTTTTTCCGAGGAGTCGAGGTTCTTGTCGGCCCACTGCCCGGTCACCGAGCCAAACAGCGAGTAGCCATTGCCCAGGTATTGCAGGCGGCTGAAGCTCAGGTTGGCTTTCTTGTAGTGCCCGGCGGCGTTGGCGGTGAGCGCATCCAACGCGGCGTCGGCCGGCGTTTTTTTATCCAGGTCGCCAATGCCGTAGGCCAGGCTCCAGGTGTTGCTGCCCTGCCAGTCATCGCGCCAGTTGCCGTACAGCGTGGCGCTGCGAAACACCGCCGACTTGTTCACGGTAAAACCACCGGCGGAGTCTTCGAAACGCCGGTGATCTTCGGCCAGGTTGAAGCTGATGTTGCTGTCACGCGAACGCAGCAGCGAGCTGTTGATAAACACCGAAGACACCTGCGCGGTGCCGTCGGCATCCAGGCCCTTGAGGTTCTTGCCGATACTGTATTCCAGCTCGGCGTAGTTGGCGCCCACCGAGATCCCGGTGGCGCCCAGCGGTTGCTGGTAACCGATGCCCTTGATGTCCAGGCCTTCAAAGGAGTTCTGCGAAGTGGCGGTAAAACTGTCGCCAAGGCCCAGCGCATCATTGAGGCTGACGCTTGAAGTCAGGCGATTGCTGCCGGTGTAGTAGTTGCCGTAGTTGTCGATGGCGGCGCGGGCGGTCCAGGCGGTCATCTCGCTGAGCTTGAGCACGATGTCGGCGGCGCCGGGCTGCTGCGACGGCCGCAGGATCGCGTGCACGGCCACGCCGGTGATGTCCGACAGGCGCAGCAACACGCGCTCCAGGTCCTGCTCACGGATGATGGTGCCGGAGGGCAGCGCGTTGACGAACTGCTGCTGCACTTCGGGGCGCAGGCGCACATTGGCGTCCGGCAATGCGCTGACCTGGCCGATCACGCCCTCGGAAACACCGAGGGTCACCTGGCCATTTTGAATGTCCTGGGCCGGCAGGTAGGCCCGCGCCACCAGGTAACCCCGCGCCCGGTACAGCGCCGTGACCTGCGCGGCGGTGTCACGCAGGCCATCCAGGCTCAGGGTCTTGCCGGCGTAGGGCAGCAGCACCGGCTGCAACTGGGCATCACTGAGTTCGCGGTTGCCTTTCACCACGAATCGCTTGACCTGCACCTGCACGCTTGAATTGCCCACCTTGGGCGCTGGCGTGTCGTCCTGGCTTTCGATGCGCACGCTGCCAGGAGTAGCCGGCTGGGCATTGTCGGTGGGGCGCAGCACCGAGCGGCTGTTATCGAACAGGGTGCCGGACGAGGGCAGCGTGTCGGCCTGGGCCTGGGCAGCGATCAGGGCGGCGGCCAGCAGCGACAATGCGCCAGGCCCCCAGGCGCGCGGCGCCCGGGCAGTGGGGAGAGTTGGGCTCATACAGTTCTCTTATTGTTTTTATCGAGACGCAGCGTTGGGCAAACAGCGTGAAACTCAGGGAAACAGCATTCGCGCCACCGCCTTGTCACCCAGGAGGCGCGCCGCGTTGTGGCCGATACCGGGAATCGTGTGCTGGGGATGGCGCAAGGGAATCTGCCATTGGCTCGACAGGAACTGCTCGTAGCTGACGAAATTCAGTTGCCGGTCGAGCCGGGTATCGCCCTGGTAATTGGCCCCGCAGGAGCTGTCGAGCACGCGGCTGGTGGGGTTGTTGTCCTGGGCACCGACCAGGTAGGTGATGTCGCGCGCGGCATAGCGGGCAAACACTTGGCGGTTCGTCAGGTGCTGGTTCTGCAGGTAGGCGGGTGCATTGTCGAGGCCGTAGCGATAACGGCTGTAGCTGGGGCACATGATGCTCACCACCGGCTTGAACACGCCGTCCTGCAAGCGGTTTTCGTCGAAGTACACGTAGCTCGACGGGCTGGCGACCACGTAGCGGATCGTCAGGCCGTGGGCCTTAAGGCTGGCGTCGAGGTCATTCATCACCGCGTAGCGTTGCATCAGCTGCGCACCGGCCGAATGGCTGACCATCACAATTTCCTTGAGCGCCGGGTAACGCTGGCGATCGGACAGGTAGGCAACCACATCGTCGAGCACCTGGAACGCCGGAATGCCCTTGCGCCCGAATTGCGATTCGATGCCGTGCATCCACTTGTCGCGGGGCCACAGCGGCATGTCATTGCTGACACCGGCGTCGGTGGGGGTGAGGAAATTCGGCGCCAGCAACAAGGTGGTGGTGCTCGGCAGACGGGCGTTGCCCAGCAGCTTGCGACCGGTGTTGAAGTACTGGTCGGCGTCGCGTTGCACGCCGTGCAAAATCACCACCGCACGCTCCAGGGTCTTGGGCGGGTTGTAGAGGTCGGCGTTGGCGTAGATCGGGAACGGGTAGGCGCGGTCATCGTGGCCCAGGCGCAGGACCTGGCGGGCATCGGCTTCAGGCTTGTCGACGCCCTCGCTGTGCACGTCGACCTTGGCGCAACTGCTCAGGGTGCCCATCAGGGCGAGGGAGGCCAAAACGGCGGTAAAGGGTTTCAAGGCGGTGGGCAGGCTTATGAACATGACCGGGCACTTCTCTTGTTTTTTTAAGAGCCTATCAGTGCTGTCCACCTATTAAAAATATCTAAATAACGGGGTTTGGATACTTTAAAGATATGCCAATCAAACACCCACCACACGCCCTACCCGCTCGCTGATCAGCCCCCAGGCTTCGGGGTTCAGCAGATGGGGTGGACGCTCGCCGCGCAGCAACGCCGCGATCTGCGCCGCCGATGAACGCGCCACGTTGCGCCGGCCCCCATGGGTAACGCCTGCCGTGTGAAAGGTCGCGACCACATTGGGCAAGCTCATCAGCGGTGCATCCTGGGGCGGGGGTTCGCAGGCCCACACATCCAGCCCGGCGCCGCTCAAATGGCCGTTCTTGAGGGCCACGTACAACGCCGCCTCATCATGGATGCCACCCCGGGCGGTCGAGAGGAATACCGCGCCCCGCTTCATCGCCGCGAACTGCTCGGCGCCCATCAAGTGGCGAGTGCTGGCATCCAGCGGACAATGCAGGGACACGACATCACTGCGCCGCAACAGCTCGGCCAAGGTCACCGGTTGCGCGCCCTGGGCCTGCATCTGCTCATCGCGCAGATGGGGATCATAGGCCAGCACTTCCAGGCCAAAACCCCGGGCGATGGTCGCCACACGCCGGCCGATTTCCCCCAGGCCGATCAGGCCGAGGGTGCGCCCATGGATCTCCTCGCCCATCAGGTCTTCGCGGCTGAAACCCGTGGCGTGGCGCAGGGTGTCGTGGGACTCGACGATGCGCTTGACCACCGCCAGCAGCAGGCCAAAGGTGTGCTCGGCCACCGAGTGGGCATTGGCCCCCGCCTGGTTCATCACGGCGATGCCCGCACGGCTGCAGGCGGCCACATCCACCGTATCGAACCCCGCGCCGCCCGACGACACGCAGAGCAGTGCCGGGCACTGCTCGATCAACGCCTGGCCGGCAAACCAGTGCCTGGGCAACTCGTCCTTGGCGGCCGAGACATGGTACGCGTGGGCCTGGCGCAAGGCGGCCAGGGTACGTTCATCGTCCCCCTGGCGCGGCAGCACCTGCAGCGCCAGTTGGGGGTTGGCCTGGATCATTTCGTCAAAGACGGGGTTGATCCAGAAATCGAGGCGGCACACCTGCATCACTCGGTTCATCCGGGCTCCTAGGCTTGTGGGTTGGCGGCAGTTGGAGGGCGTGGCTCGACCATGGTGAGCACGATGGCGAAGGTGATCAGCGAGCTCACCCCGAGAAAACCGAACACGTAGTCCCAATTGAAATGATCGAGCAACACGCCGACCACGAACGGCGTGAAGGCACCGCCCAGGGAACCGCCGGTGTTGACGATGGACGCGGCGAACGGCACGCGCTCTTTGGTGGCCAGGCCCATGGGGTACACCAGGAACGTGGAGTAGCCGATGTTGAGCAGGATGCCCGCCAGCAGGAACACTGCCGACAACAGCAAGGGGTCGCTGGGCGCGTTGAGCAGCACCACCATCATCAGCACCGTGGCCAGCGAACCGATCAGCATCGCCGGTTTGCGCCGACGGTCGAACACCCGGTCCGAGAGCCAGCCGCCCAGCAGGTTGCCGATGATCGCGCCGACCCACGGCGCGGAGGCGACCATGCCCATCTTCAACACCGAGTACTGCTTGACGGTGATCAGGTAGGTGGGCACCCAGGTCATGATCGAATAGGTGATGCCCACCATCAGGAAGTAGCCCATGGCACAGGCCCACACGTTCCATGAGGCGAGGATGCTTTTGTTGTCGGCCAGCAGCGGCACCTGGCGGGTGCGGATCAGCCGGTCGAACCACGCCGGGATGCGCACCATCGGCTGGACCGAGGCCGCGCCCTGGGCGTGGCTGCCCTGGATATGCTGCAACTCGCTGGCCGAACAGTGCGGGCTGTCAGCCGGGTCGTCCTTGACCAGCCACCACCACAACAGGGCCACGAAGAACCCCGGGATGGCAAAGAAAAAGAACACTTCGCGCCAGCCGTACAGGTGCACGATGTAGGCACACAGCGGCGGCACGATGGCCGGCGCCACCTTGATCGACGACATGAAGATGCCGGTGGCCAGGCCCTTTTCGCTCGGCGGAAACCAGCGGTTGATGATCGACACGATGCCGATGTTGATCGGCCCTTCCGCCGCCCCCAGCAACGCACGCGCCAGCTTGAGTTGCAGCACGCTGGAGGTGAAGCCGATGAGCAAGGTGGCCAGGGAGGTCAAAACCAGCGAACCGGTCAGCAGCTTGCGGATGCCGTAGCGGCCGAACAGGTAGCCAGCGGGGATCTGCACGATGGCGTAGGTCAGGTAGAACAGGCTCGCCAGGGCGCCGATGTCGGTGTTGCTCAGGTGGTATTCCTGTTTGAGAAGGGCACCACCACGCCGATGTTGGCACGGTCGGCACCGGCCACCATGTAGGCCAGGAAAAACAGCGCCGCCACGACCCAGCGAAAACGGCTGGTGGATTTGGAGTCAGCTTTCATTTCTTCACCGATCTTTCTTGGAGTTATGGTCGGTACGCCGTGAAGAAACCCTCACGCCAGTAGGCCGTGAGCGGGATAGTGCCGAGGAAATTTAAGTAGACATAGAGATATTCCGTGAACTAAAAACATTCCAAAACCAGATGGGATTCATCCTGTGCCTACCTTCAAACAGCTCGAAGCGCTGATTGCCGTGGTCGACCACGGCACCTTCGACGGCGCGGCCAACCGCCTGGGCCAGGTGCAGTCGGCCATTTCCCGGCAGATCCAGGAACTGGAGCACTGGCTGGGGTTCGCGCTGTTCGACCGCAGCGGCCGTGGCGCCCGGCTCACCGCGCTGGCCGCACCGGTGGTGGCCCAGGCCCGCGACGTGTTGTTGCAGCGCGACATCGTCAACAGTTGCCTGATCAGCCCGCAGGTGCTCAGCCGTCGGTTGCGCATCGGCATCACCGAACTCAGCGCCCTGACCTGGCTGCCGCGGCTGATCAAGGCGGTTTCCAGCCACTACCCCAAGGTGCGCATCGAGCCGGAAGTCGACCTCAGCGTACGTCTGCATGGGTTGCTGATGGCCGGCCAGGTCGATGTGATCGTGGTGCCGGATGCGTTCAGCAGCAATGGCCTGATCAAGGTGGCACTCGATGAGGTGCGCAACAACTGGTTCTGCGCACCGGGCCTGCTCGATCACCAGCAACCCCTGACCCTGGAAGATTTGAGCCACTGCACCCTGCTCGCCCAGGGCCGGTTGTCGGGTTCCGGCCTGCTGGTAGACACCTGGCTCGCCACGCACCAGGCCAGCCCCAGCGCGCACATTCCGTGCAGCAGCCTGGCGGCCCTGATCGGCCTGACCGTATCCGGCCTGGGCGTAACCTACCTGCCCGACATCACCGCCGCGCCCTATTTGCTCAATGGGCAACTGGTGAAGCTCGACGTGACGCCGCCGCTGCCCACCACGCCTTATGTGGCGCTGGCACGGGCCGACAGCTACAGCCCGTTTCACCGGCATGTGATGGAATTGCTCGGCGAACATTGCGACCTGCAACAGGCCTATGGACGCCCGGCATGATCAACATCAAGCAGATCGAAACTTTCTACTGGACCCTCAAGCTCGGCACCTTGCAGCGCGCCGCCACGCGCCTGTTTATCACCCAGTCCGCCGCCACCAAGCGCCTGCAGGAGCTGGAAAAACAGGCTTGCCTGCCGCTGTTCGAGCCCGGCAGCCACAAGGTGCAACTGAGCCCCAAGGGCGCCGAATTGCTGGAGGCCAGCGAAGGCCTGATCGCCAGCCTGGCCCGGCTGGACGCCTTGCGCGGCGCCGCCCACCAGGTGCAGCGCGCCGTGCGCATGGGGTTGACGGAGCTGGTGACCATCACCTGGTTCACCGACTTCGTTGCGCGCACCAAGGCCGAGCTGCCGGACATCAGCCTGCACCCGGACGTGGACCTGTCCGCACGCCTGCAACGCAAGCTGCTCGACGGTGACCTGGACCTGGTCGTGATCCCGCAGGACTACGTCACCGCCGCCATGGCCTCGATCCCGCTGCAATCGATCACCTTCACCTGGCTGGCACCGCCACGGCTGTTCCCCGAAGGCACCACCCTCTCCCTCAAGCAACTGGCGCTGTGGCCGATCATCGTGCAAGGCCCGGACTCGGGGATCACCCAACGCTGCGAGCAGCTGTTTGCCCAGGAGGGTATCGAGTTCAACCACGTGTACGGCAGCAACAGCCTGTTCGCGCTGCTGGCGTTGATCCGTGCGGGGGTGGGCATCAGTTGTTTGCCGAGGGGTTTGTTCGTGGACGAGATCGAGCGCGGGGAATTCCAGGAGGTGACGCTGGAAGTGCCACCGGCTGCGGTGAATTATCACCTGGCGTTTCTCAAGCATGGGCGCACCGCGCTGATTGACACCCTGGCCGACCTGGCGCGCCAGTCGACCCAGGGCGATGCCCGCCGTTAGAGCAACAGCCGCGAAAAATCGCAGCAGGCCTGGGCCATCTGCGCCACGTCCTGGTTCAAGCCGAACTGGCGATCGACCCGGTGCAACGCCACGTAACGCACGCTCGGCAATTCCGGCTCGGTGACCAATGCCCGTAGCGAACCCTGCTCGATCAGATGGGACAGGCACGCCTTGGGCAGGTAGCTCACGCCAATCCCCGACAGCGCCAAGCCCACCTGCACCAGCAGGTTGTGGCTGGTGAGCGTGCGCGGCATCTGCACGTTGTGGGTGGCCATCCAGCGCTCGTAGATCAAGCCGGTGCCCGACTGCGAGCCCTGGGTGAGCACGGTGTAGCTGGCCAGGGTTTCCAGGCTGACCGGGTCGGCGTCGGGGATCAGCCCGGGCGAGCAGATCCAGGCGTTGTTCACGCTTTGCAGCGGGGTGCTGTGAAAGCGCGAGTCGCTGTAGGCGTCGGGCACGATCACCAGGTCCAGCTGGTCGCTTTCCAGTTTGCGGAACAGCTCGCTGCTCAGTTCCACCGAGGGTTCGATCTGCACCTTCGGGTACGCCTGGCGCAACGCCTCCACCAGGGCCGGCAGCCAGGTCAGCGCGGTCAACTCGGTGACCCCGAGGCGAAACCTGCGCACCAGCACGTTGCGCGCGCTGACCCGTTCGAGCAACTGGTCGCGGCTGTTGAGCAGGTCGCGGGCGTAGTCGAGCAGCTCGCCGCCCTTTTCGGTCAGCCGCGCATTGCGCTTGCTGCGGTCGAAGATCTCCACATCGAAGGTTTCTTCCAGTTCCTGGATGCGCTTGGAGATCGCCGACTGCGACATGTTCAGCTTGTTCGCCGCCGCTTCGAAGCTGCCCAGTTCGGCAATCCAGTAGAGCGCGTCGATTTGCTTGAATGTGATCATGCCGGGCAACTCATGAGAAAAAGCGATGCTAACACATCATAAAATATCGCTAAAACTGTCCGTTCATCACTCCTAAGATTTGGCCATAGCCCGTCGCTATCCCACGATTCTGGAGATTTGCCATGTCCTTGCCCGGTTCCCGCATCCTTCCCAACGCACCGATGGCCCCGGCCGAACTGGTGGAGGCGTTCGCCCATGTGGTCACGCCGCACATCAGCGACAACCTGGGCCGGCACATCGGCGCCCGTGGCCTGACGCGCTACAACCGCACCGGCAAGCTGGTGGGCACGGCGATCACCGTGAAGACGCGGCCCGGCGACAACCTGCTGATCTACAAAGCCATGAGCATGATGCAACCCGGCCACGTGCTGGTGGTGGACGGCCAGGGCGACACCAACAACGCGGTGATCGGCGAGCTGGTCAAGCTCTACGCCCAGCAGCGCGGCTGCGTCGGGTTTGTGATCGACGGCGCGATCCGCGACGTCGCCAGCTTCGACAACACGCCCTGCTACGCCCGTGCGGTGGTGCACACCGGCCCTTACAAGACCGGCCCCGGCGAGGTGAACGTGCCGGTGTCCATCGGCGGCATGCTGATCAACCCGGGCGACCTGCTGGTGGGCGATGAAGATGGCCTGGTGGCGTTCTCCCAAGCCGATGCCGCCGAGGTGCTGCGCCGCGCCGGGCAACATGCCGAGCATGAAGAAGCGGTGAAGGCCGAAATCGCCACCGGCGCGGTGCGCCAGAGCTGGATCGACAAGGTGCTGGCCAACGCCGGCCTGGCGGACTGAAGGACACCCTGATGAGCACTGCATTTCTTTCCGACCGCGTCCTGGGCATTGCGCCCTCCCCCAGCGTTACCGCCAATGCCTTGGTAAGCGAGCTGCGTGCCCAGGGCCGTGACATCGTCAATTTCACCGTGGGCGAGCCGGACTTCGACACCCCGCCGCATATCCTGCAAGCGGCCAGCCTGGCAATGCACAGTGGCGACACCCACTACACACCGACCACCGGCACCCTGGCCCTGCGCCGGGCCATCTGCCTGAAGCTCGCACGGGACAATGGCCTGGTCTATGGCCTGGACGAAGTCGTGGCCGGCTGTGGCGGCAAGCACATCATCTATCACGCGCTGGCCGCCACCTTGAACCGTGGCGACGAAGTGATCGTGCACACGCCCTATTGGGTGTCCTACCCGGACATCGCGCGGCTCAACGATGCCACTCCGGTGATCATCCCCGGCGATGAAAGCCTGGGCTTCAAACTCGCGCCCGACACCCTGGAGCAGGCGATCACCCCACGCACCAAATGGGTGATCCTCAACAGCCCCAACAACCCCAGCGGCGCGGTGTACAGCGAGGCCGAACTGCTGGCGCTGGCCGACGTGCTGCGGCGCCATCCCCATGTGCTGGTCATGGCCGATGAGATCTACGAGCACTTCGTCTACGGTGACGCCCGGCATGTGCCGTTGACGCGCCTGGCGCCCGACCTCAAGCCGCGCACGCTGATCGTCAACGGCGCGTCCAAGGGCTACGCCATGACCGGTTGGCGCCTGGGGTTTGGTGCCGGCCCGGCATGGTTGATCAGCGCCATCGCCAAGCTGCTGTCGCAAACCACCACCTGCCCCAGCTCACTGAGCCAGGCCGCCGCCGTGGCCGCCTTTGCCGGCGAGCAGGCGCCCATCGCCGACATGCGTGCGCAATACCAGCAACGTCGCGCGCACATGCTGGGGTTACTGGCGGACATCCCCGGCGTGAGCTGCACCCCACCGGACGGCGCGTTCTACGTGTTCGTCAATGTGAGCGCGCTGATGGGCAAGCTCACCCCGGCGGGCGACCGCCTGGAGGACGACACGCAATTGGTGGACTACCTGCTGCGTGACTACGGCCTGGCCACGGTCAGCGGCGCGGCCTACGGCATGTCGCCGTATGTGCGCCTGTCGTTTGCCAGCGCCCTGGACGTGATCGAAGAAGGATGCCGTCGTCTCAAAGACGCATGCCACGACCTGCGCTGACGGCTTCTCGCTGCACCCGGCGGCCCACCACGGCCGCCTTTCGACTGCCTAGAACAACAACTTAAAAATCATTGATCTCAAATGAGGCATTCCTATGCACACGCCCCGCATCGCGCTGGTCTGGCAAATCGTTATCGGCTTGCTCACCGGCATCGCCATTGGTGCCCTGTTGCACCGCTTTCCCGAGTCCCGCCCATGGCTGGTGGACAACGTGCTGCAACCAGCGGGCGACATCTTTATCAAGCTGATGAAGATGATCGTCGTGCCGATCGTGTTTTCCTGCATGGTGGTGGGCATTGCCGGGCACGGTGACGGCAAATCCCTGGGTCGCATCGGGGTCAGGTCCCTGGGCTATTTCTTCTGCATCACCACCCTGGCGATCATCGTCGGGCTGGTGCTGGGCAACCTGCTCAAGCCAGGTGCCGGCACCGAACTTTCCAGCCTGCACGCCGCCACTATCAGCCTGCCTACCAGCAGCGGCGCCGGGCATAGCCTGGGCCAGATTCTCGTCGGGATCATCCCCGACAACGTGATCAGCGCCATGGCCCAGGGCAGCCTGCTGTCGGTGCTGTTTTTTGCGGTGATGTTCGGCCTGGGCGTGTCGCGCTTGCCCGCCGAACGCAAAGACCCGGTGATCGCGCTGCTGCGTGGTGTCAGCGATGCAATGTTCAAGGTCACGTCGATGATCATGGCGTACTCACCGATTGGTGTGTTCGGGATGATCGCAGTGACCGTGGCCAACTTCGGGTTTGGCTCGCTGCTGCCGTTGGCCAAGCTGATCCTGGTGAGCTATGTGTCCATCGTGTTTTTTGTGCTGGTGGTGCTGAACCTGATTGCACGGTTGTGCGGGATCAACCTGTTTGCCTTGATGCGTCATATCAAGGACGAACTGGCCCTGGCCTTCTCCACCGCCAGCTCCGCAGCGGTGATGCCACAGCTGATGAAAAAGCTCGAAACCTACGGCGTGCCACCTTCGCTGGTGAGTTTTGTGGTGCCGGTGGGTTACTCGTTCAACCTGGACGGTGCCTCGCTGTTCCTGGGTATCGGCACGTTGTTCGTCGCGCAGCTCTACGGTATCGACCTGAGCCTGGGCGACCAGGCCTTGCTGGTGGTGACCATGGTACTCACCTCCAAAGGCGCGGCCGGGGTGCCGGGCTTCATGTTCGTGATTCTTTCGGCCACCCTGGCCAGCGCCGGCCTGCCGTTGGAAGGCATTGCGTTTATCGCCGGGGTGTACCGCTTGATGGAAATGCCCACCACGGCGTTGAACGTGCTGGGCAATGCCTTGGCGCCGTTGGTGATTGCCAAGTGGGAGGGGCATGAGCGTCAGCCGGTCATAGAGGCAGTGCCTGTGCGACGGGGATAAGGGTGCAACACCTATCGATCAACGCTCACCTGTGACAGCCGGATGCACTGGCGCGCAAGGATCGTGGTGGGGTCCACCAGCGCCACGCGGTGCCCGTTGATCTCGAAAGCCTCGCTGTGGGCCAGCACCAGCGGCAACTCGGTGCAGCCGAGGATCAACACCTTCGCCCCCTGCTCACACAAGTGCTCGGCCGCCAGCAGCAATTGCTCTCGGCAGATGCCTTCAGTAAACCCCGCCTTGATCCCCCGCTCACCGTAGATCGCCTCCATGACCAGCGCCTGGTAGTCAAAGCCCGGCGTGATCAGCTGCAACCCCACACGCCGCGCCGCGTGGTGATAGACCTGGCTTTGCACCGTGCCGGAGGTGGCCAGCAGCCCGACCGCCTGGCCACTGCCGTAGTGCTGCGCGATCCACTCCACGGTCTCGCTGAGCATGTTGACGATGGGCACGCGCAGGTGCGGCTGGAGGCGCTCGACAAACGCATGGGCGGTGTTGCACGGAATGGCAATGGCCTGGGCGCCGGCGCTTTCCAGGCGCTTGCAGGTGGCGTACAGCGCCAGGGTCGGGTCGGTTTCATCGCGTAGCAGGTTGGCGGTGCGATCGGGAATCTGCGGGTTTTGCTCGACCACCATCTTGATATGGTCCTGGTCTTTGCCGGCCGGCGTGTGGGCGACCACCTTGCCCATGAAGTCCACGGTGGCGGCCGGGCCCACGCCGCCGACGATGCCCAGCTTGAACGGCGGCTGGCGCGCCGGGCCATCGGCCTGGGTGGCGAAGTCGGCGTAGAGCTGGTTGATGTCGAGCGCGCTGATGCCGCGCCGCTGCAAGTCGCCGCAGACCAGTGACAGCTCGGTCATACCCGGCACGATCAGCGTGGCGCCCTGTTCCTGCAAGGACAGGCACGCCTGGTACACGCCCTCCAGCGGTACGCCTTCCAGGTGGCCGTCCTTGATGCCGTTGACGCCGTACATCGCCTCCATCAAGGCCGCCTGCGCCTCGGCGTCGGGGTACAGCAGGTTGAAGTGCTGGCCGAGGTGTCTTTCAAACAGGCCGCAGTGGCGCACGAAGTCCGACGCAATCACACCCAGGCGCGTGCCAGGCGCAACGCTGCGGGTGATGTGCTGGACCAGCGCCTGCATCATGTCGAGCACGGGGATACCCAGCTCCTGCTGGATCTCCTCGCGAAAGGTCTGGCTGGCGAAACACGGCAGCAGCACCGCGTCCACGCCGCTGTTCTCAAACGTTTTGCACACCTGGAACACGTAGAACTTGCGCGACGTCATGCTGGCGTTGCGGTCCAGCGGCAGCAGCACATCCTTGAACGGGTGCTGCTCAAACAGGAAGTGATAGCGGCCTTGGTCCTCCAGCACCGCCCGGGACTTGACCAGCTTGTAGAACAGGTCCGCCCCGGCCAGCGAGCCCAGCCCGCCGACGATGCCCAGCCGTCGGGTACTGCTCATGTGCGCACCGCCTGTGGTGCTTCGGCCGGCTCTTCTTCGGCCTCCGATTGCGCCACCACCGCCGTGGCGATGCTGTTGCCAACCACGTTGGTGGCGGTGCGGGCCATGTCGAGGAACTGGTCGATACCAATGATCAACAACAACCCGGCTTCGGGCAGGTTGAACATCGGCAAGGTCGCCGCCACCACCACGACCGACGCTCGGGCAACGCCGGCCATGCCTTTACTGGTGATCATCAGCGTGAGCAAAATCAGCAGTTGCTGGGTGAAGCTCAGGTCGATGTTGTAGGCCTGGGCGATGAACATGATCGCGAAGGCCTGGTACATCATCGAGCCGTCGAGGTTGAACGAATAGCCCAGCGGCAGCACGAAGCTGGACACGCGCTTGGGGGCACCGAATTTTTCCAGGGCCTCCATGGTTTTCGGATAAGCCGACTCGCTGCTGGCGGTGGAAAATGCCAAGAGGATGGGCTCGCGAATCAACTTGCCGAGGGTGAACACCGAGCGCCCGAGGAACAGGTAGCCGGCCGTGAACAGCAGCCCCCACAACAGAACAATCCCCAAGTAGAACTCGGCGATAAGCTTGGCGTAATCGGCGAGCAGGCCCAGGCCATTGGTGGTGATCGCCGACGCAATCGCCGCGAACACGCCGATCGGCGCGAAGGCCATCACGTAGTCGGTGATCTTGAACATCACCTTGGCCAGCTCATCCACGGTGTCGGTGATGCGCGTGTAACCGGCGCGCTTCACACCCGCCAGGGCAAAGCCGAAGAACAGCGAAAACACCACGATCTGCAGGATCTCGTTGTTGGCCATGGCTTCGGCGATGCTGCGCGGGAACACGTGGCTGATAAATGCCTTGAGGCTGAAGTCACCAGTATTCACCGCCACCGCCGCCGCCGCGTTTTGCACCACTTGCAGGTTCATCCCCGCACCGGGCTGGAACAGGTTGACCAGACCCATGCCCAGCAGCAACGAGACCAGCGACGCCGTCACAAACCACAGCATCGCACGCACGCCGATACGCCCTACCGAACGCGAACTGCCCAGGCTGGCGATGCCGCCCACCAACGTGGCGAAGACCAGCGGCGCGATGATCATCTTGATCATGCGCAGGAAGATGTCGGTGACCATCGAGAAATACCCGGCCAGCTCCTTGGCGCCCTGCTCGCTCCCTGCATAGTGATGACACGCCCAACCCACCAGCACGCCCAAGGCGATGCCGGCTGCAATTCGACGGGGAAGTTTGTTGTGCTTCACAGTGCTGCCCTCATGTGGTTTTTGTTGTGTGGGTGATGGGCAGAAATTCTAGGGACAGCTCACAGGCCTCTTGATGAGTAATCCGGCTAACCCCATGCGCTTTTGGAATAGTTAGCGAAAAGCCACGCCTGGCCTGGGCGCGACGGCATACACTCAAGGCTCACACCCTGGAGACCGGGCATGCAGATCAAATGGTTGGACGACCTCTTGGCCATCGCCGAGTGGAAGAATTTCTCCCGCGCCGCCGAAGTGCGATGCGTGACCCAATCGGCGCTGTCGCGGCGCATTCGCTCACTGGAAGAATGGGTGGGTGCCGAACTGGTCGACCGAGGCACCTACCCGGTGCAACTCACCGCCGCCGGCCAAGCCTTCTGCACCGAAAGCCGCGACGCCCTCGCCGGCCTGATGCGCCTGCGCGCCAGCCTGCGCGAAGTGGAACGCATGCCCGGGCGCTCGATCCAGGTGACAGCGGGACACAGCCTGTCGATGACCTTCCTGCCCAAATGGCTGGCGCAATTCCAGCGCCAGACCGAACAGTTCAATGCGCGCGTCGTGGCCGCGAATATCCATGACGCGGTGATCGCGCTGGAGGAAGGCAGCTGCGACCTGATGATCGTCTACCACCACCCGCTGGCGCCGATCCTGCTCGACCCGCAACGCTTTGGCAGCCTGGCCCTGGGACATGATGCGTTTATCCCGTTGTGTGCCCCTGATAAACGCGGTCGACCGCTGTACCGCTTGCCGGGAACGGCCGGGAAGCCGGTGCCGCATTTGGCGTACACCGCGACGACTTTTTTGGGGCGAGTGGCTGAAATCGTGATCAAGAACGGGCCGTCACCCGTTGTGCTGGAACGCTGTTATGAGGCGGATATGGCGATGTTGTTGATGCGTATGGCCATCGAGGGCTATGGCGTAGCGTGGTTGCCGCAGAGTGCGGTGGTGGATGAATTGGAGCGTGGGGTACTGGTGCGGGCTGGGGGGGAGGAATGGAGTACGCGGTTGGAGATTCGCTCGTACTGCGCGGTGGAGAATCAGAATCCGACGATGAGGAAGTTGTGGCGGGCGTTGGAGGGGCTCTGAATAGAGTGCGACTGAAATCTCGTTGAAACCGCTGGTGATACGTCTTCTGGGACGCAGGCGCTTAAAAAGTACTGACTCGCTCTAACCCGGACTTGCTAATTGCTAGCGCACCTGGAACACGAAAGTTAGTCGCGCCGGACAACTATCATGACCCATTACTGTTGAAAACCAGGCTCAACTATTTCTCCATTCGAAAAGACAGAGACTATAGATCCTTCCCAGCCATAGATAATCATACCTTTATCAACATGCTCCACCTCGAATCCCGTTTCAAAACACCCTCCTTGCCCAACAATGTCAACTGACGCGCCAGGCTCAATCAGGTATTCTTCAGCCCAGGGCTCGATAATAAGCAGCATCACTGCTTCACTTCCATTGAGGCAATTAATTCTCTGCATAGACTTCGCTCCCAACTGCTAACATTTCCCTGGCCAACGCAATACAATGCCGCCACCTTGAAAGATAGATTTTCTTTCAAAATCAATCATATCTAAAATTTTCTGTAATTTTTCTGGATCAGCAGCAGCACCGAAATGATAAGCCAGCTTCGTAGGGGTTTCTTCAGACTTTTTCTTAACGACCCAATAAGGAATATAAAATCGTCCTTGAAGGATAGCCTCTAACCAAAGCGGCTCAGCGTCTGCCACCATTTCAAAATAAGGTCCATATGTCAGATCTACACATACAAGAACCCGATTACCAGACACACTGTGAATCATACGCCCCCCTATTTTAGCTCGCGATAATCCGAATCGATCAAGTCAAGTATTGCTTGCAGCTTTTCCACATCTACCACCGGGCCAAAATAGTACTCAGCCCCTCCGAGAAACTGTAAGTCTTTGGGCTTGCCTATCCAGTAAGGTACGTAATACTTGTCATCTAGCAAGTCTTCAAGATCCATACTGTCTTCGTAGCTCGACACGCGAACATAGGGACCATACGTAGGGTGTTCGATCAGGAAGATTTTTTGGCCGGTTATCGAATCTATCATGCTGCCCCCCTTTCTAGCGCGTTGAGTTGGAGTATAAAACACTGTCACATATCTCTCGCACCTTCTAAAAAAACACAAGTATTTTTAGTGCTACGACCCTTCAACCAAACAAATTCAAATGGATAATCTTACCCTTTGATGCCACTAATATATTCATAAGCCTGTCAAACGCTTCAGAAACAAAACCTACCTCCTCTGGGGACAGTAGCACATTCATTATCTGCTGCTCACTCGGGCAGTCATAAACATCGATAGCAATCCACCCCTTAGACCAAAAATCGACGGTTACGAGTTTGTTCAGACCTTCCAACTCAACTCTTTCAAGGTCCCCAAACTCTCCATTGGCAAACGACGAGCGCTCCAACATAAAATCACCCAACAATGACTTAATTTCATCACAAAACTGGTCAACTTGCATAAAATTCCTTATTTTTTGCTCAGGCCAACTATAAACTCGACGTTAAATTCTGGCAGACTGAATCGTAGAGTTTTATCATACTCAAGCCAGAAGCCGCCTCATTCAAAATTGTAGCGCATCCTTAAGACCGTAATGAGCGGCCGAGCCCCGGGCGCGCTGTTTCAAGCCCAGCATATTTATCCGACACACAGCAGCGCTTGGGACAGGCCCGCTTGCTACAGGGGTGCGAAGTTCAAGGCAAACAAAGCATGCATCTTCTGCAGGACTTTCTCTGTCTGGCTTCCCGACTTGGACTCGAACCAGGGACCCAATGATTAACAGTCATTTGCTGGCTGTTAGGCGCATAGAAACCACGAAAAAAGTGGTGGAGAGAATGGATTGCTGCATAGCGTTGGTCGCATGAATGCGTAACACCAGGAAAGTTAGTCGGGTTGGGTTGGCTTGTCAAAGCAGGGGAATCAATGATCCGTAGGAAAAGGAGACAGACATAGTCAGCTCTAGGTGCTTTGAAGTCACCATACATTTAACGCTTAGAATCCGCAGCATACGAGCGATCTTTAGAAAGCGTCATCCATGCTTGATCGTTACCTAGAGCCAGGCAACCAAACTGGTTCCATAATCACTTCGGCACAATAGTTTCGTTAGTGCTACTAGATATTAAAGAGACAGGGAACTCGATGCTTGCACCTTCTACGTAGCGCCAGGTTAGTAGAGATAGTTTTTTGATACATCACGATCAACCGGCATAAACTCCATTAAAAATCTTTCCAGCTTATCGCCATATTCGATGCCTTTGATATCACCATTCTTTCGCAGCTTCCCTTCAAAACTGACATCAACACCATCAACTTCAAATACGTAGACAATTTCACGCGTCTTTCTAAAGAAAACAGTAGATTTGACATCAAGGTTTTTCTTTATAAACAGAGTATCTACCACAACCTTCACCCATCGAGCCTCTGATTATAAATATACTTCATCGGGGAAGATTAGCCGATTCAAACCTTTCCCTAACACACTCACCCTGCGAGCCTGTCAAATTTAATTAACCGGCCGCAATGAGACAGCCATTTCCAATACAATATCCAGATGGGTACTTTCACCTTCTACTGCCCCAGGCTTCAGTTCATCAAATGCGTAAACAACCTCCACCCTAGAACCCACCACAAATAGCTCGCGATCTTCCGCGCTTGTGAAATCATATATACTTTCTTCACGCACAGATCCGTCATCGAGTAAAAAGCTAAAACTATTAGCTTTAGACGATGGATCTTGCCCCGCAATATAGGTCCTTTGAATTATTCCAGAGAGAAACAGCAAAGGCATTCTTTTGTCATCGATACTCTTCCACCATTCCTCCGAACCAAAAAGCCCATAAGTGCCCTTAAGCCCCATATAGGGTTTTGACGCATTCAGTGTCAGCGCTTGCGCCAACGCGACTCTCTCGGGGTTTTCTTTCAACTCTTCTTTCAGCAAGTACACCACTTTCATAGGGACACCTGCCTTATCAAAATTAAATAACATGACCACTCCCCTTCAAGATAACACCTAAAACTTAACGACATTCAGACATGCCTAAAAACTGCACCGCCGCAGGTTCATTTGCGGCGACTCCAATTTTCTGGAGTGTTGAAGAGACTTCATGAATCATCCACCTTTCCGACAACACCACCATTAGCTTTTGTACCGTTTCTGAGCGCTCATTAAACTACGACTGCCAGAATGTCAGACAAACGCCATACTCATCGAGGAGATCGTCAGCAATCTCAAACTGAAATACCCTCTCTGGGAAAGCGTCTGATAGTGCACGTTTCCAGTACCTAGTGATCTTCTCAGCAAATAAATGACAGAGACGATAATCCTGTTCCGACAGACCTACTTTAAAGACGGAGCGTCCCGGTGCTTCTTCCCACTTTGAAAAAAACTGACTTACTGAAAATATATTTTTGTATCGTTCAACGTCTTTGCGTGATGCACTTGGCTCCAACACACCGGGTTTGACCTCGACTAGCCCTTTCAAATGGTGTTTTTGCGAATCGTATTGATGGGCGTCCGGCAGCCAAAAAATGTGACTATTGATCTCAATAAAATCAGGAGAGAGCAAGCCAAGAATAGAAATTGCTTGTTCTAATGAAACCAAGCTTCCCGAATAGGAAAAAAACTCCCCAAAGCCAATATCTTAAACAAACAAACTTAATGACTCTTTAGGGACATTACCTTTGTATATTCTCATCAATTCAATCCCAAACCTTCAAGAACCGGCCGATAAATATTTCCCTCAAGTTTTTGTATCGCCACCCTTCTTCGGAAAATATGTTCCATGATACGCCTTATGGAACGCCTGGGTTAGGCCTGGCGCGGAATAGAGCGCCCCACCCCAGTCAGCTTCAGAAAAAAGTCTTGCAGTAACGAATGGTAACGCAGACAGCTACTTCCGGCTACGGCATTGCCTTCAGTGCGTTTCAATGATCTAACTACCCACTTACCACTAAGAAAAAATTCGAGAAAAATGACAATCAACTTCACACCCAACTTACGCTCAATATATTTCACTGTATCAGGGTGCACCCTAGCTACCACTATACCGCCATTACCGGCACCCATCGCTGTGACGACAGGACCTAACACTTATCTGGCCAACAGATCTCGTGAGAACTGAGCCACCCCATCCGAGAGGATTTCTCCAATGGATGGTGGAAAAAATCCTCGACCGCCAGCCATGCCTTCATCGGAGCAAGAAATGAGCCCGCAGGTACCCACTGATCATCACCAAAGTCCTCAACCCGATTCATTTTTTCGGGTTGACCTACCGAGTAGAACTCCACCCCTTCGCGCTCGCCTGCTGCTCTGAGGTTGTACCTGACAGAGATACCAAGACCTTTGCTCTCCAGAACGCACAACTGCGCCTTGTAACCATCATCACTGACGAAGCTGAACACTCCATCGCCACCTCCTTTCTGCCACTTCGAAGGCTGATAGTTCAAAAAGAAGTCAGCATAAAAACGCAACGCAGGGTCGGCGTCGAGTTCATGATCGAGGAAAATACATTTGAATTCGGACATAACACTTTCTCCTCTCGCTACCCAGGACTGGAATCGATGATAACTCTCTGGCCATCTCTTATTACCAATTTTAGCCCCCCCTTCATTCCATACATTAATTCACGCGAGTACTGCTTTCTGTTACCACTGCCCTGCGAAAGCCTGCCACTTCGACAAACGCATTTAAAGCTTAAACAATCCCCTCTAACGATTTTCGATAGACGATAAAACCCTCGAAATATTCCTTGCGGCCTCCGAAATTTCAATACACGCATCTTTCAAGCACGCCTCAGCCGGTCTCAGAGCAATCGTCCGAGGTAGATGAGTATCCTGATCCCATTGAGACATATTGAGCAGAACCTGCTGACGGTTCATTCGCCTTTTAGCACATTCGCAATTTTTACGCAGCGAGTGCCCCGTCCAAACGGCCCCTCCCCTTACGGCCTCATCCCTGATCGCCAAGAGCAATAAAAAGTTTATGCTCTAATTTTGTAGCACAGGCGACAGCGCATGTATCTTGCGCAAGCAATTCTTTATCTCTGCAAAGGATATCGAACATCTTCTTGGTAAGCACAAAACACTGCCCCCACACTGAACCGGGTAGTTCTGAAGTTAATCTCAGCAGCTCTGCATCATCCCAATAACCAACCAATACATCTTTATCCAATTCAGAAACCACCAAGGGAAGCAGCTCTGAAATATACATATCCTGCCTAACAGCCCGACACAAGCCCCCAATTTCCAATTCCGTAATCGGGGTATCTAATATAGACATATGCCACAACTCCAGGGCTGACGGGTCAGGCCCAAGCTCCCATTTAAATCCTTTACTTTCGTCAATATCACGGAATGTCTTTTTCATATTTCAGCACCCCCTAGAGCATCAGAAATTTTTTAACGCATCAAGCGCTGCCTGTCGAGCTGCTCTTGCCTCGGGATAGTTGACGTTCTTGAGCATTTCAGAATGCTTAGTCAGTCCCTGAATCCGGTCGTGCTGGGGTGGCTTGTCAAAGCAGGGGAAATCAATGATCTGTAGGAAAAAGGGCTAGGTATGATCAGCCATGACGCTAGAATTTTCCTTTGCAACGGATACTGAGCACCGGCATACGCCCCATGACCATTACATTTGTTCCCCTGAGCCCCGAGATCTAAGCCAATAGTTTTACCGGCATAGTCCACACTGAACCTTAGTGTTTTGGAAAAGCCAGTATTCACCTTTGCAGTAACGAATCAGTTTATCTTGGCGAAAACCTTCTATGCAGAAATATTTTATAATTTTCAGGAGCCACACTTATTAGCTCTTCCAACTGGTCACCACGAGCTAAAGACCAATCAACTATTGACTCGACAAAGTAGTACAAATGCTCAGGACACACACTCAACTCCAATTTAAAAACTCGAAAAAACTCTAAAATACTTTGAAATGAGTTTTCTTGCACCAGAGCCCGACCTAAAGACTCGTACGCAGATATATAATATGAGTTTTCAATAATGCCATCCATCCCGCCTAGGTCTTGCAATGAGTCCTCCAAAACTTCGGCAGAAAGGAAAGGCAAAGAAACCAGCCACAAAACAAACCTTTTTAAACATTCATCGGCCAAGAGCATTGTTAAGATCCTTGATTAGTTATTTAGCGAAATCCATATCCCCAGCAGCCGAGCCTTTAACGTTCGCACCAATATTCTATTTTTTTATTAGATTTAATCGCACCAGCAGAAATAATGTTCATCTCACCTCACGGCAAGGTAATTTGAATCAGCATCCCTTCTAATTTTTAAAATTACATTGGCGCCCCCTGTCCTTCCGAGTAGGAACCGAGTAGCTCCAAGATTATTAGAACGGGCCTGCAAGACAGAAACATCAAACTTTCTTACAAGTACCCAATTTGAGTATCATTGATACCGACCAAAGGAGCGACCGGCAGTTGAGAAATTCTATGGGCCTTGAAGCTTCGCCTATCCCTTTTGCATCTAAATATCAGCGCCGCCCAGTTTCATATTTGAGCAAATCTTTCTCCTCACACGCATGCAAATAATTGGCCATGCGCTGCGCTTCGACCCCATCAGAAAGGCTAAGTGCGAGCAAATCCCCTGAAGACCATTCCATTAATGGGCTCATGCTTTCAATCTCTATCATCAATGCTTCGCGTAGCATTTTATCGTGGGAAGCAAACCATACTCTGAAGGTAGTTTGCCATCCACGCTGAATAACTCGCTGAACCACAAAGTCAATATCCGTTTCTACTTCGTCGCCTAGAGCAATATTTCGAGCAAAGAAAGGTATACAGCACACAATAAATTTGTGAGCAGCTGTTTTTTGCCCCCAGAGCTGTTCCCATTCGTTATTTCCATCCTTGGTTCCAAGATGAGCGGCGAATATGAAATTGGCACGATCACGCCAAACGGGCGATTGATGAACAGCTTCATATTCTCCGGCCTGATACTTCATATGTATCCTCTACTTATTTACCCGTGGGAATAGGGCTATTCACCAAGAAACTCTGGAGGGGATCGAAAAAAGCCTGATGCATCGTATTAAAGCACCTGCCGCCATCATCACCCAACAGGCAAGCGAGAAAATCCACTCCACTAGGACCATCCACGCCTGAACGACAATTCGGAGCGGGCTCATCTAGAAAATTGCTCCAATAAAATTCAATATTCATACGTTCGCCCAAAACGAAGAATGCACCATTATTTTTAAAGGTGAGGACTTCGTACCCATCAGCCGGCGAATTTGGTTGCAACTTCTCCGCCACGCGCATAAGTCATCACATAAGAAATTTTTTGCGCCCCCTGAAGCTTCGCCCTTTCCTGTTCCACCAACAAATCATGAAGCAAACAAACAGCCGTTTTCGTCAACCCAAATGATCCCTGGCACCTCATAAAAATACAGCGTGAGTGCTTCGTCACTTTCACTCACGACACCTTCCGGCCACTTATCTTTCAAGTAAGAAACAATCTGCTTCGCATCCAACCCCCAGTGAGACTCTTCATCATCAATCGAAAATCTGGGGTGCGGATTTTCTGAAGAAATATAGCAATCTGCATTTGGCGCGATAAATTTTATTCTTCCAGTAACAAGCAGGTATTCGATCACAGAAAAAAAAGCATCTTTTTGTTGAGAGAATGATAGCTCAGGATTCCATGAACCAATGGCGCTGAAAAGTGCCGATATCCATAGACCAAATGAATCACGCACTATTTTTTTCAACAAACTTAATATCCATTATGGGTTTCCAATCAGGAATTTTATTTCTGGATTATACGTTGTGCCTGTGGCGGCTTTAGGCACATCAATAGTCCAGGCTGGACCAGATGAAGAGGAAAAGTTTCGAAGCGTGAAATTTCCTTCGGGTGTATTAACAACATAGCATTCATACCCCCTTAAAAACGGAGGCTCCACTGTTATTTTTAAACTCACCCCCTCAGCCGGAGCGTAAAAAACCAATCACAAAACAAATTTTTTGAAAAACTCATCGGCGATGAGCACTGTCGAGCCCCTCAATTAGTTGTTTAGCGAAATCAACATCATCAGTGTCCGCACCTCTACTCGCTTATGCTTCGCAGCCTAGACATTTCACACCCAAACCTTTGATTAATAAACCTACCAAACAATCAATAAATTGAACACCCTACAAGCTACTAGCACAGCAAAATATTTGAAAATCTGACCTTCACTCAAATCCAACCCTTCAGCCATAATAGGAAATCAAGACTTGTGCGATCACACCTTCTGCCACAGATGTCTTTGCCAATTCACTCAAATCACTCATCGAAATTAAATTCGCATTCAAATACCCCAAAAACCCCTCATGAAGAGAAGACTTATTTACAGCTAAAACACCGAATTCCTCGTGGGCGCTTTCAAAAGCAAACCAATCATCCGTGTCATTACACAAAACAATCGGGTACCCTACTGTTCCCTCAAAAAAATTCTCGGAGTTAACGACCAACCAATTAGAGTCCCCACTTATGTTGCTTGAATCAATTGAAAAGCACGACCCCGACAATGGTTGCCCGCCAGAAAATTTTATGAAGACGTCAGACTTAAAGCTTGAAACACTCTCCAAAACCAAACCAGAAAACAAATCATAAAAACAAAGTAGCGGCCTTTCGAAAAACCAATAAATATACTCATCCCTTAAAAAAACGTTCTCCGGCAAATCTTTATCAAAATCGATAACACATAACAACTTCTCAACAAACAAGTCCAACTCTCTTTGCTCAACTTTCAAAATAGTCACTTTACTCTCCCAAAAAACGAATCTTCACAACTACACCTTTGACCCCCTCAACAGTTAAAGATGCTGAAGGTTGTCCAGTGGATGTCGAAAGCGGGTAGAAGCGATATGTTTTCTCTCCGTTCATTAATATAGTAACTTTTCCATCTTGAGAAAAAGTTTTTTTGTACCCGCTGGACTCAAGATTTTTTATAGCTTCACCTTGAGAAATTTTAGTCTCAATTTGCCCTGAACTATTTCTGGTCGCCTTCGGCAAGAACTCAATCTCGGTGACTTGACTACTGGCGCCAACTTCAAGAGCACCACCTTCCGATGCCGCTCCAACATCTATAGCCCCACCTGCCCCAGCCCTGGTCCCCGCTCCAGCCAATGCTTCACTTGGAGACTTGCTGAACATCCCAGTGATTCTAGCTATGAACCCCTCAGCAGCCCCGCCCAACAATTCGGGGACAAGCCCCATCAGGATGAATAACGATATTTCCGCTTTGAGCTTATCGACGTCAGACGGCGTATTCTGCGGTGGCAAGCCATGGTCATTAAACTGATCGGTAGGGTCAAGGTGAAACCCCTGATCATTGTACTTTTCCGCCGTGCCGCCAATCAGGCTACCTGTCGCCGGGTTTCCACCTGCGGCTCCCGCAGCAATCAAACCAATGATCTGCGCTGTTCCGATCTTCAGCTGGCTTCCCGCATCGCTTAGGTCAGCCGCCTCAAAGCGTGAGCTGACATACTCTGCCAACAAGCCATTCGCAATGGGTGTCAGCCCTTGAGCCACACCGCCTGCAATTGCTCCACTGGCAAAACTCTCTCCGCGAGCCTTGGCGATCAGGCCACCCAATGCCGCATGCAGTACCAGCTTCTCAGCTATCTTGGGGGCAACGTCCAGGTTCGCCGCCAAGTCACCAATTTTCTTGTTCCCGATTGCGGCACCTAGCTCAATGCCTTCACCAATGAACGCCTCTCCCAGATTAGAACCTAGACTCCCGCCGGTAATGACTGTAGAGACGCTGCCGTTGATGAGTGCATGGGTGCCACTTCTCAGGAGAGTATCGGCCCAGTTTTCCGGTTTGAGCATGCTTGAGGCGTAGCCAGGATTCTGTATCGGCCCGCTGGAGACAACTGTTGAGCCGCCATTAGTCGCTCCACTCGCATCGGAAAACCACTTGGTGTCTGCGTAGTCGATTAGACCCGCCGTCACGCCCGCAACAGCAGCGTTTTTCAAGCTGCCCGCACTGAACGTTTCTTTCACCGCCAACCCAAGATTGCCCTTGTTGTTGATGGTGCTCGTGACAGCAGTTGTCCCCAGGCTTGTCGCCACGGCCAAGTTGGCGCCCTCTAACCCGAAACCTGCTGGGCCCATGATGAACGACATCAAGATTGCGATGGCAATCTTCGCCCCCGCCCCCAACCCGGAAGACTCGTACTTGAAGCTATCGTGAATTTCCTTGACCTGACGCCAATCGATGTCGCCACGCGCTTCTGCTTGCTTCATCCAGGCGAGATTCGGGTCGGCTTGAACCATCGCATCAATGGTTTGACTGACGCTCTGCTGGTCGACTTGTTTGATGTCGATTTGCACGCCTTCAACAGCCTTGATCACCAACTTACCCTGAGCAATCAGGGCGCTTTGCCGTAGCGTCTCGTCTGTCTTTCCTTCGCCCTTCATCTTGTACCAAGCCAAGTCGCCCTTGCTCTTGGTATGGCTCTCGTCGTGATAGTCCTTCACGCCCTCGAACACGATGCGGCCACCGCTCTCCAGCGTCAGGTCCTTACCGCTGTCCAGGGTTGCCACTTGGTAACGCTGATCGCCGCCACTTTTGAGTGTGAGATTGCCACCCGTCTTGATTTCACTCCCGACGTTCGTGTGCTGCGTTACCTCATCGCGTTTCGCCGCATTGCTCCCCCAACTGCCCTTTTTGGTCATGTCATAAAGGGAGTAGTCGCGGTTGAGCTCTGCCAACAAATTCAACTTGTTCCCGGCAGCCAGATAGGCCTCATTTCCGGCGTCGATCTTGCTGGAGACCATCGTCACATCGTGCAGCGCAGCGACTTTTACATCCCCACCGGCCTCAATCGTTGTGCCCTGCTGCCGAGCATGCTCTTCTTCCTGGTTGATCTTCTTGCCGCTACGCTTGTAGCGATATTCGCTCGACTCCTCGTTGGCAGCCGCGAGGAGGCTCACGTCAGTGCCTGATAAGTTGACGTCGCCACCGGCTTTAATATGACTGGCAACCATCGTCAGTTCATTCGTCGCATTAACCTCAAGATCTTCACCGACCTTAATCTCACTGGCGTGCTGCACCGTCTGGCTTTGATCCCAGAAATGCCGTTTGTCCTGGCGCATCGACCCGGTTTCTTCGCGAGCCGCCGCGATAACAACATCGTTACCCGCGCTCAACGACGCGCTCTTGCCTGCCGTAATGGCCCCGCCCACGTTCAGCAGGTCGCGAGCGGCATGCATCGTCAGGTTGTTTCCAGCTTCAATGCTCGCAGCGCTATCTACGACTGCAGTCCTGGAGCTGAAACCCTTCCCACTGTTCTCAACAGTGGTGATGGTCCGGTCGTTGCGGATATCGCCGGTCAACGTGTTCAGCTCAACATCCTTGCCCTTGAGGATGCCGCCCTGGATGTTCACCAGGTCCTTGCCTGCGACCAGCTTGAGCTTTTCACCAGCCTCAGCCAGGCGTGTATTCACCAGATTGCCGCCCGCCGCTGCCGACAGACTTTCACTGGCGCGCAAGGTCCCGGCGTTCTTCAAGTCCGCACCGGCAATCAGCGTCACATCCTTGCCTTGAATCAGCGCACCATCCGCCGTCAGGCGATTGTTCGCCTGGGCCATGTACAACACGGGCACCAACACGTGTTCACCATTGACCACCTGGTCTTCCATCCAGACGATGTCGTGGGTCAGTGCGGCGACTTGTTGTGAGGTGAGGCTTACACCCACGGAAAGGTTGAGTTGATCCTTGCTGGCAATGGCATTGTTCATCAGGTACTTGAACATGCCTTCATCGGTGGTCTGGCCAGCGATGAAACGTTGGCCCGTTCGGGCAGTAACGGCTTGTTGGATCAGGCGCTGTTCGTAAAGGCCGTCACCCAGGCGTTTCCAGCTGGTTTCGGGGTCATAGCCGAGGTGGCCGAGCAGGTAGTCCGAGCTCATGAATTGCTTGAGGTCGGTGAAGGCAGAGTTGGTTTCGACCAGGTATTTAGGGCCAACAACCACGCGGCTGGCGTCCGAGCCCTGGATGTTGGCCTTGCTCAGGTCCTGGCTGTTTTTGGCGGCAGCGGCGCTATCGACCACATGGAACAAGCCATTCGTACCGCTCGGCAACGTGAAGCCTGGCAGGGTGGTCGGGTTGACTTGTTGCTGTGCCAGGTCGGGTGGCAGTTGTGGGTTCAGCACGACCACAGCGGGTTTGGTCACTGCAGTGGCGCCGCCTTTGTCCGGAACAGGTGTAGGCGGCGCGAACTGTACGATGCTGCTGTTTTCCAGCTGCTGGGTAGCCAAGATACTGACGTTGCCACCCGCTTGAATCACCGAGGCGATCGGGTCGCCCGGGGTCACGGTGGTGGTATCACCTACCAGGCTGAAGGAGTTGAGTGCGCCAACCGGCAATACCTTGGGGTTGGGTTGGGCGTTGTAGGGGTAGATCCAGTTTGCACGGAAGCGGTCATCGGTACCGTCAGTTATGCGGCCTGTGTTCCAGGTACGTGTACGCGTGCTGGTGCCGGTAGTCGCGCCGATGTTGGCGAAGTTATCAGCGGTGATCACCAGGTCGGCACCCGAGGCCATGGTGCTGTATTTATTGAGCACGCTTGAACCGTCGACGGTCAGCTTGGCGCCACTCTGGATCGAGGAACTGGCGGAATCCGTTGCCACCACACTCTTGGAGACTTCGTGTGCCACGTAGTCGACGTTGTGGTGATCACCGCCGCAGTCGTAGCAAGTCACGCTGAGGTAGCCCGAGACTGCCTCGTCGACGGTGCTGAATACGTCCTTGCGGTTGATGACGCTGTCGCTGCGCACCAGCACATCGTTGGTGGCTTCGATATGGCTGGAGATGTTTTCCAACGACGCACTGCGTGCCACGCCGTCGCGAGCCATCATGCTCAGGCCGCCCAGGCTGTAGATATCGGCGTAGTAATTGGTCAGGTTCTTAAAGCGCAATGCCATGTCAGTGCCGCTGAAGATCAGGCCATGGTCGTTGCGCACGGCTTCGGCGTTCAGATCCACCTTGCCGGCACCACCGAGGGTACCGGTGTTGATGACGTTGGTCGCGGTCAGGGAGAACGCCCCGCCGCTGGTGATACGCCCGGCATTGGTCCAGGTGTCGCCCTGACCGGTGAAACGCTGGCTGGCGGCAAGCTTGCCGGTAGCGGCCTGGTTGAACTGGCCTACGGTGACGTTCAGTACATCGGCTTGAACGTCGGTACTGTTATCCCACTTGGCCGCATCGATGGTCAGTGTGCCGGCAGTGGCGACGCTGCCGCCGATGTTGCTGAACTTCGCCAGATCGACGCCAAAGGTCCCCGTGCCGACGTGCTGGATATTGCCCCCCGCGTTATTGAAGCTGGCCATGCGCAACGAGACGTCATGGTTAGCCGCTTCGATCATGCCGCTCTGGTTATCCAGCAACTGCGCACTGGCTACGCTGGCGGTGCCTTGTTGGCCCAGGGAACGCAACTTGCCGTTCTGGTTGTTGATGGAGGCGGCGTCGATCAGCAAACCGCTGCTGCCCTCGACCAGGCCTGACTGGTTGCTCAGTGCGCCGGTCAGGCCGAAATCGATGGAGTCGCCGGCCGCGCGGCCTTGGGTGTTGTTGAGGTCGTGAGCGCGTACCGTCAGCTGTTGCTTGGCCAGCAAGGCGCCGCCCTGGTTGTCGAGGGTGGCGGTGGTGATCAGGGCATCGCCATTCAAGGCAGAGACCTGGCCGCCATTGTTGAGCACGGCCTGCTGGGCACCGAGATTGAGCGACTGAGCCTGAATCAGTCCCGCCTCGCCGGGCGTGCTGAGCGACTTGCCGTTATCCAAAACAGATGCCAGGGTGGCCTTGAGTTTGCCCGCGACACTCGCCAATACGCCCCCACGGTTATCGACGCCGTCGGCGTCAATCGTGAGGTCGTCTGTTTGCGTGATGACGCTGCCGTCCCGGTTGTTGAGCCCCTCGCTCAACGTAGCGGTGATACCGCTCTGGCTGAGCAGGCTGCCGGTGGTGTTGTCCACCGCCCCGCCGTTGATCGTCAGGCCCTGCTGGGTGCTGATAATGCCTTTGCCGGTGTTGATCAATTGCTGGTGGGCCGTAAGGCTCATGGCATTGGCGGACGCGATGTAGCCGTCAAGACTGTTGTCAAGGGTGTCGGCTACCAGCGTGAGCTGGCCTTGGCTGATCAATTTGCCGCCTTGCTGGCTGAACGTTTTGGCCGTGGCGAGGATGTCTCCCTGACTGGTGATCTGACCCTTGGCGTTTTCAAAGGTCGTGCCATCAAGGGTCAGGGTGTTTTGGGCGGTGATCTTGCCGCTGGTGTTGTCGAGGCTGGCTACATCCAGGCCGAGCGTGTCCTGGCTGCTGATCACGCCATCAGTGTTTTTTACCGCCGCCGCCTTCAACGTTTGCTCGCCGCCGCTGGCGAGCGTGCCTTTGTCTCGGTTATCGAGTGTGCCGCTAAGGGTGGTATTGACCGCGCCCTGCCCCGTCAACGTGCCGCCACGGTTGTCCAGATCCTGCGCGTCAAGCGTCAGGCGGGTGTTGGCTGAAAGCGTACCTGCCCGGTTGTCGAGTGCTTCGGTGGCGGTGGCCTTGAGGTCGCGGCTGGCGACAACGCTCTGGCCACGGTTGTCGATGCGCTTGGCGGTGAGCACCACGTCACCCGTCTGGTTGCGGGTGTTCTCCGGGGTGACGCCGGCTTCGATCATGCCCAGGTTTTCAAGCTGACCCGCACTGGTCAGCGCAACGCTGTCTTGGGCAGCGATGGCACTGCGATTGGTCAACGTGCCTTGAGTGGTCGCTTCAACACGGGTGCCGGCGTAGATCTTGCCCTGAGCGTCGAGGCTCTGGGCCTTGATGACAACCGCTTCAGCAGCGGTGGCTTGCACCAGGCTCAAGTGACCATTGGCATCCAGTTGCATGTCGCCGCCACTGGCGAGCATCTTGCCGTCGAGCCTCACGCCCACACCGGCTTCACTGCTGACCAGCTTGATTGCGCCGGCGTACATACCGCCCAACGCCGAAGAGTCGATAGCCAGTTGAGGGGCGGTCGCCGGGTCAGCGGCACGCGCCGTGGTTTTGAGGGTCTTGGCATCGACGTCATTGGCGCCGGCGATGATCGCCAGGTTCTTGGCCTGGATCTCGGCATTGAGCTTGGCCGAGCGGGTGATGATTTCGAAGCGGTCGATATTGTTGGCGTTAAGCCCGGCACCTTCGATGGAAACACTGCCCTTATCCACTTGATAGCGGCTGACCTGGCCGTTCTCGATAACCGCCTTACCCGTGGTCAGCGTCGCCTGTGGGGTGTTGATAAAGCCGCAACCGTTGCAAGTGATGCCGTAGGGGTTGGCAACGATCACATGAGCCGACTGCCCCGCCACCTCGGTGTAGCCGCGTAACTGGCTTGGGCTACCGCCATTGACTTCATTGAGGATGGTGCTGGCGGCGCGACCGTTGAGGTTGCTATTGCCGAGAATGATCCCGCCCAACTGCGTGGACTCGGTGCGATTCGTCGCGTTGTTGAGGATGAGTCCGTTGGCGCCAACGTTGTAGTCCTTGAACTGGTTGTGCGACAGCCCGCTGGCATTGGGTGCAGCGATATTGACGATGGGCACGCCATTCGCTGCCTGTCCCAGGCTGGTGCCGGGTGCGCTGACCACAATGCCGTCCGCCTGCGCCAACAACGGTTGCCAGAACATGGCGTTGGCCAGCACCAATGCCAACCCGCGCTTGGGCATGCCCAGGAAGGTAGAGCGGCTTTTTACGGCCGCAGAAGGTTGGCGCGCAAGGAAGGCGAACTGGCGAACGTCCATGTGATGTCTCGATGCCCAAAGGGCGGTAAAAAATTAAAGGAAGAAATCCAGTCGGAAATAGATCGGCGCTTCACGTTCTGTGATCGGGTCCGGTCGTTCCAAAGAGTGTGCGAAGGTCACCGTGGCGGCGACGTTCTGGCCGCGGGCAAACAGGTCGACCGAGTTGCTGCTCATGCGCCCATGCTGCTCGGCGTTGTAGCGGCCGTGGCTGATCACGCCCTGGTCGTAACCGAGGCTGGTGCCGTATTCGCTGAGCACCGGTTGCAGCCAGGCCCAGGTCACCGGGCGGCTCCAGCGCAGGTCGTTGCGCCAGTAGCCGCCGCTGTCGCCGCTGAGGGTCTGGTCCTTGTAGCCACGAATCGACGACTGCCCGCCCAGGCTCATGCGTTGCGGGCTGAAGAGCACGTCTTCGCTGCGCTGGCCGGTCATCAGGCTGCTGAAACTGAACGACTCGCCCCACAGCTTGAACGGGTACAGGTAGCTGAGCGTCGCGGTGTATTTGCGGTAGCGCGCATCCGGCTGGCCCGGGCGCGGGTTGTGGTTGGCCTGGGCGTCGAAGGCGCCGATACCGTCCTGCATGCCCAGGTCGATGTTGAGAAATGAGCCGCCAATGCGCCGGCCATGGTTGATGCCGAATTGCGCTTCGCTCAAGCGGTTGCTGCTCAGGGCCAGCTTGCTGTCTTCGATGAAGTTGTTGGTGCGCAGGTAGGCCACGCCGGTGCTGAGGGAGGTTTTGCTCAGCGAGTCGCGGTGGACCACCCGCTCCAGGCGCAACTGGTGGTTCTGGCTGTCACCGGACTGCTTGAAGTTGAAGTTGCTGGCCTGGGCCAGGGAGCGGTACTCGGACTCGCTGTAGCTGTAATTGAGGTTCCACCAGCCAAAGGGCAGGTTGTAATTGAGCATCGAGTTGCGCGAGGTTTTCTGGTGATCGCTGACCGCATCATGGCCGCCGCGCAGGGAGAGTTGGTCGGCCAGGCCGAGCGGGTTGTCCCAGTCCAGGCTCGCGCCCCACTGCTGTTCGCCGGTGCTGCGTTGGCCGCCGTTGTGGCGCGACAGGCCGACGCGCCAGGGTTTCTGCGGGGCGTTCTTCACCAACACGTCGCTGCCGCCGACGGCCTTGCCGGGGGCCAGTTCCATCTGTGCCTGGTTCGACGGCAGGCGGTTCAACTGGTCGACCATCTGCTCGATTTCACGCAGGTTGAGCAAGTCGCCGGATTTGCCGGGGAAAGCCATGGCCAGTTGGCGATCGCTGATGCCGCTGCCCTCCTCGCTCTTCATTCCTTCCAAACGGCCTTCGATCACCTGCACCTTCAGGTTGCCGCTGGAGAGGTCCTGTTGCGGCAGGTAGGCGCGGCTGGTGACCAGGCCTTTACCGAGGTAATGATCGGTGATGACCTTGAGCAGCTCGTTGAGCTGCGGCACGCCGAGGCATTGGCCGATGTAGGGTTTGAGCAGGCTGTCGCGCTCGCCTTCGGACAGGGCGTCGGCGCCGCTGAGTTCGATGGTTTTGATGGGGAAGCAGCGGGTGTCGGCAGGTGCTGATGGTTTGGCTGGGGCGGAAGTTTTTCCGGGCAGGTCTTTCAGTTCTTCCAGGCGGCGTTGCTGCTCTTCGAGCAGACGGTCCTGGCGGTCGCGGATCAGGTCAGTGACGCCTGGCGTGTTCGGTGGAGTGGCGCCTTGAGCCAAGCTGGCTGTGCCCAGGCAAAAAAAAGCGGACAGCAGGCTGAGCCTGGTCCGACGTACCGAACGCCACATGTTTAGATCCCTCTACATGGCACTGTGCCATCAATGGGCGGCGATCTTAGGGTGGCGTTTTGATGGCGTCAACAAAATGTATAAATTTGTTTCAGCGTTGGTACGTAACGTGGACTGATAAAACCCAAGGCAACAAAGCCTGCATTTCTGCAGGCTTTGCTCTATCGGGTTCCACGCCTGGGATGTACACATGACTAACTGTAGTGAGCGGGCTTGCCCCGCGCCGCGATGTCTGAGACCCCGCATGTCTACCTGACACACCGCAGCGCGGGGCAAACCCGAAAGCACGGAATTCAAGGCAAAAAAAAGCCTGCATCTCTGCAGGCTTTTCTCTATCTGGCTCCACGACCTGGACTCGAACCAGGGACCCAATGATTAACAGTCATTTGCTCTACCAACTGAGCTATCGCGGAATGCGCCGTATGTTACTGATTAAAAAGGGGAAGTCAAGCTTTCTCTGGCAATTGGGTCGATTAAACCGGATGGCCGGTTGAAAGCGGGTGTTCCCTAGCCAACTCCAACCAGGCCAGCGCGGCCGGTGGCAGGTGGGCGCTGGCGCGCCAGGCCAGGGCGATGTGCCAGTCGGTGTGGGGTTCGTCCAGGGGGATCAGGGCGATGCCCGGGTGTTGATGTTTGTGGGCGAGCATGCGCGGCAGGAAGGCGACGCCCAGCCCGGCGGACACCAGGTCGACGATAAAGTCGATCTGCCCGCTGCGGGCGGTCACCCGGGGCGTGACACCTTTGCGCTCACAGGCGGCGAGGATCTTGGCGTTCAGGGCAAAACCGGCTTCGAACAGAATAAACGGCGAATCCGCGAGGTCGGTGAAGTCGATACGTGTGCGCTGCGCCAGCGGGTGGCTCACGGGCAGTACTGCCATCAACGGCTCGTTGCGCACCGGCTGATAGTCGAAGCCTTCATCTATAGGCAACAAGAGCGCCGCCAGGTCGATCTCCCCCGCTTCCAGGCATTCGCGCAGTTTTTTGCTGCCGTATTCGGTGAGTTCGATTTCGATGTCCGGGTAGCGGCTGCGGTAAGTGGCGAACATCGCCGCAAACAACACACCGCAGCCCACCGGTGGCAAGCCGATGCGCAGCAGGCCGCGCTTGAGGTCGCGCAGGTCGTTGATTTCAGCGACCAGGTCGTTGCGCTCGGCAAGCAGCACCAGGGCGCGGCGGTAGGCGATTTCGCCGGCCGCGGTGAGTTCGTTGCGATGCCCCAGGCGATTGAGCAGCGGCACGCCCAGTTCGTCTTCCAGGGTCTTGACCGCCTTGCTCACCGTCGACTGAGTCAACGACACCACTTCAGCCGCCTGGGAGAAGCCGCCTTGGCGCACCACCTCGACAAAGGCGCGTAATGTTCTGAGGTTCATCAGTATTCCTTTCGCGACTGGCTACTAGCGATAAAAGTTGTTTTTATCATGCCAGAAGTTTGCCTATCCTGAGCCACCTTGCCTTGTGGAGCCACTGTTCATGATCATCTCGTCCGCCTCCGACTACCGCGCAGCCGCCCAGCGCAAGCTGCCGCGCTTTCTGTTCGACTACATCGACGGCGGCGCCTACGCCGAACACACGCTGCGCGCGAACAGTTCGGACCTGGCCGAGATCAGCCTGCGCCAGCGCATCCTGCGCAACGTCGACAACCTGAGCCTCAAAACCACGCTGTTCGGCCAGGAACTGGACATGCCGGTGATCCTCAGCCCCGTGGGCCTGACTGGCATGTACGCGCGACGCGGTGAAGTGCAGGCGGCGAAGGCGGCGGCAAACAAGGGCATTCCGTTCTGCCTGTCGACCGTGTCGGTGTGCCCGATTGAAGAAGTGGCGTCACAAAGCGCCCGGGCGATCTGGTTCCAGCTCTATGTGCTCAAAGACCGCGGTTTCATGCGCAATGCGCTGGAGCGTGCGCAAGCGGCGGGCGTGACCACCCTGGTATTTACCGTCGACATGCCGACCCCAGGCGCACGTTATCGGGATGCGCACTCGGGCATGTCCGGGCCGTTCGCGGCTTCACGGCGCATGTTGCAGGCCGTCACCAAGCCGCAATGGGCCTTCGATGTGGGCGTGATGGGCCGCCCTCACGACCTGGGCAACATCTCCAAGTACCTGGGCAAACCTACGCACCTGGAAGACTACATCGGCTGGCTGGCGAATAATTTCGACGCGTCCATCAGCTGGAAAGACCTGGAGTGGATCCGCGAGTTCTGGAAGGGCCCGATGATCATCAAGGGCATCCTCGACCCGCAAGACGCCAAGGACGCGGTGAGCTTCGGCGCCGACGGCATCGTGGTGTCCAACCATGGCGGACGCCAGCTGGACGGCGTGCTCTCCACCGCCAAGGCCTTGCCGCCGATTGCCGACGTGGTGGGCGATGACCTCACGGTGCTGGTGGATTCGGGCATCCGCTCCGGGCTCGATGTGGTGCGCATGCTCGCCCTGGGTGCCAAGGCGTGCTTGCTGGGCCGCGCCACCGCCTACGCGCTGGCCGCCGATGGCCAGAGCGGCGTGGAAAACCTGCTGGACATCTTCGCCAAGGAAATGCGCGTGGCGATGACCCTCACCGGGGTCACCTCCATCGCGCAGATCGACCGCTCGACGCTGGTCTAGCCCTGCTGCTCGACGATCCCACGGGCCTTGAGCTGGGCCAGTTGCTCGGCTGACAGGCCCAAGCGCTGCCCGAGGATATCGTCGGTGTGCTGCCCCAGCCTCGGCGCCGGCCGCAGGTATTCCACGGGGGTGCCGGACATCTTGATCGGGCTGCCGACCATGGCGAAGTCCGGGTTCTGCGGGTGGGGAATCTTCACCATCAAATTGCGCGCAATCACCTGGGGTTCTTCCAGGGATTGCGCAATGGAGTTGATCGCCCCCACCGGCACTTTCGAGGCGTGAATGCAGGCCACCCACTCATCGGCGCTGCGCCCGAGGAAGTGCGCCGAAAGCAACGCCACGATTTCTTCACGGTGGGCCACGCGGTCGGCATTGCGGCGAAAGCGCGGGTCATCCGGCAAGTGCGGCAAACCGATGCTCTGGCACAGGGCGATAAACTGGCTGTCGTTGCCGCAGGCAATAATGAAGTCGCGGTCGGCGGCGCGGAACACCTGGTACGGCACGATATTGGCGTGGGCATTGCCGTAGCGCTGCGGCACCTTGCCCGAGGCCAGGTAGTTCATGCTTTGGTTGGCCAAGGTGGCGACCTGCACATCCAGCAATGCCATATCAATGTACTGACCGACGCCAGTGCGCTCCCGGCTGAGCAGCGCGGCCTGGATCGCCACGGTGGAATACAGGCCGGTCATCAGGTCGGAAAACGCCACGCCGACTTTTTGCGGACCGCCGCCCGGCAAGTCATCACGCTCGCCGGTGATGCTCATCAAGCCGCCGATGCCCTGGATGATGAAGTCATAACCCGGCTCTTCGGCACGCGGGCCGGTCTGGCCGAAGCCGGTGATGGAGCAGTACACCAGGCGCGGGTTGATCTCGGCCAAGGTCGCGTAGTCCAGGCCGTAGCGCGCCAGGGAGCCGGCCTTGTAGTTCTCGATCAGCACATCGGAACTGGCCGCCAGCGCCCGCACCAGTTCCTGGCCTTCAGGGGTGGCCAGGTCGATGGCCACGGATAACTTGCCGCGATTGGTCGATTGATAATACGACGCCTCGCCGGACGACTCGCCGGTGTCGGTCTTCATCCAGGGCGGGCCCCAGCCACGGGTGTCGTCACCGCTTTGAGGGCGCTCGATCTTCACCACTTCCGCACCCAGGTCCGCCAACACTTGCCCACACCAGGGGCCGGCCAACACCCGGCTTAAATCCAATACTCGCAAACCTGTCAAAGCACCCATTGTTCTTATCCTGTGAGGTTGGCAAATCAGCCGACAGTCGGCTCTTCATGGCGCAGGGAAACACCCAGCATCGCCCGCCGCCGCAGCCAGGGGCTGGGGCGGTAGCGCGGGTCGTGGGTGAGTTCGTTCATGCGCTGCAAAATCGTGAGGAGGCGCCGTGGCCCTAGGGCATCGCCCCAGGCCAGCGGGCCCTGTGGATAGCCCAAGCCCAGGTGCACCGCCTGGTCGATATCGTCGACGCTGGCGATGCGCTGCTGGGCAATATCGCAGGCCAGGTTGACCACCATGGCCAAGGTGCGCTGGGCGACAAAACCCACGCTGTCACCGATCACCGTCACCCCTACTCCATCCGCTGCCAGCAAGGCATGGGCAGCGTCGCGCATGGCGGGGGATGTGAGCGGGTTTTGCATCAGGGTGCGATGACGCGACAGGTCCGTCAGCAGGTCGATGCACAGGGTGCGCGCCGGGTCGGTGTCGAAACGCACGCAGGCGCTGGTGGCGTCACGGCCGTACGGCGCCAGCAGGCACAGTGCCTGGGCCGACGGCTGCGCGACATGCTCCAGATGGGCGCCGAGGTCGATCACCAAGGCGCTCAGGCGCTCGTAGTCTTCACTGTTCTCGGTGGCGATCCACACGGGTGGCTGCGGCTGTACCGTGGGCACAGGCTGAGGTTGCGGGCCGTTGATGAGCTGGCCGTTTTCATAGTGATAGAAGCCCTGCCCCGTCTTGCGCCCCAGGCGACCCGCCACCAACATCTGCCGGGTCAGGGCAGATGGCCGGTAGCGCGGCTCCTGGTAGAACTGGTTATAGATCGACTCCATTACCGGGTGGGACACGTCCAAACCTGTGAGGTCCAGCAACTCCAGCGGCCCCATGCGAAACCCGGCGCCGTCACGCAGGATACGGTCGATATCACCGCGCTCGGCAATGCCCTCGTCGAGCATCTTCAAGGCTTCGGTGCCGTAGGCGCGACCGGCGTGGTTGACGATGAAACCGGGGGTGTCCTTGGCGCGCACGCCGCGATGGCCGATGCGGGCAACCAACGTCAGCAGTGCATCGCCGACGGCTGGCGCGGTGGCCAGGCCGTCGATGACCTCCACGACACGCATCAACGGCACCGGGTTGAAGAAGTGCAGCCCGGCAACACGCTCGGGGCGCTGGCAACCGGTGGCGATGGCCGTGACCGACAGTGAAGAGGTATTGGTGGCCAGGATGCAGGTCGGGCTGACGATGCCTTCCAGCTGTTGCAACAGGCCGCGCTTGGCGTCGAGGTTTTCCACGATGGCTTCGACGATGAGGTCGCAATCCTTCAGGTCGTTGATCACGCCAGCGATCTGCAGGTTAGCGAGTGCCTCATCCATCACCGCCTGGCTGATCTTGCCCTTGCCCACCAGCTTGGCGAATGTCGCGCCGAGGTTTTCCCGTGCCGATTGCGCAGCGCCTTCACGCGCATCGAACAACCGTACCGTCACGCCCGCCTGGGCGGCGATCTGCGCAATGCCGGCGCCCATGACGCCGGTGCCCACGAGGCCCAAGGTATTGATCGTGTGGCTCATGTTTATTCCCCTCGGTAGTGCGGCGCGCGTTTTTCGAAGAACGCGGCGGCGCCCTCCTTCTGGTCCTTGGAATCGAACAGCAATTGGAACGCCTTGCGCTCCAGCACCAGGGCGCTTTCCAGCGGCAAGTCGGCGCCGGCCAACATCACCTCCTTGATCTGCTCCACCGCCAAGGGCGGCAAGGCAGCGATCTGCGCGGCCAACTCGAGGGCGCGGGGCAGTGTCTGGTGGTCAGGGACCATCTCGCTGAGCATGCCCATGGCCAGGGCTTCCGGCGCACTCACCATGCAGCCAGTGAGCGCAATGCGCATCGCCTGGAATTTGCCCACCGCCCGAATCAAGCGTTGGGTGCCGCCCGCCCCCGGCATCAGGCCCAACTTCACTTCCGGCTGGGCAAAGCGCGCCGACTCGCCGGCCACGATCAGGTCGCAGTGCATTGCCAATTCGCACCCACCGCCCAGGGCAAATCCGTTGACCGCCGCAATCACCGGCTTGGGGCAGCGGCTGATGGCTTCCCACAGGTACTCGGTGTGGCGACGGTACATGTCGATCGCGCCCGCGCTGGCGAACTCCTTGATGTCCGCGCCGGCCACGAAGAATTGCTCGCCACCGGTGAGCACGATGGCACGCACCTCCCGACGCTTGGCCAAGTCACGAAAGTGCTCGGCCAGTGCTTCGCGCACCTGGGCATTGAGGGCGTTTTTCACCTCGGGGCGGTGGATACGTACTACGGCCACGCCATTGTCATGGACGTCGAGGGTCACCACAGATGGGTTTGCGCTGGTCACATTCACTCCTGCTGCAACGTTCTTGTTAGTTGGACTGTCATTTGTTTCGCTATGCGAAATAACATTCCGTATTTAGCGATAATCATAGGTATCGACTCTGCAGGTGTAAACGTAAAAACCAGAACACATTTGAAAACGGCCTATAAACCTTTGTTTTAAAGGTATTTATCAGTCGCCAGGTGCAGGTTTCGAAAACTTGCTTAGTTTCGCTGTGCGGAATACTATTTTGTTTTGTTGATTTTATAAAAAAATGAGGCTTACCATGCGCCGTCGAAACCTGGATGCGGACAGCACCGAAGTGCCTGCAGGCAACACCGCCTTCGAGCATGTGCTGATTGACCCGATGAACAACGATGAGGAGGAAGACAAGGACCGTCAGTTCGTCACCGCCCTGGCGCGCGGCCTGGAACTGCTGCGTTGCTTCACGCCGAGCGAGAGTGTGCTGGGCAACCAGGAACTGGCGCGCAAGACCGGGCTGCCAAAGCCGACGATCACGCGGATGACCCACACACTGACGCGCTTGGGTTATCTCAAGCAAATGCCGCAGTCGGGTCGGTATCAGCTGGACGTGGGGGTGATGGCCTTCGGTTACGCCATGTTGTCGAACCTGTCGGTACGGGCTGTGGCCCATCCGTTGATGGAGACCATGGCCAAGTACGCCCAGGCCGCCGTCGCAATGGCCACTCGGGACCGCCTTGATGCGGTGTACCTGGACGTGGTCCAGGGTGAAGCGAACATGACCATGCGCCGCCAGGTCGGCACGCGGTTGCCGTTGCACTTGAGTTCAGCAGGCCGCGCCTGCCTGGCAGCAATGCCGGAAAACGAGCGGGAGTTCATTCTCGACCACATCCGCCAGCGCCATCTGGAGGACTGGCCGAACATCCGCAAGGGGCTGGAACGCGCCTTCCGGGACTACACCGATTACGGCTATTGCATGTCGATCGGTGAGTGGCACCGCGATGTCAACGCCATCGCCGTACCGCTGCGACACGCACAACACGGCTTGCTGGCGTTCAACTGTGGCGGACCGAGTTTCCACCTCTCGCGGGAGAAACTCGAAGACGACATCGGCCCACGCCTCAAGCACATGGTGAACAACATCGAGGCCGCCACCCGCTAGCTGGACCGGTGCATGGCCTCGGCAGATCGACGATAACAGGCCCGCCGAACGGGCCGCTGAGGAATGCACATGATCCGAGACGCACAAACGCTTCATATCCTGGTGGACGCCATCGCGCAGTTCGTCGATGAAGCGCTGATCCCACGGGAAAACGAAGTCGCCGAGACCGATGACATCCCGGCGGACATCGTCAGCCAGTTCCAGGACATGGGCCTGTTCGGCCTGACCATTCCCGAAGCCTACGGCGGCCTGGGCCTGACCATGGAAGAAGAGGTGACCATCGCCTTTGAACTGGGGCGCACCTCCCCGGCGTTCCGTTCCTATTTCGGCACCAACAATGGCATCGGTTCCATCGGCATCCTGCTCGACGGCACCGACGCACAGAAGGAACACTACCTGCCGTTGCTGGCCAGCGGCGAGTTGCTCAGTTCGTTCTGCCTCACCGAACCCGACTCCGGCTCCGACGCCGCCTCGTTGAAAACCACTGCCGTGCGCGAGGGTGACCACTACGTGATCAACGGCACCAAGCGCTTTATCACCAACGCGCCCCACGCCGGCATTTTCACCGTGATGGCGCGCACAAACCCGGCGATCAAAGGCTCGGGCGGCATCAGCGCATTTATCGTCGAGCGCGATACTCCCGGCCTGTCCCTCGGCAAGCGCGACCACAAGATGGGCCAACAAGGTGCCCATACCAGCGACGTGATTTTCGACAACGTGCGCGTGCCGGCCAGCCAACTGATTGGCGGCGTGGAAGGCGTGGGCTTCAAGACCGCCATGAAGGTGCTCGACAAGGGTCGCCTGCACATCGCCGCCGTCAGCGTCGGCGCCGCCGAACGCATGTTGAATGACGCGCTGAACTACGCCATCGAACGCAAGCAGTTCGGTCAGCCCATCGCCGAGTTCCAGTTGATCCAGGCGATGCTCGCCGACAGCAAGGCCGAGATCTACGCCGCCCGCTGCATGGTGTTGGACGCTGCGCGCAAGCGTGACGAAGGCCAGGACATCGGCACCGAAGCCTCGTGCTCGAAGATGTTCGCCACCGAGATGTGCGGCCGCGTCGCCGACCGTTGCGTGCAGATCCACGGCGGCGCCGGCTACATCAGCGAATACGCCATCGAACGTTTCTACCGGGATGTGCGCTTGTTCCGCCTGTATGAGGGCACCACGCAAATCCAGCAGTTGGTGATTGCCCGCAACATGATTCGCGCGGCGCAACGCTAGGTTTCACCGCTTCACCCATACCCAATGCCCTAACAACTACAAACAAGGTATCGCTATGGAAGTCGCCGCATCGGCGGGCGCGTTGTCGCCTGCAAAAAGCAAACTGTGGATTGTTGTGTTCGCCTTCTGCTTCCTCGGCCTGTTGATCGATGGTGCAGACCTGATGCTGCTGTCCTACAGCCTCAGCAGCCTGAAAGCCGAGTTCGGCCTGACCAGCGTCGAAGCCGGCAGCCTGGGCAGCTTCACCCTGGCCGGCATGGCCATCGGCGGCATCTACGGCGGCTGGGCCTGCGACCGTTTCGGCCGGGTGAAAACCGTGGTGTGGAGCATCCTGCTGTTTTCCGTCGGTACGGCGGTGCTGGGCATGACCCACAGCTATTGGCAGTTCGCGAGCACACGGTTCTTCGCCTCCCTGGGCCTGGGCGCCCTCTACGTGGCGTGCAATACCCTGATGGCCGAATACGTGCCCACTCGCTACCGCACCACGGTGCTCGGTACGCTGCAAGCCGGTTGGTCGGTGGGCTACATCGTCGCCACCCTGCTCGCCGGCTGGATCCTGCCGGAGCACGGCTGGCGCTGGCTCTTCTACGTGGCGATCATCCCGGTGATCCTGGCGGTGCTCATGCAACGCCTGGTGCCGGAACCCCAGGCCTGGATCACTGCCCAGGCTGAACGCGCCCAGCAGAAAGCCAACGGCATACGCCAAGCCACGCAGAAAAAGCCCGACGGCATGTTCAAGCTGATCTTCAGCGACCCGAAAGCCAGCCGCATGTTCCTGTTGTGGGCGCTGACCGCAGGCTTCCTGCAGTTCGGCTACTACGGCGTGAACAACTGGATGCCGTCCTACCTGGAAAGTGAATTGGGGATGAACTTCAAGTCGATGACCAGCTACATGGTCGGCACCTACGCGGCGATGATCTTCGGCAAGATCCTCGCCGGCCTCGCGGCCGACCGCCTGGGCCGGCGCACCGTGTTCGCGTTCGGTGCCTTGGGCACAGCGATCTTCCTGCCGGTGATCGTGCTGGACCAGAGCCCTGAGAACATCCTGTGGATGCTGGTGGTGTTCGGCTTCCTGTACGGGATTCCCTATGGTGTGAACGCCACCTACATGACTGAAAGCTTCGAGGCGAAATTTCGCGGTTCGGCGGTGGGCGGGGCCTACAACATCGGGCGTATTGGCGCGGCCGTAGCGCCGGCGGCCATTGGTTTCCTGGCGTCCCACGGTTCCATCGGCATGGGTTTCCTGGTGATGGGGGGCGCGTACTTTATTTGTGGTGTGATCCCCGCGTTGTTTATTCGCGATAAGCAGTTCGACCCACAGAAACAGTAAGGCCGCCCGCTTAGTTGCCAAATAACTGGCGTCATCATTCAGCGACTGTTTTCGAATCTGAAAACAGTCGCTTGATTTATAAAGGGTTTTATTTTTATACAACGATTTGGCATGAATCTCGCTCTAACCTTTTTCAAGCAGGTTAAGCGATGACAAGACGTGCGGCAGTACCCAGGGGTTATAACCCTTGTCAAAGCGGTTTAAACTGTTTCCAATGTTTTACGGAACTGAAGGAACAGTAAGACGCTTGGCACTCGCCACTCTCATCGAGCCTGTAAGACAGTAAGTGCTTAGAGGCCGATCGCTTATGAAAACACCGACCCAGACCCACGCAATTGACTTCGACAGTGCCAAATTGCAACGCCTGGGCTTTGGTCAGCCTTCCCTCCTCCCCATTCGCCGCCCCGCGTCGATCGCTCAATTGCGCCAGCAATTGGGCCTGCACTTGCAGACCAGCCTGGAACCGGAGCGCATCCTCGGCCTGTTTTTCCGTGAGGTTCAACGCTTGGTGCCGTTGGATGCCCTGCACTATCGCCACGAAGCCAGCGACCTGCGCCTGGAGTTTGGTCATCGCGGCCATCACTCGGTGAGCTATACCTTGAGCCATGAAGGCGAGCATCTGGGTGAGCTGATTTTCCGTCGCAACCAACGCTTGGTCGAAGAAGAACTCGGGCAGCTAGAATCGTTGTTGGCCACCCTGCTGTACCCGATGCGCAACGCCCTGCTCTACCGCGCCGCCACCCGCAGCGCCCTGCGTGACCCCTTGACCGAAACCGGCAACCGCATCGCCATGGACCAGACCCTGCAACGGGAAATCGACATGGCACGCCGACACCTGAGCCCGCTGTCCTTGCTGATGCTGGACATCGACCACTTCAAGAAAATCAACGACACCCACGGCCATGCTGCCGGCGATAACGTGCTACGCGCCGTGGCCGGAGCAATCAAAAGCCAGTTGCGGAATGTGGACATGGTGTTTCGCTTTGGCGGGGAAGAGTTTCTGATCCTGCTGTCGAACACCGGCCGGGAGGCGGCGGCGATGGTCGGTGAGCGCCTGCGCCAGGCGGCACAGGCCCAGGATTATTGGGCGGACGGTACGCGGATCGAATTGACGGTGAGCCTGGGTTGCTCGACATTGTTGGCGGCGGAAACGGCCGACAGCTTGCTGCGCCGCGCCGACAATGCGCTGTACGTGGCCAAGCGCGAAGGCCGCAACCGCTTGGCAATGGCGGGGTAAGCACCCCGCCATCACGCTTACATCACGCTTCGCTGGCCACGCGCGCCTGACGCTCGCGAACGGCTACGGGCGCCTTTTCCTTTTCTTTTTCCAGACGCATGCAGCTTTCCAGGAAGAGGTACATGTAGTCGTAGCTCTTGCACACCGCCTGGCGCAACTCAACCTGCAGGGCCTTGCTCGGGTTCATTCCGGCCAGGGTGCAGATGATTTCCAGGGCTTCCCACGGGTGAGCATCGTCGTACTGGGCGTGCATCTTCAGCCACTTCATCGCGCGCTTGCGGTCTTCCTCAGGGAAGGCTGCCGCGTACACACCGGTGGAGCACACCACGGCGGACCACTCCCCAGTAGCCCCCTCGATGGCGTAGTTGGTCGCGGCAATCGCCACGATCAACGCGTCGGCCGAGCTGGTGTGCCAGCACCAATGGCTCAGTGCGTGCAACTCAGGCGGTACATTCTGCGCCTGCAGTTCTTCGAGGCTGACACCATGTGCCCGCGCCCAATGCACCCAATAATCGGCATGGTTCAGTTCCACGCGAATATTGCGCATCAGCCACCGGCGCGCCATATCCTCCCCAGGATGGCGGGCAAACTTGGTCTTGGTGAGGTTCTGTGCCATGTACAAGGCAAACTGTTCCACCACGGGCCAACCACCGATCAGGTAGTGACGCAGGGTCTTGGCGCTGAGCGTGTTGTCGCGCATGCGCTGGTACAGTTCGTGCTCGACAACTCGGCGCTTGCTCTCGCTACAGTCCTGGATCAATTGCTGCGCCCAGGCGGGGTAACTCGAGGCTTCCATAAGCGGGCCGGTTCTGTTGAATGTGTCGATCACTATAGGGCTCCTTTTTAAGTGTGATTGTACAGACCAGCAAAGTTTTCAGCGGAATGTGCCGGGCGCCTTGAACAGCAGAGGCTGCGGCCGCACAGGTCGACACTGCAAGCTATCAAAGGTAAACAATTGCGGTCGTTCAATCAGGTAACCCTGAGCGTAATCCACACCTATCTCAAGTAAAGCCTGTTCGATTTGCGGTGTTTCAACAAACTCGGCAATTGTGCGCTTACCCATGACATGGCCAATGTGATTGATCACTTCGACCATCGCGCGGTTAATCGGGTCGTCCAGCATATCCTTTACGAAACTTCCATCGATCTTCAGGAAGTCTACAGGTAAATGTTTGAGATAGGCGAATGAGGACATACCGGCACAAAAGTCATCGAGGGAGAAATGACAACCTAACGCCTTGAGTTCATTGATAAAACGGATCGCGCTACCTAAATTCGCTATAGCGCTGGTTTCTGTTATTTCAAAACAGATCATCGTCGGTGGAATGTTATAAGCGGCAAACTTCTCATGCAGAAAACCAAGAAAGTCATCATCACCAATAGTAATACCTGACAGATTAATCGCACACATCGCCATAGGCCGGCCTGGGCGCTCACGCATACAGTTGGCGATGATCTTGAAGACGTTCTCTACCACCCAGCGGTCCAGCGACGTCATCAAGCCGTAACGCTCTGCGGCCGGGATGAAACTGTCCGGCAGGATGATCCGGCCGGCCTCATCGTGCAGGCGCAGCAGGATCTCGACATGGCCGTCCCCGCCGTCGGTGTGGCCCAGGGGCGAGATTTCCTGCGCATACAGGCAAAAACGGTTTTCCTCCAACGCCATGTGCAAACGCTGCACCCAGGCCATTTCACCAAAACGCAGCGACAGTTCCGAGTCATCGGCGTGATAGACCTGCACGCGGTTGCGGCCTTTTTCCTTGGCCATGTAGCAGGCCATGTCGGCGGCGCGCAGTGACGTCTCCAGGGTGGTGGGCGCTTGCGAGATATGCACCAGCCCGATACTGACCGTGGTCATGAACGGCCGGCCCTTCCATACAAAATGCAGGCTCTGCACGGTATGGCGCAGGCTCTCGGCGATCTTTTCCGCCACCGGCGCCGGGCAGTTCTCCAGCAGGATGCCAAACTCGTCGCCCCCCAGCCGTGCCAGGGTATCGCCCTCGCGCAGGTCCGATTGCAGCAGCGCGCAGATATGCCGCAACAGCTCATCACCGGCCGCATGGCCGCAGGTGTCGTTGACCAGCTTGAACTGGTCCAGGTCCAGGAACATCAAGGCATGCCGCCCGCCCGGCTGACGCCCCACCTGCTGCAACACCTGCTCCAGGCGGAACTCGAACTCGCGGCGGTTGGCCAGGCCGGTCAGCGCATCGTGGGTCGCTTGCCAGGACAGGTTGGCGATGTACTGCCGCTCCTGGGTCATGTCATGCAGCACCAGCACCGCGCCGCTGACTTTGCCCGCACTGCGGATCGGCGCCCCCACCAGGGTCACCGAGACCGTGCTGCCGTCCAGGCGCTGGATCAGTTTGGAATGCTCGCTGCCGCCACTGAGCTGGCCCTTGATGATGTGCTCGATCAAGGTGAAGCCGTCAGGCTCGGCGTTCTCATCCAGCAGGTTGAACAGCGCCGCCAGCGGCAAGCCCTGGGCCTGGGCTGACTTCCAGTGAGTGAGCGCCTCGGCGGCCGGGTTCATGTAGGCGATGGCGCCGTCGACGTCGGTGGTGATCACCCCGTCGCCAATCGATTCGAGGGTGATCTGCGCCCGCTCCTTTTCCACCTGCAGGGCGTCGGCAAACGCGTGGCGCTGGGTCAGCAATTTATGGGTGCGCAACAATGCCAGAGCGATCAGGCCGAGGGCGGTGGCCAGGTTGGTGATCAACAGCAACCTCAGGATGACCCGCGAGCCTTCGCCCAACGCATCACTGAAGGCCTTGGCAGCCGGGGTGACGCCGTCGTTGATGCCGATGATGCGCGCCTTCCACTCTCGCACATCGCCGCTGCTGACCTGATTGGCCCTGATCGCCCGGTGCATGGTCTGCGCCAGGTCATCCAATTGCACCAGGTAGCCGTCACCCACGGTCCACAGCTCGATGGCTTTTTCCAGGTAGCTGAAGTGACGGAAATTGAGGTACAGCCAGATCAGGCTGGACACGTCATCCGGGTGGTTACCGCCCTTGAGAATGCCCAGGCGTGCGGCGGTCAGGTCCGGCGTGGAATGATCCAGGGCAATGCGCAGCTCATGCCCGCCCTGGGGCACGGCGATGGCCTGCTGGTATTTGAGGAACGTGGCTTCGTCGCGGTTGTCGGCGTACAGCGTCAGGTAGTAGATGGCGTCTTTCTGGCCCTTGGACCACAAGCTTTCGCCCGCCACATAACCGCGCACGGCCGAGAGCACGTAGAGGCTGACGCAGCCCAATAATGCCTGGAACAGCACCACCGCGATAAAGGGCCAGACGATGCCCAATAGTCGAGGCGTGCTTAACGTCGTTCCGAGAGTCCGCTTTTGCTTCATGAGGTCCCTTGCACAAGCACTACCAAAAAACGGCGAGTGGTTAACGCTCCTGACAGCACGGCCTTGGCTGAATTCGCTCGAACCGACCAAACGGATCGCGCCGATTTACGTGCCCACGCCGTCGTCCGGAGAGGGAAGGCCACTATTTCCTGGGGAGACTCTCGTACTTATTACATAAAAACCCGTGCACACCCGACATCAACGAACTTGCTGCAAGTGCCCGTACAACTTGGCGTAGAGACCACCGTCGGCAATCAGCTGCTGATGGTCGCCATCCTCGGCAATATGCCCTCCATCGAACACCAACACCCGGTCAGCCTGTTTCACCGCTGAAAGCCGGTGGGCGATGATCAGTGTAGTACGGCCACTGAGAAACCGCGCCAGCGCCTGGTGCAGGTTGTACTCGGTAGCCGCATCCAGGGCCGAAGTGGCCTCGTCCAGGATCACCACCTTGGGCTCGGCCAGGACCATCCGCGCGATGGCCAGGCGTTGGCGCTGGCCCCCGGAAAAACGCACCCCCGAGCGCCCCACCACACTGTCCAGGCCCAAGGGCAATGCCTTGACGGTAGCATCCAGCTGGGCGATTTCCAGTGCCTGCCAACAGGCCTGGTCCGAGCGTTCGCGGCCCATGGTCAGGTTGGCGCGCACTGTATCGTTGAACAGCGCCGGGTGTTGCAGCACCACGGCGACGTTCTCGCGAATGGTCTCCAGGCCGATTGCCTGCTGGGTCGCCCCACCGAAACGAATGCTGCCCGCCTGCGGGGTGTAGAGCCCCAGCAGCAGTTGCACCAAGGTGCTCTTGCCGCCGCCGCTGGCACCGACGATCGCCACCTTCTCGCCGGGCGCAATGGCCAGGTTCAACTGGTCAAGCACCAGGTCTTCGCCGTAGCCGAAGTTGAGGCCACGCACCTCGATACCGACGGTTTCGCGCCCGATGAACGGGTCCTCACCGCCGGGATATTGGGGCTCGTCGGCACGCGCCAGCAGCTCGTTGATCCGCGTCAGCGCCCCACCTGCCGCGTAGTACGCGTATTGCAGGTTCAACAGTTGCTCCACCGGGCCGATCATGAACCACAGGTAGCTGAACACCGCGAGCATCTGGCCGATGGACAGGTCGGAAAACAACACGGTGAGCATCGCCGCCGCGCGGAAGATGTCGATACCAAACTGAAACAGCAGCCCGCTGGCGCGGCTCGATGCGTCGCTCTTCCATTGGGAGTTGATCGCATAATCACGCACCTCCTGGGCACGCTGGCCAAGGCGGCCGAGGAAGAAGCCCTGGCGGTTGCCAGCGCGCACTTCCTGGATCGCGTCCAGGGTTTCGGTCAGGGCCTGGGTGAAGCGCGAGGTGCTGTCGTTCTCCAGTTTTTTCAGGTGTTTGACGCGTTTGCCCAACTGCACCGTGGCGTAGATCACCAACGGGTTGAACAGCAGGATCAGCAACGCCAGCTGCCAGTGCATCCATACCAGGATCGCCGAAGTGCCCACCAGCGTGAGCATCGCCACCAGGAAGCGGCTGAGGGTTTCGCCGACAAACTTGTCCAGCGTGTCCAGGTCGGTGACCAGGTGCGTGGTGACCGTGCCACTGCCCAGGCTTTCGTACTCGCCCAGGGAAATGCGCTTGAGCCGTTCGATCAGGCGCACGCGGATGCGGTAGACGATGTCCTTGGCCAACCGTGCGAACAACCGCGCCTGCACCACGTTGAACACCAGCGCGCCGCAGCGCAGCAGCAGGGTCACCAGCAGCATCAGGCCGATATAGCCCGCCGCTTTTTGCCAGCCCAGGGGCAGCGCGTGATTCATGACTTTTAAGGCTGCATCACCATGGCCCAGCAGCACTTCGTCTACCAGCAACGGCAGCAGCAGGGGGATGGGCACGCTGCACAGGGTCGCCAGGACGGCGACGCCATTGGCAATCCACAGGGATTTCTTGTGACGCAGGGCCAGGCGGCGAATTTCCGCCCAGGTCAGACGATCAGTGCGTTTGGGCCGCTCAGTGAGGTCGGGCTGGTCATGCACAGGTTGCTCGCTCCAGCCATCGGCCCAACAGCGGCGACAGCTCGGACAACGGCTGGTAGCCGTTGGTCAGCAAGGCCAGTTGACCATTGCGCTCGGCCAGCAGCGTCGGGAAACCGGCGATACCCAGGTCCTGCACCCAGGTGAAGTCAGCGGCCGTGGCGGCGTGCTGCTCGGCGCGGTCGAAGGCGCCAGCAAATTCGATACGCGGGATACCGGCCTCTTCGGCCAATTCCACCAACACGCTGGCGAGGGTCACGTCGCGACCTTCGACATAAAATGCCCGCTGGATCAGCCCCAGCAGCTTCCAGGCACAATCCGGCGCCAGGCTGCGCGCGGTGACGATCGCGCGGCACGCAGGCTCGGTGTCGTACACAAAACCGTCGGGCAGCGCGCCTTCACGGTTGAACGGCTGGCCAGTGGCCTCGGTGACCGCCTGCCAGTGTTCGAGGATGTAGCGCCGGGTAGCCGGCTCCAGGGCCGCGCCACTGCCGGTGCGCAAGCCGCCCACCACCAGGTGCAGCTCGACGCCAGCGGCCTGGGCCTGCTCCACCAACGCCTCGGCCACCGGGGCAAAGCCCCAGCACCAGGAACACATCGGGTCCATCACATAGAGCAGGCGTGCGGGCATGGGTCAGGCCTCGGAAGGTGATTGCTTATAGTTGAAGCCAATCGGGTGCGGCATATTGCGGGCCTTGGCCAGCTCGATCTGCTTTTGCCGGTCGATCGCGCTGCGTCGGGTCTTCTCCGGCAGCTTATCCCAGCAATGTGGACAACTGATGCCCGCCACATAGTGCTCGGACGCACGGTCTTCCACGCTCACCGGTGTGCGGCAGGCATGACATTGATCGTAGTCGCCTTCGCTCAAGTCGTGGCGCACGGTCACACGGTTGTCGAACACAAAGCAGTCGCCCTGCCATTTGGTTTCCTCCTGCGGCACCTCTTCGAGGTACTTCAGGATGCCGCCTTTGAGGTGGTAGACCTCATCGAAGCCTTCGCTGAGCATGTAGCTCGACGCCTTCTCACAACGGATGCCACCGGTGCAGAACATCGCGACCTTCTTGTGCTTGGCCGGGTCGAAGTTGGCTTTGATGTAGTCAGGAAATTCGCGAAAACTGGTGGTTTTCGGGTCGATCGCGCCTTCAAAGGTGCCGATGGACACTTCGTAGTCGTTACGGGTATCGATCAGCAGCACTTCCGGGTCGCTGATCAGCGCGTTCCAGTCCTGCGGGTCGACGTAGGTGCCGACCTTTTTATTCGGGTCCACGCCTTCAACGCCCAGGGTCACGATCTCTTTCTTGAGCTTGACCTTGGTGCGGTAGAACGGCTGCTCGTCGCAGTAGGATTCCTTGTGGTCGATGTCGACCATGCGCGGGTCGGTCTTGAGCCAGGCGATCAGGCCGTCGATGCCTTCGCGGCTGCCGGAAACCGTGCCGTTGATGCCTTCTTCGGCGATCAGCAAGGTGCCTTTGATGCCGTTGTCGACCATCGCCTGCAGCAGGGGCTCGCGCAGGGCGACGTAATCTTCGAGGGTGACGAACTTATACAGTGCCGCCACGACAATCGGTTGAGTCATGGGTGTTCTCTCCAGGTGGCTACCCTCGTAAGGGGTGAACCGGATGCAAAAAAAACGCGCCGGCTAAGCGGCGCGTTGCGGATTCTAACAAATGCCCGGTGCCAGAGACACCCGTGCGTCAGTCATGCCCGCCGGCGCAGGTCGGCGAGGCCGGGGCTGCGTCGATTTTCGCCCATTCTTCAGGCGTGTAGGTATGCAGCGCCAGCGCATGAAACTCGCTCATCAGGTCACCCAGGGTGGCGTAGACCTTCTGGTGGCGCTTGACGCGGTTGAGCCCCTCGAACTGCGAGCTGACCAGCACGGCCTTGAAGTGGGTCTGCAACCCACGGCTGTGCATGTGGCTTTCGTCCAGCACGCTCAAATGGTCGGTGCCCAGGGCGGCAAGCGCCGTTTCGATACGCTGTTGCATGGTCATTCCTGCTTACTTCTTCTTGGCCGGAGCGGCGGCTTTAGGCGACAGCTCGTTGGTCATGTCTTCCAGCAGTTTGTTCACCACCGGCACGGCGCTTTCCAGCTTGGCCTGGGTCATCTGGGCCGATTGCTGGGTCAGCTGCGGCATTTTTTCCAGAACTTTCTTGCCCAGTGGCGACTGGTAGAACGCCACAAGGTCCTTGAGCTCGGACTCACTGAAGTTGCTGGTGTAGAGCTTGACCATGTCCGGCTTCAGCTTGGGCCAGCCGATGGCCTGGTCCAGGGCGGCGTTGGCCTTGGCCTGGTAGCTGTCCAGTACGGACTGCTTGGCGGCAGGCGCCTTGGTCTGTTCGAAACGCTGGGCGAACATTTGCTGCACTTGCATGTACACCGGGGTACCCAGCTTGTCGGCATGGGCCAGGGTAAGGAAGGCTTCGGCACTGGCGTTGTGGCTGGCGGTATCGGCAAAAACCTGGCCGCTGGCGCAAACCAGAGCAACCGCGGTACAGATGGCACGAAGACGAGTCATCGAGTTTCCTTTTCTAGCAGGCGAGGTAAGACCCCAAGGGCGCCCATTCTGCGCCTAAAAAACCTTATGGCTCAACCCCGAGCCTGGTAGAGCCTGGATTGCCCGATGAAAAGTCTTTTAGGGAACCCGCCCGGTCGATCACGGCCTAAACTGCGCAAACAGACCTGAAGGAGTGTGCCCGATGAGCCGTATCGAAACCGACAGCCTGGGAGAAGTCCATGTCCCGGATGACGCTTACTGGGGCGCCCAGACCCAACGTTCGCTGGTGAATTTTGCCATCGGCGAACAGCGCATGCCCTTGGCGGTACTGCACGCCCTGGCCCTGATCAAGAAGGCCGCCGCACGGGTCAACGACCGCAACGGCGACCTGCCCGCCGACATCGCCCGCCTGATCGAACAGGCCGCCGATGAGGTGCTCGCAGGCCAGCATGACGACCAGTTCCCGCTGGTGGTCTGGCAGACCGGCAGCGGCACCCAGAGCAACATGAACGCCAACGAAGTGATCGCCGGCCGCGCCAACGAGCTGTCGGGCAAGACCCGTGGCGGCAAGAGCCCGGTGCACCCCAATGACCATGTGAACCGCTCACAGAGTTCCAACGACTGCTTCCCCACGGCCATGAGTATCGCCGCCGTGCAGGCCGTGCATCAGCGCCTGCTGCCGGCCATCGCCACGCTTTCCGGTGGCCTGGCCGAGCTGGCTGCGCGCCATATGACCCTGGTAAAAACCGGCCGCACCCACATGATGGACGCCACGCCCATCACCTTCGGCCAGGAACTCTCAGCCTTTATTGCCCAACTCGATTACGCCGAACGCGCGATTCGCAGCGCCCTGCCCGCCGTGTGCGAGCTGGCCCAGGGCGGCACCGCCGTGGGCACCGGGCTCAATGCACCTCACGGGTTTGGTGAGGCCATTGCGTCCGAATTGGCTGCGTTGTCGGGCTTGCCGTTCGTCACCGCGCCGAACAAGTTCGCCGCCCTCTCCGGCCACGAACCCCTGGTGACCCTGCACGGCGCGCTGAAAACCCTGGCGGTGGCCTTGATGAAAATCGCCAATGACCTGCGCCTGCTGGGCTCCGGTCCACGTGCGGGGCTGGCCGAAGTGAAGTTGCCGGCCAACGAACCGGGCAGCTCGATCATGCCGGGCAAGGTCAACCCTACCCAGTGCGAAGCGCTGTCGATGCTGGCCTGCCAAGTACTGGGCAACGACGTGACCATCGGTATGGCCGCCAGCCAGGGGCATTTGCAGTTGAACGTGTACAAGCCGGTGATCATCCACAACCTGCTGGAATCGATCCGCTTGCTGGCGGACGGCTGCAATAACTTCCAGGAGCATTGCGTGGCCGGGCTTGAACCCGACGCTGCGCAGATGGCCGAACACCTGGAGCGTGGGCTGATGCTGGTGACTGCACTCAACCCGCATATCGGCTATGACAAGTCGGCAGAGATTGCCAAGAAGGCCTACGCCGAGGGGCTGACGCTGCGCGAAGCCGCGCTGGAGCTGGGCTACCTCACGGATGAAGAGTTCGACCAGTGGGTACGCCCGGAAAACATGCTGGGCAACTAAGACGCCAAGCGCATGCGCCGGGCCTTGAGCCCGGCAATCAGCGACGGCGCCAGCGCCACGGTCGCTGACCCCAGCATCACCACCAGCGCCCCGGCATAGCCCAGGGCGTTGATCTCTTCGGCCTGCACAAAGTCCGGCCACAGCCAGGCGGCCAGCGCCACGGCGACAAACGTCACCAACGGCGTGAGGGCCAGGGTGGCGCTCACCCGCGAGGCTTCCCAATGGGCCAAAGCCTCGGCGAACGCGCCATACGCCACCAGGGTATTCATGCAGCACGCCAGCAACAGCCAGCCTTGCAGCGGGCTCAGGTCCAGGGCTTCCAGAGGATGGGCCCAGGGCGTGAGCAGCACGGCACAAGACAGGTAGATCACCATCATCACCTGCAGCGAATTCCACACCGTCAGCAATTGCTTCTGGCCCAGGGCGTAGAACACCCAGATGGTGGTGGCGAGCAGGATGGTCAACACGCCGGCGGTGTAGGTGCCCAATGAGGTCAGCATTTCCTCCAGGCGCTGGTTGAAGAACAGGCCGAACCCCACGACCAGCACCACCAGCCCGGCCACTTGCCCCAGGCTGAAACGCTCCTTGAACACAAAGACACTGGCGATCATCAGGAAGATCGGCCCCATCTGCACCACCAACTGCGCCGTGCCAGGGCTGAGCATTTTCAGGCCCACCAGGTACAGCACGTAGTTGCCCACCAGGCCGCACACCGCCATGCCCACCAGCCAACCGCCTCTGGGCCCGAGCACCTTGCGGCTGGGCAGGCGCTTGGTGAGCGCCAGGTAGATGAACAGGCAACTGCCGGCGACGATCAGGCGAAACCAGGTCACGGTGATCGGGTCCATCACCTGCAACACCTGTTTGAGTTTCACCGGGAGGATGCCCCAGAGCAGCGCGGTCAACAGGGTCAAGCAAAAGCCGTAGACCCAGCGGCCGGAAGAGATGTGCATGAATGCCCCAGATACCAGAGGAAGTGGAAGGGGCATTCTAGGGGTAATAGCCAGACTCGGGATACGCCACACATTAAAATGTGGGAGCGGGCTTGCTCGCGAATGCGGTGTATCAGCCTATACATCTAGCGACTGACACCCTGCATTCGCGAGCAAGCCCGCTCCCACATTTTGATCCCGTTTCTCCAGTGGGATTTAGCGAACGGCTTCGAACAAGCCAGTCGCGCCCATGCCGCCGCCGACGCACATGGTGACGATGCCGTAGCGCAGGTTACGTCGCTGCAACTCACGCACCAGGTGCCCCACCTGCCGCGAGCCGGTCATGCCGAACGGGTGTCCGATGGAGATCGAGCCGCCATTGACGTTGTACTTGGCGTTGTCGATCTCCAGGCGGTTACGCGCATACAGGCACTGCGACGCAAACGCTTCGTTGAGTTCCCACAGATCGATGTCCGCCACCTGCAAGCCCTTGGCCTTGAGCAGCTTGGGCACCGAGAACACCGGGCCGATGCCCATCTCGTCCGGCTCGCAGCCGGCCACGGTAAAACCTCGGAAAAACGCCTTGGGCTTGAGCCCCAGGGCCAGGGCTTTCTCCAGGCTCATCACCAAGGTCATGGACGCACCGTCGGAGAGCTGCGAAGAGTTGCCCGCCGTCACCGAGCCGTCTTCGGCAAACACCGGTTTCAGGCTTTGCAGATTGGCCAGGGTGGTGTCAGGGCGGTTGCAGTCATCGCGATCAACCACGCCGTCGAGCACCTGCACGGCGCCGGTGTTCTTGTCCTCGACCTTGTACTTGACGGCCATGGGCACGATTTCATCGTTGAACAAGCCGTCGGCCTGCGCCTGGGCCGTGCGCTGCTGGCTTTGCAGCGCGTACAGGTCCTGCTCTTCGCGGCTGACGTTGTAACGACGAGCGACGATCTCGGCGGTCTGGCCCATGGGGAAATAGATGCCCGGCACCTGCTCCTTGAGCAACGGGTTGATCAGGTGATCGGTGTTGACGCTTTTCATGGTCAGGCTGATGGACTCCACACCGCCTGCAACGATGATATCGCTGCACCCCGAGGCAATCTGGTTGGCCGCGATGGCAATCGCCTGCAGCCCCGAAGAGCAGAAACGGTTGAGGGTCATCCCGGCCGTACCGGTGCCCAATTGCGAAAGCACCGCCACGTTGCGCCCGATGTTGTAGCCCTGGGCGCCTTCGTTGGAGCCGGCGCCGACGATGCAGTCCTCCACCGTCGCCGGGTCGATGCCGTTGCGGGTGAGCAACGCGTTGACGCAATGGGCCGCCATGTCATCCGGGCGCGTCTGGTTGAACTTGCCGCGAAAGGACTTGGCCAGGCCGGTTCGCACGCTGTCGACGATCACTACTTCACGCATGGGCTACCTCGATCTTGTGGTTGTCAGGAGATGGATCGAGGATAGATCCCGCTCCCGCCAACCGCGACGATCATTCACCCCGGATATGCAAACCCATGATGACGGGCCACGGGTTATTTCTTTTTCTTTTTGTCGTGCTTGTCGGATTTGGCGAAGGCCTCCTCCAGCGCCAGGTTGATGGTGCGCAATACCTTGACCCGCGCCCAGCGCTTGTCATTGGCTTCCACCAGGGTCCAGGGCGCCACTTCGGTGCTGGTGCGGTCGACCATGTCGCCGACTGCCGCGCGGTAGTCGTCCCATTTGTCGCGGTTGCGCCAGTCGTCCTCGGTGATCTTGAAACGCTTGAACGGGATCTCTTCGCGGGCCTGGAAACGTTCCAGCTGGGTGTCCTTGTCGATGGCCAGCCAGAACTTGACCACGATCACCCCCGCATCGCGCAGCTGCTCCTCGAAATCGTTGATCTCGCCATAGGCGCGCATCCAGTCGGCCGGGGTGCAGAAACCCTCGATGCGCTCCACCAGCACGCGGCCGTACCAGGAGCGGTCGAACACGGTGAACATGCCCCGCGCCGGGATCTTTTGCCAGAACCGCCACAGGTAAGGCTGGGCGCGTTCATCTTCACTGGGCGCGGCAATCGGCACGATGTGGTACTGGCGCGGGTCCAGCGCTGCGGCCACACGGCGAATCGCCCCGCCCTTGCCCGCCGCATCGTTACCCTCGAACACCGTGACCAGGGCGTGCTTGCGCATGCGCTTGTCGCGCATCAGGCCAGAGAAGCGCGCCTGCTCGGTGATCAGCTGTTCTTCGTAGTCGTCCTTCTCCAGGCGCAGGGTCATGTCCAGGCTGTCGAGCAGGCTCTTTTTGTCCACCGACGCAATCAGCGGCGCCGGGTTCATGCCGCTGGCCTTGCCCTTGGGCAGCTTGAGGGCATTCTGCAGACCTTCCAGCAGCAGCTTGCCCACGGTGAGCCCACGGTAATGGGCGTCCACCCCTTCGATGACATGCCAGGGCGCGTAGTCGCGGCTGGTGCGGCGCAGGATGCGCTCACCGAAGTGCACGAACTTGTCGTAGGTCTCCGATTGCTGCCAGTCCAGCGGGCTGATGCGCCAGCTGTGCAGTGGGTCGTCGGCCAGGGCCTTGAGCCGCGCCTTCATCTGTTTCTTGGACAGGTGGAACCAGAACTTGAAGATCAGCGCGCCTTCGTCGCAGAGCATCTTTTCGAGGCGTTCGGCACCGGCGATGGCCTGGTCCAGGCGCGCGTCCTTGATCTGCCCGTGCACCCGGCCTTGCAGCATCTGGCTGTACCAGTTGCCAAAGAAAATCCCCATGCGCCCTTTGGCCGGCAGCTGCCGCCAATAGCGCCACGCCGGTGGGCGGGCCAGTTCTTCGTCGGTCTGCTGGTCGAAGGTGCGCACCTCGATCAGGCGCGGGTCCATCCATTCATTGAGCAGCTTGACGGTCTCACCCTTGCCGGCGCCTTCGATACCGTTGATCAGGATGATCACCGGGAAGCGCTTCTGCTGTTGCAGCTCGTACTGCACTTCCAGCAAGGCTTCGCGCAGCGCCGGCACTTCGGCGTCGTAGGTGTCTTTGTCGATGGCGTGACCGATTTCGGCGGATTCGAACATGGGCAGCTCCGTGTGAAGATGGATCAAGACTAGCGGATTGGGCAACAACGCGCGGCAGGAAATTCCACCTGCGCTTGCCGTGGGTCAATTCAAAGCCCATTGATCAGCTAGAATGGCCGCCTTGCCTTTACCGAGCCGCCCATGACCCCCATCACCCCTGCCCAGCTCGACTGGGACGAACAAGGCCGCCCGCACTCACGGGTCTTCGACGATGTGTACTTCTCCGACAAGTCCGGCCTTGAAGAAACCCGCTATGTGTTCCTTGAACAAAACCGCTTGCAGGAGCGCTTTGCGGCTTTGCCGGTGGGCGGGAGGCTGGTGATTGGTGAAACGGGGTTCGGCACCGGCTTGAATTTCCTGTGCGCCTGGCAATTGTTCGAGCAGCAGGCGGTGGCCGGTGCGCACCTGCATTTTGTCAGCGTGGAGAAATACCCGCTGAGCCACGCCGACCTGCAACGGGCCCTCGCCCTCTGGCCCGAGCTGCAACCCTTTGCCGAGCAATTGCTGGCGCAGTACATCGCCATCCACCAGGGCTTCCAACGCCTGGTGCTGGACAACGGCCGCGTAACGCTGACCCTGTTGATCGGCGACGTGCTGGAGCAATTGCCGCAGTTGGACGCGCAAATCGATGCATGGTTTCTCGACGGCTTCGCCCCGGCAAAAAACCCTGAGATGTGGACCGCCGAGCTGTTCGCCCAACTGGCACGCCTGGCAGCCCCCGGCTCGACCATCAGCACCTTCACCAGCACCGGCTGGGTTCGCCGCTTGATCAATGCGGCCGGTTTCAAGATGAAGCGCACGCCAGGCATCGGCCACAAGTGGGAGATCCTGCGCGGTGAGTTCCTCGGCTGGCCCTCGCAAGCACCTGCGCCGCCGCCCGCCAAACCCTGGTTCTCACGCCCGCCGGCACTCGATGGCGAACGCCATGCCATGGTCATCGGCGGCGGCCTGGCCGGTTGCGCCACCGCGGCCAGCCTTGCCGCCCGTGGCTGGCGCGTCAGTCTGCTGGAGCGGCATGCCGCCCTGGCCCAGGAAGCCTCAGGCAACCCCCAGGGTGTGCTGTACCTCAAGCTGTCGGCCCACGGCACGGCGTTGTCGCAATTGATCCTGAGTGGTTTCGGCCACACCCGGCGTCTGCTGGAACACCTGCACCGGGGTCTCGACTGGGAGGGCTGCGGCGTGTTGCAACTGGCGTTCGACGCCAAGGAAGCCGAGCGTCAGGCGCAACTGGCCGAGGCCTTTGCGCCTGAGCTGCTGCACCTGTTGGACCGCGACCAGGCTCAGCGACAAGCCGGCATCGAGCTGGCCCACGGTGGGCTGTTTTTCCCCGAAGGTGGCTGGGTCCACCCGCCGGCGCTGTGCCAATGGCAGGCGACGCACCCGTTGATCAATGTCCTCACCCATCACCATGCCGTCGAGTTGCAGCGCGTCGACCAGCAGTGGCAGGCCCATGACGGCGACACGCTGCTGGCCAGCGCCAGCGTGGTGGTACTGGCCGGCGCCGCCGAGATCAGACAGTTCCCCGCCAGCCGCGAGCTACCCCTCAAACGCATTCGCGGGCAGATCACGCGGCTGGCGCAAACCCCGGCGAGCGAAGCGTTGACTACGGTGGTGTGCGCCGAAGGGTACGTCGCGCCAGCACGCCTGGGAGAGCATACCCTCGGCGCCAGTTTCGACTTCAAGAACGACGACCTGACACCCACAGCCGCCGAGCACGCGGGCAACCTGACGATGCTGCGGGAGATCTCCGAAGACTTGCTGCATCGCCTGGGCGCCGAAACCCTGGCGCCCGAACACATGGAAGGCCGCGCCGCGTTTCGTTGCACCAGCCCCGACTACCTGCCCATCGTCGGGCCACTGGCCGATTTCACTGCGTTCAACCAGGCCTATGCCGTACTGGGCAAGGATGCCCGGCAAGTGCCGGACACTCCCTGCCCCTGGCTGCCTGGCCTGTACATCAACACTGGCCATGGCTCGCGCGGGCTGATCACCGCACCGTTGTGCGGCGAACTGCTGGCAGCCTGGCTCAATGACGAACCGCTGCCCGTGCCGGCCAGTGTCGCCGAGGCGTGCCATCCGAACCGGTTTGCCTTGCGCACGTTGATCCGTGGCAAGGCGCCAGCGCGTTGATCAACTGGCCGACGGCGCGCACAGGCTGAAGTCGTCCAGGCGCAACGCATCCTGAGTCAGGGTTTCGACTTCCCTGACTTCGGCCTGGCGCTGATCCCTATGGACCTCGTTCATGCGCGCGCGATACTCGGCATCCTGCAGTTCCAGCGCGTTGTCGAAGACGTCTTGCATGCGTTGGCTGAATGGCGCATTCAACGCCTCGAAACGGCTGGCATGGGTGCGCTTCAAATACTCCCGCCAGAACGGCAATTCGACGATGTACTTCAACAGCGCCGGTGACAGCTCTGCGGCTTTGAGATCCAGTTGCGCCTGGTCGAGTGCCGTGCGCGAAACCTTGGCCAAATCGCTGTGGAGCATGCCCTGGGGCTGCCCTGGCAGATACACGACGCCCTTCAGCCCGGTGCGAAACGCCAGGCTGACCTCCAACGGGTCGGCGCCCGGGTGCTCCAGGCTATGACGCCGGGCGATGTGTTCCAACTGGTCGAGTCGAAACAAGCCCTTGGCCAATTTCAACAGCGGCTTGGCAGTCAGGGGTTTGCCATTGATCGCACGCGACGCCTGATGGATTTCCACCAGCACTTCCAGGCTGCTGAAATTCACGGACGCCGCATCGTCGCAATTGAGGGGCGTGGCCGCGCGCTGAAAAATCTCTTCACGCAGATCGGCATCGGCTGCCGTAGCGTCGAGTACCTGCCACACACGTCGGTTCATGTCCTCACGCACCTGCCGGGCATCCGAGGTATGGCCCAGTTCAGCCAGCAAGGTGAATAACCCGTCACTGCCGGGTTCGTTTTTAAGGCCGGACCAGGCCAGGTCCTTGTCGGCGTAATCCGCCACATGCTCATCCGCCAGCCAAGTATCCCGGGCCCGCTGTTCGTTCAAACGGCTGATGTCATCTTCAAGGAACCCCATGCCGACACCCACGCGCTGACGGTAGTCGCCCAGCGCCGCGCGGCTGACGGTGGACAACGGGTTATGGCGCAGGTTGAACGCCCGAGCCCTCTCCCGTGGCAACGCCAGCAGCCAGTCGGGCAACTCGGCGATGTCGTTTTCGCGCAGGTCAACCTGTTCCAGATAGGGTAAGCCACGGGCACTGGCGGGAAAGTCCTTGAGCCGGCAGTCCCGCAGGATCAATTCGCGCAAGCCCCGCAACTGGCCTACATCCGGGGAGTCGATCAGCGGGTTGCCAGCCAGGTCGAGGCTTTTCAGGCCACGCATTTCGGCGAGTTTCTTGCGCGTGTGCTGGGTCAGTTGCAGGCGGTTGCGAGCCAGGCGCAGATGGTCGAGATCGGGCATCAGGGACAGCGCCTCTGGCAGGCGCGTCAGCCGATTGTCCGCCAGGTCCACCGAACGCAGGCGAGTGAAGTGCTTGAGAAAGTAGGTCACGTCATCGCCCAACCCCATGTTGCGCAGGGACACCTGCCGGGCCCTGTCGAAACGCACCTGGGGCGGCAGAGGCGGCAGGCTGCCCAGTGTCATGCCATCCAGCGTCAAGCCGGGCACATCGAGACGCTGCGCGTCATGCACGATGAATTGGCCGCGCCAGCAACGCTCTATGGCTTTACTGGCCTGGGCACGTCGCAGGCGGTAGTCCCACAAGGGGCCATCGGCGTCTGTGTGGCCACGACGGTCGCTGGCCCAGCGTTTGAGTGCCTGCTGCAGCGCGCCCAGTTCCACCTCCAGCCCCTGGACAGCCTTGGCGCGGCTCAAGTGATCGTGGCCTGCCCCCTGCAGGAACACGCAGATCTGTGCCGGAGACATGCCCGGGTAAAGCTTGCCGACCTTGCGCACCAGCGCCGGAGCAAACTCGACCGCGGGGCCGGGCTTGCCTTGCAACTGGCTTTGAATGCACACAGCGGGCTCGTCCTCTTCCATCTGCACCCGTTCAGGCCACAGGTAACGCGCAATGCGCCCACGTTCATCCTGACTCTTGAAGCGTAACTGGCTGCGCAGGTGATCGACCGACTGCTCACCCACCAGGTTCATCGTCCGGCGCTCGGCGGCCGACAGACAATCCACCACGGCCTGGAGCAGGCCATCGGGCCCGTTGACGCGGGTATTGAGGTCTGCTGCGCGCTCATCGAAGGCCTGGAAGCCCTCGGCCGTGTGCAAGATCGTCCGGCGCACTGCGGCAGTGGCAGCGCCGACCTGATCCAGCACCGGCCCGGCCAGGCTTCCCTCGCGCAGTTGCAGCAGCAGGTCCTTGGGCCAATGCGCCAGGCGCCCGAGCATGCCGAACACCGCGCGCCGGGTCGACGCATCGGCCAACTCAGGCCAGTACAGGCCCATCAGGGCCTGGTCCTCATCGATCAGGTCGAGCATCACTCGGCTGCGCTGCGCCAACCCCAGTGACACTCGGCCGGTTTTGCGCAGGTAATGACGTTCCACCCCAGGGGCATCGCAGAACAATTCCCAGGCGACGCGACGCGGCAACCGTGGAAAGTGCGCACACAGGGCCGCCAGTTCGCCAACGGCGAAGCCATTGTAGTGTTCATACAGTTTGCGATAGAGGACGTGGTGCTGATCTTTCACGGTGTCCAGCAAACGGCGTGTGAGCAACGCCGGCGCCTCCTTGAGTTCAACGGTTTGCCCCAGCAGCGTATGGCGCTCATCCTCGGTCAAGGCCAGCAGCAAGGTGTCGGTGACCTGGCCGTCCCTGAGTTGCTGCTCGGTGATATGGATGCTCCGGTCTTCGTAGTCGAACGGCGCCAGGTCCGGGTAGCTGACCAACAGGTAGCCCTCTTCGTCCAACACCTCAAAGAAACGCCCTTCCGGCCACCCGGGCATCAGCGCCAGGGCCAGAATCTGGGTGCGTGCGGTGACGGGATCCGGGGCGTGGCCGTTTTCCAGGGTCTCGATCAGGTCCAGCACCTTGCGGTGCTGGCGCCATCGGGCCACGCCGTCCTGGAAGCGTTGTGGCAGCGCCTGGTGATCCTGCGCCCACTGCTGCAGCACCTCCAGGTCGACCTGGTTGATGGCTGCAATACGCTGCAGGCTTTCGGCAGGCACGTCGGCCAGGCCTGGTGCAAGGCGCCGGAGGTGATACACAGGGTCGGTCCAGCTTTGCGGACGCTCGTGAGTTTGCTGCCATCCGCCCTGGTGGTTATGTTTGAGCGGCGGCCGATACGCCTTCGGGTTCCGCGGATGGTTGATCCGCCACAGGCCGATGGCGGGGTCATAGCTGATGTCATAGACGTGCCCATCCATGCGGATGTAAGACTTGCCATTGGCCTGGTACACCCCGCGACTGTTATTGACCCTGGGCACCTGCAGGTCCACCCCCGGCCGGTACGATGAAAGGCGTGGGCGCCACAGGCGTGGCTGGCCATCCACATGCCTGACCGCCTCCACCCCGTCGAAAAAGGGTGTCGAGGCACTCAGGCTACGCTTGAGCGAACCCACCACGCGCCCTCCTGCCGCAAACAGCACCATGGCCGCAATGTCCTCCACCACGTTCACCAGATGCCGGAGCGCCTGGGCGTTGTCGTGGTGGCTCCAGTCCTCGACCCCGTCGAACACCTCCCCCAGCAGCTGCCCAATGGCCACGCCCATCATCAATTGCCCCAGCACCGGCACGACGAAGGACGCCACATTCAACACGTCCAACCCAACGCCGAGGTAATCCAGCCAGCGTTGTTGCCGGGCATCTTCATCCACCTGCTCGACGGGTACGGCCAGCAACCGGGCGTCCAACTGGAGCTTGCCGACATAGGCACGAAAGAAAAAATCGCTGAGGTTACTGAGCACCGGCACCGCCGTAATGGCGCCCAAGGCCTGGCGCTGATCAAACTGCGTGAAAAAATTCAGGCGCTCGGATTCGTCCAGGTATTGCCCGAACACCTGTCGATACGAGGCCACCTGCAATTTCAGGGTGAGGTATTGCTCGAAATCCTGTAGGGACGGGTACTCATACCAGGGGCGTACGGGTTCATTGGGCATGTAGACGATCAGGTCTCTGGCCGGCAACTCGCCCGGCGAAGCCTCGCCGAACACCACGACGCTCCACAGGCAGGCGCCGTCGATGTTCAAGCCTTGCCAGATCAGAGGCGTTTGCGCGGCCGTCGCCTGGACGACCTGGCCGGCCGGAACATCGGCGTTGATCAACGACAGCAACCGGGCATGGATGGCCGCGCTGATATGTTGCTTGCCCAGGGCAATATGCAGGTCGATCAGTACGTCTGAACGCTTGACCGAACCCACGGCCACCGCCATCGCGTTGTAGCTCAGCCCCAGTGGAGGTTCACCGGGGGCCGGCAAACTGAACACTTCTCGCAGATGGGCCTGGTAGGCACTGCCCAGGTCCAGCGCGCGGCAATAGCCCACGAACTGTCGCGCGGTCATTCCAGGCGCCAGGCTTGCGTCCTCGCCCCGGCGAATCACGGTATCGTCCGGCAACCCACCGGGTTCGGCTTCCGCGGCCGTGAAGTTCTGCATGGCCGCCTGCAACAGGCTGGGCCTTTCCACTCTCGCCGTTTCCAGCAAAACGCCGGTGACGTAGAGCCCCACTCCGAAGGGTTGGCGTCGGGGTCGCTCCAGGTAATCGCGGCGCACATCCAGCCCGATATGCCCCTGGGCGATCAGGTAAGCGCGCAGTTTTTCCGCGCAAAAACGATCCAGTGGCTGCAGCGCGCGCAGGCGTTCGGTCAATTCCCTTCTCGACGTTTCACTGTGACTGTGCGCCTGCTCGATGGCCGACAGCGTCTGCGGTGGCGCTTGAACCATCCACAGCGGCAGTCGCTCGCGCAACACCCGGGCCTTGTCCAGGTCGCCGGTGATCTCCAGCAACCCCGCGTCCAGCTCATCGGCGGTCATCGGCGCAACCAGCGCCTGTACATCTCGTGTTTCAGTCATCCCAACCGTCCCTCATGCCGTCAATGATGACCGGATACGATAAGCCCGGCTGTCGCCCTGAAAGATTCAAATTCCCATGCTTTGCGCGCCCACATGCTCAAGATTCTGGTTCTAAACCAGCAGCTGTTACCGCCACAGGTGTGCAGCCCGCGCAACGCCTGCACAGCAGTCGCGGCGCCTACGGCTATGTGCCTTATAACTTATCGGTCTAAAACTCCACGGATAGCACTGGGTCAGTTTCTGGGTACGCGCCCTCAGGGCGTATTGAGTTTAAAAACCTCCCCAACGGAAAAACCGGTAAGGAATTTATGTGCGGATTAGCTGGAGAATTACGTTTCGATGCCCAACCTGCCGACCTGGCTGCGATTGAGCGCATCACCCATCATTTGGCCCCCCGTGGCCCCGACGCCTGGGGCTTCCACGCCCAAGGGCCGATTGCCCTGGGCCACCGACGCCTGAAAATCATGGACCTGTCGGACGGCTCGGCCCAACCGATGGTCGACGCCCACCTGGGCCTGTCCTTGGCCTTCAACGGCGCCATCTACAACTTCCCGGAACTGCGAGAAGAGCTGGAAGCCCTGGGCTACGCCTTCTATTCCGGTGGCGATACCGAAGTGCTGCTCAAGGGTTACCACGCCTGGGGCGAAGCCTTGCTGCCCAAGCTCAACGGCATGTTTGCCTTTGCCATCTGGGAGCGTGACGCTCAGCGCCTGTTCATTGCCCGCGACCGTCTCGGCGTGAAGCCGTTGTACCTGTCGCGCACCGGCCAGCGCCTGCGATTTGCTTCCGCACTGCCAGCCTTGCTCAAGGGCGGCGATATCAACCCGATCCTCGATCCGGTGGCGCTCAACCATTACCTGAACTTCCACGCCGTGGTGCCGGCCCCGCGTACCCTGCTGGCGGGCATTGAAAAACTGCCACCGGCCAGTTGGATGCGCATCGACGCCAGCGGCAAGACCGAACAGAAAACCTGGTGGACCCTGCCTTACGGTCCGCGTGAGGATGAAAAGCACCTGACGCTGGAAGACTGGACCGACCGCGTCCTGGACAGCACCCGCGAAGCCGTGGCCATCCGCCAACGTGCGGCGGTGGATGTCGGCGTGCTGCTCTCCGGCGGCGTGGACTCGAGCATGCTCGTCGGCCTGTTGCGCGAAGTCGGCGTGGAAGACCTGTCGACCTTCTCCATCGGCTTTGAAGACGCCGGCGGCGAGCGCGGTGACGAGTTCCAGTATTCGGACCTGATCGCCAAGCACTACGGCACACGCCATCACCAGTTGCGGATTGCCGAACGCGAGATCATCGAGCAACTGCCAGCCGCGTTCCGTGCCATGAGCGAGCCGATGGTCAGCCACGACTGCATCGCCTTCTACCTGCTGTCGCGGGAAGTGGCCAAGCATTGCAAGGTGGTGCAAAGCGGCCAGGGCGCCGATGAGCTGTTCGCCGGTTACCACTGGTACCCGCAGGTGGACGGCGCCAGCGATCCGTATGCGGCGTACCGCGAGGCGTTCTTTGATCGCAGCTACGACGACTACGCTGCCACCGTCGCGCCTAAGTGGCTGACCGCCAACGACGCGGCCGGTGACTTCGTGCGGGAGCACTTCGCTATGCCAGGCGCCGATGCCGCCGTGGACAAGGCCCTGCGCCTGGACAGCACGGTGATGCTGGTGGACGACCCGGTCAAACGCGTCGACAACATGACCATGGCCTGGGGCCTGGAAGCGCGCACGCCGTTTCTCGATTACCGCCTGGTGGAACTCTCGGCCCGTGTGCCGGGTAAGTTCAAGCTGCCCGATGGCGGCAAACAGGTGTTGAAAGAAGCCGCGCGCCGGGTCATCCCCAGTGAAGTCATCGACCGCAAGAAGGGCTATTTCCCGGTGCCGGGCCTCAAGCATTTGCAAGGCGACACCCTGAACTGGGTGCGCGAACTGCTGCTGGACCCGCGTCAGGATCGTGGCCTGTTCAACCCTGCGATGCTCGACCGCCTGCTCACCGACCCGCAAGGCCAACTGACACCGCTGCGCGGCTCCAAGCTGTGGCAACTGGCGGCGCTGAACCTGTGGCTCAGTGAACAAGGAATCTGATCGATGAAACCCCATGCAGCGGCTTACAGCCAACGCCTGCTCAAGGGCCAGGCGCCCTCCTACGAGCGCCTGCAAGCCCGGCTGGCCGAAGACGGGAGTCCTTCGAGCGCCGAACCGATTGCCGTGCACTGCGGTTGGGGCCGGTTGCTGATCGGGCATACCTTCCCCGACCCTGCGAGCCTGGCCCAGGAGCTGCTCAACGAGCAGCCCGGAGAGCGGGATATCGCGTTGTACGTGGCCGCGCCCCAGCAGATCCTGGGGATCGACCCGCAGCAACTGTTCCTCGACCCCTCCGACACCCTGCGCCTGTGGTTCACCGACTACCGCCCGGCCACCCGGGTGTTTCGCGGCTTTCGCATTCGCCGGGTGCAGACCGAGGCGGATTGGGCAGCGGTCAACCAGCTGTACCAGGGACGCGGCATGTTGCCGGTGGACGCTGAACGCCTTACGCCGCGCCATCAAGGTGGCCCGGTGTACTGGCTGGCCGAAGACGAAGACAGCGGCGCGGTGATCGGCAGCGTGATGGGCCTCAACCACCAGAAGGCCTTCCATGACCCGGAAAACGGTTGCAGCCTGTGGTGCCTGGCAGTCGATCCGCAATGCACGCGCCCAGGCGTCGGTGAGGTACTGGTGCGTCACCTGGTGGAGCATTTCATGAGCCGTGGCCTGAGCTATTTGGACCTGTCGGTGTTGCACGATAACCGCCAGGCCAAGAGCCTCTACGCCAAGCTCGGTTTTCGTGCACTGACCACCTTTGCGATCAAGCGCAAGAACGGCATCAACCAGCCGTTGTTCCTTGGCCCGGGCCCCCAGGCAGGGTTCAACCCCTATGCGCGGATCATCGTCGAGGAAGCCCATCGGCGCGGCATCGATGTGCAGGTGGACGACGCCGATGCCGGCCTGTTCACCTTGAGCCACGGCGGGCGCCGCGTGCGCTGCCGCGAGTCGTTGAGCGACCTGACCAGCGCCATCAGCATGACCCTTTGTCAGGACAAGAGTTTGACTCACAAGGTGCTCAAGGCCGCCGGTTTGAAACTGCCGTCGCAGCAATTGGCGGGCAGTGCCGATGACAACCTGGAGTTTCTCGACGAGCACCAGCGCATCGTGGTCAAGCCACTCGATGGCGAGCAGGGCCAGGGTGTGGCAGTGGACCTGCAGAACATCGAAGAGGTGCAGAAAGCCATTGAAGCGGCGCGCCAGTTCGACAGCCGCGTGCTGCTGGAAAGCTTTCATGAAGGCCTGGACCTGCGCATCCTGGTGATCGGTTTTGAGGTGGTCGCCGCCGCGATCCGCCGTCCGGCCGAGGTGACCGGCGACGGTCATCACTCCATTGGCGCGCTGATCGAGGCCCAGAGCCGACGCCGCCAGGCGGCCACCGATGGCGAGAGCAAGATCCCCCTCGACGCCGAAACCCAGCGCACCCTCCACGCCGCCGGTTACGACTACAGCAGCATCCTGCCGCGTGGTCAGACCCTGGCCGTGCGCCGCACCGCCAATCTGCACACCGGGGGCTGCCTGGAGGACGTCACCGCGATCCTGCACCCCACGCTGGTGGACGCCGCCGTGCGTGCCGCCCGTGCACTGGATATCCCCATGGTGGGCCTGGACCTCATGGTGCCGGCCGCCGATCAACCCGAGTACGTGTTTATCGAAGCCAACGAACGGGCCGGACTGGCCAACCATGAGCCGCAGCCAACGGCCGAGCGGTTTGTGGACCTGCTGTTTCCCCACAGTTAGCTGACTGCTTGAGAGGTGGGGTGCCTGCACTGGCCCTATCGCAGGCAAGCCAGCTCCCACATTGGAATGCGATCACCTGTGGGAGCCGGGCTTGCCCGCGATGAGGCCTTTACAGGCACTACATCCTGACAAGCCAATAGGAGTCTTTATGAGCCGAACCATCCCCGAACCCGATCTCAACTACCTGCAGAAAGTGCTGCTGGAAATGCTCGCCATTCCCAGCCCCACCGGGTTTACCGACACCATCGTGCGCTACGTCGCCGAGCGCCTGGAAGAACTGGGCATCCCCTTTGAAATGACCCGGCGCGGCACCATTCGCGCCACCCTCAAAGGCCAGAAGAACAGCCCCGACCGTGCCGTGTCGGCACACTTGGACACCATCGGTGCCGCCGTCCGCGCCATCAAGGACAATGGCCGGCTGAGCCTGGCCCCGGTGGGCTGCTGGTCGAGCCGCTTTGCCGAGGGCAGCCGCGTCAGCCTGTTCACCGATAACGGCGTGATCCGGGGCAGCGTGCTGCCGCTGATGGCCTCCGGGCATGCGTTCAACACCGCCGTGGATGAAATGCCGGTGAGCTGGGACCACGTGGAGCTGCGCCTGGATGCCTACTGCGCCACCCGCGCCGACTGCGACTCCCTGGGGATCGGCATCGGTGACTACGTGGCCTTCGACCCCCTGCCTGAATTTACCGAAAGCGGGCACATCAGCGCCCGTCACCTCGACGACAAGGCCGGCGTGGCCGCCCTGCTCGCCGCGCTCAAGGCGATCGTCGACAGCGGCGAACCCTTGCTGATCGACTGCCACCCGCTGTTCACCATCACCGAGGAAACCGGCAGCGGCGCGGCAGCCGCCTTGCCATGGGACGTGAGTGAGTTTGTCGGCATCGACATCGCCCCGGTCGCCCCCGGGCAACATTCCAGCGAACATGCGGTGAGTGTGGCGATGCAGGATTCCGGTGGCCCTTATGACTATCACCTGTCCCGTCACCTGCTGCGCCTGGCCTCGGACAACGAGCTGCCGGTGCGTCGTGACCTGTTCCGTTATTACTTCAGCGATGCGCACTCGGCGGTCACGGCTGGCCACGACATCCGTACCGCCTTGCTGGCATTCGGTTGCGATGCGACCCACGGTTACGAGCGCACGCACATCGACAGCCTTGCGGCGCTGAGCCGCTTGCTGGGGGCCTACATCCTCAGCCCGCCCGTGTTCGCCAGCGATGCGCAGCCCGCCCAGGGCTCCCTGGACCGGTTCAGCCACCAGCTGGAACATGAGACACAGATGGAGAGCGACACGCGGGTGCCGTCGGTGGACAGCCTGGTCGGACAGAAGTCCTGATACGGGCAACAGCTGGTCACAAGAGCCCCGGCGCAGTAGGATCGCCGGGACTCACTACCCGAGGCTTGTATGCTGATTCCCTACGACGCACTTGAAGTCGACACCCTGACCCGCCTCATCGAAGACTTCGTCACCCGCGACGGCACCGACAACGGCGATGAAACGCCCCTGGAAACGCGTGTTCTGCGTGTGCGTCAGGCACTGACCAAGGGCCAGGCGCTGATCGTGTTCGACCCTGAAAGCGAGCAATGCCAATTGATGCTCAAGCACGATGTGCCCAAGCATCTGTTCGACTGAGGGAGGCTCAGGGGTTGGGCACCGCGTGGGCAGCGGTGCCCTGGCGCTCAAGGATTTTCTGATACACCTCGGCCCGGTGCACGTGCACCCCGGTCGGTGCTTCCACACCAAATTTCACCTGGGGCCCATTCAACTCGAGGATGTGCAGGGTGATGTCATCGCCGATGGAGATGACTTCGCCTACGGCGCGGCTTAAGACCAGCATGGCGGTTGTCCTTATTCAGTGACAGGACCTTGACCATGCGCGCTAGAGCAGGCGGGCATCAATGCCTTGCGGCCAAATCAGGCCGCACCTACACCACAAGGTAACTTACCTGACAGACTGCGACCCAATCAGCCTTTGGCTGCCTGGGCCTTGGCGCGCATCTTGTCCGCCATGCTTGTCATCTCGTCGTACAGCAACTGCGGGTTTTTCTGCTTCAGCGCCCAGGCCATGCGGCCCTGCTCGTGAGGCAGGATCATGAACTCGCCCTGGGCCACCTGCTGGTAAATGTAATCGGCGATATCGGCCGCCGAGATCGGCGAGCTTTCCAGCAACTTGCCCACCTGGGCTTTCATTGCCGGGGTTGGCCCACGGAAGGAATCCAGCAGGTTGGTCTGGAAGAACGACGGGCAGACCACGTGCACCCCCACCTCCTGCTGCTTGAGCTCCACCAGCAGGCTTTCCGACAAAGCCACCACGCCGGCCTTGGCCACGTTGTAGTTGCTCATCGCCGGGCCTTGCATCAAGGCCGCCATCGACGCGATGTTGATGATGCGCCCCTTGCTCTTTTCCAGCAGCGGCAGGAACGCCTTGCAGCCCTTGACCACGCCCATCAGGTTGATTGCGATCTGCCAATCCCAGTCCTCCAGGGACAATTCGGCGAAGAAGCCGCCCGAGGCCACGCCGGCGTTGTTGACGATGACATCGATACCGCCGAGCTTGACCTCGCAGGCCTGGGCAAATGCCGTGAGCTGGCTGTAGTCGCGCACGTCACAACGCTGCACAAAGCCGTCACCGCCGACCTCGCGCACCCGCTTCAGGGTTTCCTGCAAGCCCGGCTCGCTGACGTCCGACAAGGCCAGTTGCCAACCCTCGCGCGCCCAGCGCAGAGCGATTTCGCGACCCAGGCCGGACCCGGCGCCAGTGATCATCATGCGATTTTGCATAGGAAGTAGCCTTGTGGTTCACGGAAGAAGTGATCGGCAGTGTAGCGAAGGTTTTTCCTACACCCACGTACCATCCAATTGATGAATGCCTCAGGCAAACCGGCGCCCGGGTGCGAGGGCGGCCTATAGCGCAAGTTCAATAATTTTCAACTAGACAGATGAAGTTGCGAGCGTATTAAAAGAAATAACACGGCGTGCAAAATGCTTTAAAAAAATAGTGAATTTTCTGTGAAGTGCCAGAGTCGGAGTTGTTAAGGCGTTCGTAAATAAACGGACCTTACTTTAAATAACCGGTCTTTGCAGAAGGCCTATAAGGAAGATAAACCATGAGCCTCATTCTGATCATTATCCTGATCCTCCTGCTGGTCGGTGGCCTGCCAGTGTTCCCGCACTCGCGTAACTGGGGTTACGGCCCCTCGGGTATCCTCGGTGTTGTACTGGTGGTGCTTCTGGTGCTGTTGTTACTCGGTCGGATATAAAACCCAGGCAAAAAAAAGAGGCCTCCAAGAGGCCTCTTTTTTATTGCCGATTAGTTAGTCCGGCTTGCCATCAACCACACCCGCGGTGTTATCCAACAGGCTCTTGGTAGCGGTTTGCAGGAACGACTCGAGTTTCTGCTTAAGCGCCGCCTCGTCCGGCGATTCAGGAATCACTTTGCCCGTGGGGTTTTCACCCAATTCGTATTCCCACAGCTTGGGTGGCATTTCCTTGGGCAATACCAGCACGCGATCAGCAGTGAGCAAGGCCACGGTCTGGTCGCTGCCCGATGGCTTGATCACGCCGAAGCCCTTGTCGCCTTCCGGCAGGTTCAGCAGGTCGCGGCCCCAGCACTGGTGCAGGGTGTCACCACCGAGGCGGCCCATGATGGTCGGCACGATGTCGATCTGAGTGCCCACGGTGTGGTCACGCTGGCCGAATTTTTCCTGGATACCCGGTGCGATCATCAGCATCGGCACGTTGAAACGGCCCAGGTCCATTTCGGTGATCTGCTGCTCGTTGCCAAACCCGTGGTCACCCACCACCACGAACAGGGTCTCCTTGAAGTACGGCTCTTTGCGCGCCTTCTCGAAGAACTGGCCCAAGGCCCAGTCGGAGTAGCGCATGGCGGTCAAGTGCTCGTCCAGGCTGCCACGGCCGGTGACCTTGTCGACCGGCAAAGGCGTCGGCAAGGCGTACGGGGTGTGGTTGGACAGGGTCTGCAGCAGCGCATAGAACGGCTTGCCGCTTTCACCGCGCGTTTTCAGCTCTTCCAGGCCACGGTTGAACATGTCCTGGTCGGACACGCCCCACGTCGGGTCGGAGAACACCGGGTTGACGAAGTCATTGCGGCCGATGAAGTTGGTCATGCCCTGGTTGCTGAAGAAGCCCGACTGGTTGTCCCAGGCAAAGTCGCCGTTATAGACATACACGTCGTCAAACTTGCGCGCGCTGAGCAGCTGCGGCAGGCCCGACAGCTTGTGGCTGCCTTCCGGGGTTTGCATCAGGTATTCGAAGCCCGGCAGGTTCGGGAAGCAGGCCATGGTGGCAAACATACCCTGGTGGGTGTGGGTGCCGTTGGAGAAGAAGCGATCGAACAGCAGGCCTTCCTTGGACAGCTTGTCGAAGTAAGGCGTGATGTTGCCGGGACGGCCCAAGGCGCCCACCGAGTGACCGGCGAAGCTTTCCATCAGGATCACCACCACGTTCTTGATCGGCAGGGTTTTCTCGGCCGGTGGCGTGTAGTCACGGCGCACGGCAGCGGTGTCGGTGTCCACCAGCTTCTCGGCCGGCAGTACCAGCATGTCGCGCACGGTCTGGGTGGCCAGCGGCTGCTCCAGGGTGGCCTTCCAGATGTTGGAACGCTCTTCGGAGAAACGCGACTTGGCGGCGGCGATCAGCGACAGAGTACCGTTGAGGCCCAGTTGGTTGGCGAAGTTCGATTCGGTGGTGTAGACGTCACCCCAACGCAGTGGCGGGCCCTGGCGCAGGGTGCCACGGATGGCGACCACGGCGATCAACAGGCAAACCACGAACACCGCAATGCGTGTGTACCACGGCGCCACTTGGCGGGTGCCGATGCTGCCGCCACTGAACGGGCCACGGGGGCGCGTTGCACGGTCGGCGCCCTTGAAGGCAATGCTCAGGATCAGCGTGCCCACGGCCCACGCCAGCAGGTAGCGCACCACCGGGAAACCGTACCAGAGCATGCTCATCACGGTTTTCGGGTCTTCCTTCACGTACTGAAAAACCAGGCCATTGAGGCGCTGGTGGAACTCACGGTAGAAGTCCATTTCCATCAGGCCCAGGAACAGGCAAATGCTGGACGCGACGGTCAGCCACAAACGGAAGAACCCACGTGCCGCCATGGCCCGCACGCTGAACAGGGCCAGCAGCAGCGGCACCAGCACGTACATCACCAGGCGGATATCCAGGCGCAGGCCGTTGGCAAACGCTTCCAGGAATGTCGAGGCCGGTGTGTCGAGGATCATCTCGCGGTTGTAGACCAGCAGCGCAAGGCGCAGCAGGGAGAACATCACCATCATGACCAGTGCGCAGAGCAGCGTGTACGCCAGATGGGATTTGACGGTCGGTTGCAGCAAGCGATTAGAAGCTCGCTGCTGACTCAGGGCGTCCGGGTTTGCCATGTCGTTTAAGGACCCATTGGAAGTTAAAGTTGCGAAATATTGCAGCGTCTTCCTACCGACACTCAAGCATGTAGGAAAACAGAGGCGGCGCTTTGGCGCGAATGGTGCCCCATCACTGCCAGCAACGCTATGGTTTACTGAGGATTAGCGCTTCTTTGTGGTGTTTTCCCTGGCATGAAAAAGATCTTTCCGGCAGAGAGTGGAAGCGTGGGAATTATCCGAGGGGAGTTGTGAAAATTCTGTGCAGCGAATATTTCGACACATAAATTTCTGGACGCACACAAAACAACGTGGGAACGAGCCGCCCGCAAAAACAGTGTGTCAGCCTGAGTTTCTGGTACTGATCCACCGCATTCGCGGGCAAGTCGAATCGTCGCACCGCCGCTCCCACATTGACTGTGTCCGCTTCGAATCGAGGGGGGATCAGATCCGCACGTTGCCACGCGGCCCGGCAATCGCCCAGATGATCAGGCCCAATACCGGCAACAACAGGATCAACAGGATCCACAGCACTTTGGCACCCGTGCTCGCGCCGCTTTTGAACACGTTGATGATCGCCCAGATATCCAGGGCGAGGATGATCAGCCCGATCAGGCTATTAAACGTGGAACCCATGGTGTCGCTCCTTAGTGAGGGGCATGCACTTGTAGGATAGTCAGCCCTGCCAGGGGTTCCGTTTTATTTCAGACGTGCAGGGCAATGCGCAACGCTTCCAACGACGGCTCGCCCTTGATGCCCACTTCGGCACACAGCTCCAGCACGCGCGGCAAGTCGTTGCCGTAGACCAGCACCGCCTGGATTTCGTCATCGAGCAACTGGCTGAAGTTGAGCAGCACGTAGCCACCGTCTTCCGGGCTGAGGGCGCTCATCTGGATCTGGATACGGTTGAGCGCCGTGAGGTCTTCGGTCTTGGCCAGTTGCTTGGGCTTGAGGTTGAACGCCACGCCAGGGCCGAACGAGGCGACGATCTGGGCGAATAGGTCGCCGTAGGTGTCGGCCTGGAACAGCACGGTATCGGGCAGGCTGCCAACCACGACCCACTCCCCCAGCGGAATAGGGAAGGTGTCGTCGTAGTTGATATCCGGGTTGGCCGCTAGAAAGGCCGCAGGGTCGGCGTAGGCCTGGGCCGCTTCATCGGCGATGCGCGCCACTTCGTCCTCGCCCATGACGCCGGCGCTGATTTTGCTGATGAGTTCGACGAGGGCGGTTTTCATGGGGCGATCCTGTGGCGGGCGGGTTTTCGAGGGCGCGTAGCCTACACCAGTTTCTGCAGCTGCGCCGCCGTATCCACTGCGCCCATGGTCTGGGCCGCGGCCAGCGCAGTAGCACCCTGGGCATCAACAGCCTTGGGGTTGGCCCCCTGACCGAGCAGGTACTCGACCATTTCGACACGGTTGAACATCGCCGCCATCATCAACGCCGTACGCCCGTCGGAAGAGGCCGCATCCACCGGCGCTCCGCCTTCAATCAGCGCCTTGACCACCGCCAGGTTGCCCTTGAACGCCGCACCGGCCATGGGCAATTGGTTCTTGTCGTTGGCGATCTGTGGGTCGGCCTTGAATTCCAGCAGCACTTTCACCGCGTCGGCGTGGCCGTGATAGGCCGCGAGCATCAGCAACGTGTCGCCATTGTGGTTACGGAAGTTGGCGGGCAAGCCCTTGGCCAGCAACGCTGCGAGCATGGCTGCGTCGCCGCGGCGGGCCACGTCGAAGACCTGTTCGGCAAATTCGGCGGCTTCGTCTTCGGTCATTTGTTTGGCGTGGTCTGACATGTGGGGCTCCTTGTCTGGTGCTTTATAGGCGCCCAGTGTCGCGAGGGAGTTCCCACCTGTCATGGCTTTTTTGTCAAAAGCGGCCATAGGCAGAATCAATAACGCCGCCTTTAATAACGAAAGTGCCCACCCTGAATCTGCGCCAACAGTTGACCGGTCACCGGCACGTAGCAGTCCGAACCCGGCAGCCACGCATAGACCGGGTCATTGCCCGCCTTCTCCGGGTCAAAGGCCTCCTCCTTGAGCTTGACCTTCTGGTACTTGAACGTGCCGGTGGTTTCCATCTTCACCTTGATCCGCAGGAACAGCGGCACCGCATAGTGGGGCAACTGGCCGTGGGCGAACCGCAACAATTCACGCATGTCCAGTGAGGCCAGGGACTCGCTCGGCGTGATGGCGACCATCCCGGCACGGCCGTTGGTGTTTTCGATCTCCACGCCATAGGCCACCACTTCGGCGATCTGCGGGTGTTGCAGCAACACGTTCTCGACTTCGGTTGTGGACACGTTCTCCCCCTTCCAACGATAGGTGTCCCCCAGGCGGTCGACGAATTGCGCGTGACCAAAGCCGATGCTGCGCACCAGGTCGCCGGTATTGAAGTAGCGGTCGCCCTTTTCGAACACGTCGGTGAGGATCACCTTGCGGTTCTTTTCCGGGTCGGTGTAGCCGTCATAGGGTGACTTCTCATCGATCCTGGCCAGCAACAGGCCCTGTCCGCCTTTTTTCACTTTCAGCATGAAACCATCGCTGCCACGCACCGGCTCTCCCGTGTCGTGGGCGTAGTCCACCAGCGCCCAGTGCTGCAGGCAAAAGCCGACGGTGTTGTCGAAATTCAAGATATTGGTGAAGCCGATATTGCCGTCGCTGGCGGCATACAACTCGCAGATATGCGCCACGCCATGACGCGCCTTGAACTGCGCCCACACCCCAGGCCGCAGGCCGTTGCCGACCATCTTGGTCACGCTGTGATCACGGTCTTTTTCGCTGGCGGGCTGGTCGAGCAGGTAGCGGCACAACTCACCGACATAACCGAGGGTGGTGGCCTTGAACCTGCGCGCATCATCCCAGAACTGGCTGGCGCTGAACTTGCGCCGGATGGCGAACCCCGACGCGCCGACAATCGCCGAGCCCCAGCACACACACAGGCCGGTGGCGTGGTACAGCGGCAGGGTGCAATAAAGGACATCCTCCGGCCCCATGTCCAGGGCGATGCTGCCGAAGCTGACGGCGGTCTTGGTCCAGCGGCCATGCTTCATGATGCCGGCCTTGGGCAACCCCGTGGTGCCGGAGGTGTAGATATAGAAGCAGGGGTCGTTGAAGAAGATTTGCGCGGTGCTCGGCGGGTTGTCCGCCGGGGACTCGGCGCTGGCGGTGATCAGGTCGACGTAGCCGTCGGGCACTGCGCTGGCCTGCTGGTCGGCGACAAACCAGGTGTGCTCGGCGGGAATCTGCACCTGATGACGCACCGCTTCATAGGACGCCACCAGTTCCGCCCCCACCACAATCGCTGCCGGGCTCACCAGGTTCAGGCTGTGCACCAGCGCGGCCTGGGTCTGCGCCGTATTGAGCATGGCGCAGATACCGCCCAGCTTGGCCACGGCCAGCACGCTGAGCAGCAATTCGGGGCGATTCTCGATGAACAACGCCACCACATCCCCCTTGCGGATGCCCTGGTCATGCAGGTAGTGGGCAATGCGGTTGGCGCGACCGTTAGCCTCACGGTAGGTAAGGCAGGTATCGGCATACAGCAGCGCGACGCCATCGGGGTTGCGCAATGTGGCCTGCTCAAAATGCCAGCCCAGGCCGCAGGGCTGCGCGGGGTCGGTGACATTGGCCGCGCGCATGCCGCGCACCACCCGAGGCAGGGCCCGGACAATGGTGGGCACCTTACGCAGCATCATGCCCCAGGTGATCATGTCGTTTGGCGGTTGGCTCATGGGGAACGTCCTTTTTCTTATTCTTCGTAGGATCCTGAAACAGCGACGCTTCTGTAGGCAGGAGGTCGAATGTCTTGCAGGAAAATACGCCAGCCATTCTTGGACTGTACATGCGGGATTTGAAAAGTTTTGTATCCCGAACCCCTGCGTTCAGTTAAATGGAATTACCCCCGCAGACAGCAGTCGATAGAAGGACTGGACGCCGAGACGTCACGGAAAAAACCCGGCCCGGATAGCGCAAAATGCAGGATGCACGATGGCCATTCATGCAAATTGCACGAAATCGAAAATCGCATATTTTTATAAGTAATTGATTTATAAGGTTTTTTATAGATAGCCAATACTGGCACAATCACTGCACCTATCACTCCATGCTTGCCAACTTGAGCCAACGGAGCTGATAGACATGAGCCTGATCCAAGATAAATTCGCTTCTGTATTCTCCCAATACGACGTCACCACCCAGCCGCGCCCGGACGGCGGCATCCTGTTGACCCTGCGCAACAGCGAAGGCAAACAGGTCAAGCGCTCGATCTCGTACCAACAGCTGCACACCGCCGATCAACTGACCTGGGTGATCAGCGCCATTCGCCGCGACCTGGCCGAGCAAGCCAGCGAGCTGCCACAGATTTCGATGCTGCAAAGCCAGAACCGCTTTGCCCTGCCGACTTACCATTCGGCCTAAGCACCGGCACAAAAAAGGGCCGCGACGCCGTTGAGCGTCGCGGCCCTTTTTTTGCCCTCAATACAGCCCCAGGCGGGCCGCTTCGTTCATTGCCTGCACACGATTGGTGACCTGCAGCTTGCCGTAGATATTACGCAGGTGAAACTTCACGGTGGCTTCGGAGACCGCGCGAATCTGGCTGATTTCCCAGACGGTTTTCCCTTCTGCCGCCCAGCGCAAGATCTCAAGCTCTCTAACCGTAAGGGTTTTGCCCGACTGGCTCAGGCGCCTTCTTGTCGCGATCGGCGCAGTAACCGGCTTACGGCATGAATCCTCGGGGCCGCTCATGACTCTCTCCTTCTTATTATCGGATGCCCCCGCCCATCTTCGGATTCCTCCGATTGACAGACGTTATAAACATAGGGGCAGGAGAGAGTTACATAATGAAAGGAATGAAAGCATAGGGTGCCGAATAAACAGCAGGGTCTCACAGATTGTTAGGCCGCTTCCCACACCAACTTCCAACTGGCCGGGGTTGATCATTCTTACGTTTGCGCCTAGTCATCCAACCCTGGAAAGCCCGAGGCCAGGGTGTCGCCGGTGAACATCGGTACCCAGCCTTGGGCTGTATCGAACATGCGCAGTGCCACGAAGTGCGGGTTTTCACCCATGTCGAACCAGTGAGGCAAGCCGGCCGGAATCAGCAGCAAATCATTCTTTTCGCAGCGCACGGCGTAGACATAGTCACCCACATGCAGGCAAAACAGGCCCTGGCCAGCCAGGAAAAAACGCGCATCGTCTTCGCTGTAGCGGCGTTCATCCAGGAACTGGGCGCGCATTTCGGCCGCTTGCGGGTGGCCGCCCGTGACACTCAGCAGCTCGACCGAGCGGTAACCCAGGGCGTCGATCTGCGGCTGGTAGGCCGCAATCATTTCAGCCGCGCTGGCGCCCTTCTCTATCGGGCTGGGCTGCCAACGCTCGAACCGCACGCCGTGCTCGGCCAGGGTCGACACAATATCGTCGAAGTGGGTGAGCACCTTGTTCGGGGTATCAGGCGTGGCGATGTGATAAACGGCGACATAACTCATTGCACGGTTCCTCTATTCGGCTCTTGCAAGCGCAGGCCAATGATAACGGCGGCCGCCAGGGCCGCGACGCTGGCGATACTGAATGTCAGGGTCGGCCCCAGCAGGTTCCAGCTGTAGCCGGCATACAGGGCGCCCAACGCGCCACCGGTCCCGGCCAGCGCGGCATACAACGCCTGGCCCTGGCCTTGCTGGCGGTCGCCGAAGCTGCGTTGCACAAAAGCAATCGCTGCCGCATGAAAACTGCCGAACGTCGCGGCGTGCATGACTTGCGCCAACAGCAATACCCACAGGTATTCGGCAAACGAGCCCAGCAACAACCAGCGCAGCGCGGCCAACAGAAAGCTGGCCAGCAGCACGCGGCGCACGGAGAAGCGCGTGAGAATACGGCTCATGGCCAGGAACATCAGCACTTCAGCTACCACCCCCAGCGCCCAGAGCATACCGATCACACCACGGCTGTAGCCCAGGTGTTCCAGGTGCAGGGTGAGGAAGGTGTAATACGGGCCGTGGCTCAGTTGCATCAGCGCCACGCAGGCATAGAACGCCAGCACGCCGGGGCTGAGCAGTTGCTTGAGGAAACCATCACCGGCCAGGCGATTGCCGTGGGTGGTGGGCTGTGCGTTTGGTACCCACAGGCTGGCGCCGATGATACCGGCCATGATCACCACGACCACCACCGGGTAGATGTCCAGGCTCAGCCAATCGAACAGACGGCCCATGATGACCACGGTGAGGATAAAACCGATGGAGCCCCACAGCCGCACCTGGCTGTAGCGTGAGGTCTGTTTGTGCAGGTGGGCCAGGGTGATCACTTCAAACTGCGGCAGCACCGCGTGCCAGAAGAACGCATGCAGCGCCATCACCAGCGCCAGCCAAGCGTAGGTCTTGCTGACGAAGATCAGCGAAAAACTGGCCAGGGTGCACACCGCGCCGAAACGCACGATGGCCAGGCGCCGACCGGTGTAGTCCCCGAGCCAGCCCCACAGGTTGGGCGCCACGCAACGCATCAGCATGGGGATGGCCACCAGCTCGCCGATGCGCGCGCTGGAGAACCCCAGGTGATCGAAATACAGCGCCAGGAACGGTGCCGTCGCGCCCAGCAGGGCGAAGTAGAAGAGGTAGAAGCTGGAGAGGCGCCAGTAGGGGAGGGCTTGGGTCATGGTGTATTAAGGGGCTGCTTCGCAGCCCAGCGCGAGCAAGCTCGCTCGCCACAACAAGCTCGCTCATCACACAGGGCTGTCACAATTGGCCCAGTACCGGGGTACTCACGCGCACATCGGCGTTTTGTCCGCGATTGCGCAGCAGGTGGTCCATCAGCACGATGGCCATCATCGCCTCGGCAATCGGCGTGGCACGGATGCCCACGCAGGGGTCGTGACGGCCCTTGGTGATCACGTCCACCGGGTTGCCGTGCACATCGATCGAACGGCCCGGCGTGGTGATGCTCGACGTGGCCTTGAGTGCCAGGTGCGCCACGATCGGCTGGCCGGAAGAAATGCCACCGAGGATGCCGCCCGCGTTGTTGCTGAGGAAACCTTCCGGGGTCAGCTCGTCGCGGTGCTCGGTGCCACGTTGGGACACACAGGCGAAACCGGCGCCGATTTCCACACCTTTCACGGCATTGATGCTCATCAGCGCGTGGGCCAGTTCGGCGTCCAGGCGGTCGAAGATCGGTTCGCCCAGGCCAGGCTTGACGCCTTCGGCCACCACGGTGATCTTGGCACCGACCGAGTCCTGGTCGCGGCGCAGCTGGTCCATGTAGGCCTCCAGCTCTGGCACCTTGTCCGGGTCGGGGCTGAAGAAGGCGTTGTCTTCGACGCTGTCCCAGGTCTTGAACGGGATTTCGATCGGGCCCAGCTGGCTCATGTAGCCACGGATCACAATGCCCTGGGTGGCCAGGTACTTCTTGGCAATCGCACCGGCTGCTACGCGCATCGCGGTTTCGCGCGCGGAACTGCGGCCACCGCCACGGTAATCACGCTCGCCGTATTTGTGGTGGTAGGTGTAGTCGGCGTGGGCCGGGCGGAACAGGTCCTTGATGGCCGAGTAGTCCTTGGACTTCTGGTCGGTGTTGCGGATCAGCAGGCCGATGGCGCAACCGGTGGTGCGGCCTTCGAACACGCCGGAGAGGATCTCGACTTCGTCGGGCTCCTGGCGCTGGGTGGTGTGGCGGCTGGTGCCGGGCTTGCGGCGGTCGAGGTCACGCTGCAGGTCTTCCAGAGACAGCTCCAGCCCCGGCGGGCAGCCGTCGACAATGGCGACCAACGCCGGGCCATGGCTTTCGCCCGCGGTGGTGACAGTGAACAGTTTGCCGAAGGTATTGCCGGACATGCAGGGCGCTCCGTGAAATCAGTTGAATCAAGTCAACCGTAATAACTTAAGGGCGCCAGTATACGCAGGCTAATCGACTAGTTCATCCTCGAAACCTTACCGGTAGACCTCTGTCCAACCGGCACCTCTCTCATAATGGCGCGATGATGCTGCGAGTTCTGCTGTTTACCCTCACCCTGTTTACCGCCGTGGCCCAGGCCGCCTCCCCCGTCGTGCTGCAACGTCCCATCAGCCTGGACACCGGCAGCGGCGAGCTGTTTGGCTCGTTGCTGCTGCCCCAGTCCGACACCCCGGTGCCGGTGGTGCTGATCATCGCCGGCTCCGGCCCCACGGACCGCAATGGCAACAGCGCCGACGGCGCACGCAATGACAGCCTCAAGCGCCTGGCCTGGGTACTGGCCCGGCATAACATCGCCAGCGTGCGCTACGACAAGCGCGGCGTGGCCGCCAGCCTGGCCGCCACCCCGGACGAACGCAACCTGACCCTCGACGCCTATGTGGCTGACGCCGTGGCCTGGGGCAAGCTGCTCAAGGCCGACAAACGCATGGGCCCGCTGATCGTGCTGGGCCACAGTGAAGGCGCGTTGGTGGCGGCCCTTGCCGCGCCGCAACTCGACCCGGCCGGGGTCATTTCCTTGTCCGGCAGCGCCCGCCCGGTCGATCAGGTGATCCGCCAGCAACTGGCCGACCACCTGCCCCCTGCCCTGCTGCTGCGCAGCAATGAAATCCTCGACCACCTCAAGGCTGGCCAGGTGGATGCCGATGTGCCGGGCCCGTTGGAGGGGATTTTCCGGCCGAGCGTACAGCCTTACCTTATCAGCCTGTTCCGCGCCGATCCCTCTGCCGCCTTTGCGAAGTTGAAGATGCCGGCCCTGATCCTCCAGGGCACCAACGATATCCAGGTGGGCGTGGGCGATGCCCGGCAACTGAAAAAGGCCAAGCCCGATGCGCAGTTGGCGGTGATCGAAGGCATGAACCACGTGATGCGCATCGTGCCCAACAACGTGAAGGAACAATTGGCCTCCTACAACGACCCGCAATTACCCCTGGCCGCCGAGCTGGGTGAGCGTGTGGTGCGCTTTATCGGCGGACTTGGGCCCCGTTAAGCGACTATTTGCCTCCAGTCCTGGAGAAAGCGGCCGATAAGCCCAGTGTCGACAGTAAAAAGACTGCCGACTCGCTGGGCTTGGACAGGATCGCGCCGCATGACAACCACTGAAGCAACACCGGAACCGACCGCCGAAACCCCGGCTGAAAAAACCGAGGCCAACGACGCGGCCGCCTTGCCGTGGGCGGACGTGCAGGCCGAACATTTCAAGATGCTGCGCCTGGCGCCCCTGGCCACGGATCGCGCCACCGGCGTGCGGCCACTGCGCTTCGTGCAGTTCGGCTACGCCGAGCGCCACGATAAACGCCACAGCCTGTTGCGCATGGTGATTCAATTGCCGGGGCAACGGGTGCGCCGCGAGCAGAACCATTTGGACATCTGGGTCGACCACGACACCCATCGTGTGCATTTCGGCCCGGGCAACAGCCTGGAAATCGAACCCGCCAACCGTGGCATCGGCCGTTTCCTCGTGGCACAAGGGGCGGCGTGGGCGAAGAAGAAGTGGTCCCACTACCGCGTCGACGGTGTGGACCTGGCCAACAAGGATGCACTGAACGAAGCCACGCGCCTGCGCCGCGACCACTTCCTGCGTATCCAGGGGTTTGATGTGGCTTACGCCGATGTGCAGCACCTAAAGGGCAACGTGCAACCGGGCAAGGTCAGCGACGTACTGGACAGCTGGAACACTGAGAAGCTGCAGTTCGTGGAGATCCTCGAAGCCGCGCAGATGCTGCAGCAGGCCGAACAGAACCTGGCAGAGCAGGAAGTGAAGCTGCGCAAGGAAGAGGAAAAGGTCACCAAGTTCAAGCGTGAAGACAGCGGCTTGCGCTTTACCATCACCTGCCTGGTGGCGTTTACCGTGTTTCAGGCGGGGCTGTTGATCTGGATTGCCACGCACCGCTGACAGCGGCTGAAATGCGGTCAAACAGGTGGGAGCTGGCTTACCTGCGATAGCGGCAGTGAATTCACCATCGCTATCGCAGGCAAGCCAGCTCCCACATTGACCGCGTTCTATCTTGCGATTGGGTTAAATGCGAGCGGCGAAGACGGCCTGATGCTGGCGGCACTGCTCGGCCGTCAACATGAATACGCCGTGACCGCCGCGCTGGAAGTCCAGCCAGGCAAAATCCACTTCCGGGTACAACGCCTCGACGTGCACCTGGCTGTTGCCCACCTCAACGATCAGCAACCCCTTCTCGGTCAGGTGGTCTGCCGCTTCGGCCAACATGCGCCGCACCAGGTTCAAGCCATCATCACCGCAGGCCAGGCCCAGTTCCGGTTCGTGCTGGTATTCGTCGGGCATGTCGGCGAAATCTTCGGCATCGACATACGGCGGGTTGGACACGATCAGGTCAAAACGCTGGCCCGGCAGGCCGTCGAAGCCATCGCCCTGTACGGTGTACACGCGCTCATCGACGCCATGACGTTCGATGTTCTGGTTGGCCACTTCCAGCGCTTCGAAGGACAAGTCCCCCAATACCACTTCGGCGTCCTGGAACTCATAGGCGCAGGCAATGCCGATGCAACCGGAGCCGGTGCACAGGTCGAGGATGCGCGCCGGTGGTTGCGCGAGCCAGGGCTCGAAGCGGTTTTCGATCAGCTCGCCAATCGGGGAACGCGGGATCAACACGCGTTCATCGACAATAAACGACAGCCCGCAGAACCACGCCTCTTTCAGCAGGTAGGCGGTGGGCACGCGCTCATGGATACGACGATGCAGCAGACGCTGCACATGGGAGATTTCTTCTTCTTCGAGGTTGCAGTCCAAGTAGCTGTCAGCAATTTCCCATGGCAGGTGCAAGGCACCGAGCACCAATTGCCGGGCTTCGTCCCAGGCATTATCGGTGCCATGGCCGAAAAACAGGTCTTCCCCATGGAAACGGCTGACAGCCCAACGGATGTGGTCGCGCAAGGTGCGCAGGCGGGATGTGATCACGGGGGAGAACTCCTGGAAAAAACGACGGGCGATTCTAACAGCCTTCGCCTGTCCCTTCGATGTACGAAAATCCTTCGCCATCCGTCGGATTTCATCCATTTTGCCATCATTGCGCTAAACAACCCGCCCACTTGACATGGCTGCACGCCAACAACGGCGTACCTTACGATGGTAGCGGTTCACAGAACCGCTCAGCCAGTGGACAATGTCGCAAAAGCCCCCCTCACAGGAGCCCCAGAATGTCCGTTCCAAAGACGATGTTTCAACTCAGCGGTCGCGGTTACTCAGCAGCCAACCTGAACCATGCGACCCTCGTGATCATCGACGCCCAGAAGGAATACCTCAGCGGCCCACTCGCCCTTTCGGGCATGGATGCGGCGGTTGGCAACATCAAGCAGTTGGTCGCTGCAGCACGTAACGCCGGACGTCCCATCGTGCATGTGCGCCACCTCGGTACCGTGGGCGGCCTGTTCGACCCCCAGGGCGAGCGCGGCCAGTTCATTCCCGGCCTGGAACCCGAAGGTGACGAAACCATCATCGGTAAGCTGCTGCCCAGCGCATTCCACGGCACCGGCCTGGAAAAACACCTGCAAGACCTTGGCTCCCTCGACCTGATCGTGTGCGGTTTCATGAGCCACTCCAGTGTCAGCACCACCGTGCGCGCGGCCAAGAACCTGGGCTTTCGCTGCACCCTGGTGGAAGACGCCTGCGCCACCCGCGACCTGCCTTACAAAAGCGGCATCCTGAGCGCCGAGCACGTGCAACAGACCGAAATGGCCATCATGGCCGACAACTTCGCCACCCTGGCGTTGACCAAAGATCTGATCTGATCGACCTTCCGGTGAGCGGCGCGGCCGGTCTACGGCCCCGCTCATCCGCAAAGCCCTCTCATTTGGCGCATTTACCCCTCCCCCCGGAACAACCTGTGTATTGTCCGGTCGAAGGGCCGATACCCTGGAGGAAAGGTCGGAATGAAGATATCCGATGGTTTTGATGCTCGTCGCTTGCGCCCCAAGGGCCCGAGCAACTGGCGTCTGCGCCTGGTGGCTGGCTTTGCCGCGCTGCTGGCGATTGTAGGTTTGTTGATGGCTGGCGCGGGTGGCGCCGGGTTGTTAGGTCACTCTCCCGCCCTGGGCGAATTGAACGCCAGCCCTGGCGGTTCGGCTATCCTGTTGGCGATCGGGCTGCTGGTGCTGTGGTTGGGCATTTGGTTGTGGCGCCGTAGTCGTCGAAAAATGCGCCAGCCGTTGTCGCTCAACATCGCTTCGCACCTGATGAAAAAGCACGACTGATGGCGCTTGGATAGCGTTTCCTGCGCCCCGGCCGCCGCGATTTAGGTAAACTGCCCGCCCTTCGCGGAGGCTGACATGCAAGACGACGATTTTTCCCTGTTCAAAAACGAGCTGCGCGGCGTCAAGCCGATCAAGCACGACCGTGCCGACACCGGTAAACCCAAGGCTGACCGCGCGCAGATCGCCAAGCTGCGCCAGGCCGCGACCGTGCGCACCGATGCAACCACCGTGGACGGCCTGTCGGACCAGTTCGTGATCGACGTCGGCCCCGAAGACGAGCTGATGTGGGCCCGCGATGGCGTGCAGGAAAGCCAGATGCGCAAGCTCAAGATCGGCCAGATCCCCTTCGAGGGCAGCCTGGACCTGCACGGCATGACCGTGGAAAAAGCCCGGGAGACCCTCTGGGCCTTCCTGGCCGAAGCCACCCGGTTCGAAATCCGCTGCGTGCGCGTCACCCACGGCAAGGCCGTGCGGCTCGATGGCAAGCGGCCAATGATCAAGAGTCACGTCAATACCTGGTTGCGCCAACACGCCCAGGTGCTCGGCTTTACCTCGTGCCAGGCCCGCCACGGCGGCGCGGGTGCCGTGTATGTGATGCTCAAGCGCACCATGATGGAAGGCCGCGACGAGTAACAACTGCCATCGTCAGGCTTGCAGCGATGTGTCCGCCACCGTAACCTTGCGCTTTGCGAAAATCCCACAGGTAGTTTCATGTCCCTGGAACAGAATTACACCGCGATCCTCGGCCAGCTCGGCGAGGACGTTTCCCGCGAGGGCCTGCTCGACACGCCAAAGCGTGCCGCCAAGGCGATGCAGTACCTCTGCCGCGGTTATGAACAGACGCTGGAAGAAGTCACCAACGGTGCCTTGTTCAGCTCCGACAACAGCGAAATGGTGCTGGTCAAGGACATCGAGTTGTACTCGCTGTGCGAACACCACCTGCTGCCGTTCATCGGCAAGGCCCACGTGGCGTATATCCCGAGCGGCAAAGTGCTGGGCCTGTCGAAGGTCGCGCGGATTGTCGACATGTACGCCCGCCGCCTGCAGATCCAGGAAAACCTCAGCCGCCAGATCGCCGATGCGGTCCAGCAGGTGACCGGTGCCCTGGGCGTTGCCGTGGTGATCGAAGCCAAGCACATGTGCATGATGATGCGTGGCGTCGAAAAACAGAATTCGTCGATGATCACCTCGGTGATGCTCGGTGAGTTCCGCGAAAACGCGGCCACCCGCAGCGAATTCCTCAGCCTGATCAAGTAATCGGCTGGGCAGGAAAAGACCGGCGTTCATCGCCGGTTTTTTTTCACCCGCAGAATTGCTGTAAGCTGCGACCCCTTCTGTTCTGGGCAAGAGGTTCAAGCCATGTTCGTCAAAGCACTTCGAGTGGGCCTCGGCCACGTCATCATCGCGGGCGACTTCCTGACCCGTCCACGTAAAAAGCAGCGCCCTGCCGAACAGCAGGCACAGGTGAACGAGGCCGCCAAGGACCTGACCCTGTACCAGTTCCACGCTTGCCCGTTTTGCGTGAAGACCCGCCGCACCCTGCACCGCCTGAATGTGCCGGTGGCGTTGAAGGACGCCAAGAACAACGAGCAGGACCGCCAGACCCTGCTGGAGCAAGGCGGCAAGATCAAAGTGCCGTGCCTGCGCATCGAAGAGAACGTCCAGACCACCTGGATGTACGACTCCAAGGTGATCATCGACTACCTGGACAAGCGCTTCGCCGCGGTCTGATACGCGCGAGGTAACCCTTGTGGGAGCTGGCTTGCCTGCGATAGCGGTGTATCAGTAGCAAAAGTGCAAGCTGACCCGCCGCTATCGCAGGCAAGCCAGCTCCCACATTTAGTTCGGTGTTATCAAATCCAGTTCCAGCAGCGCCGAGCCCAGGCACTTGCCATGGGCATCCAGCGCCAGCGAACGCGTCACCCCGCCACGCAAAATCCCCGGCAGCACGAAGTTCAGCGCCTGCACATTGGGCAATTCATACCGTCGTACCGGCGCCGCCCCTGTATCCCGCAAGCCCGCAAAGAACTCAGCCACACGCTCAGCCGTCAGGTGCTCACACAGCAATGGATAATCTTCGGCCCGGTACGCAATGATCGAGATGTTCGACGTGTCGCCCTTGTCCCCGGTACGGGAATGGGCCAGCGTGTGCAGCTTCATGCTTGAATCCTCGGATTGACCTTATCGCGTGGCAGTAATAACGACGCCACCGCCACCACCTGCCGCACGCTTTTACTCGCCCCACCGCCGCCCGACGGGCCGTTGGTGTAGAGGGTTTCCACCTCATTGCCCACGCGCACCGCTTCGCTGCGCGCTTCACAACGGGCTGCTACGCGCAGGCGCACTTCCCAGGGTTCAACGCCGCTGCGCGGGCCGTGCAGCGAGTCCATGCCGATCAATTCGGCGCGTACGTCCTGCATCTTCACGCCCATCAATTCCAGGCGCTTGAGCACCACATCCCGCGCCAGTTGGGCCCGTGCGACAGCGCCAGGCCCGCCGTAGGACATCTGCCCTTCGCCAATCCAACCGTCCAGATAACCGACACTGACTTTCAACTGTTCGGGCCGCGAACGCCCTCCCGCGCCCTGGGCACGCACCCGATCAACGCTTTCTTCAACAAACCCGACCTTGGAAAAATCGGCCGTCACATCCGGCGTCAGGTACGCCGACGGGTCATGCACCTCATAGATCAATTGCTCCGTACACGTAGCGCGGCTGACGCGACCACCTGAACCGTTGACCTTGGTGATCAGCGCTTCACCCTCGGCATCGATCTCGGCCAACGGAAAACCCAGGCGCGCCAGGTCATCCACATCCTTGAACCCGGGGTCAGCGAAGTAACCACCGCTGACCTGCCCGGCACACTCAAGCAAATGCCCCACCAGCGTGCCGCGCCCCAGGCGCTGCCAATCGTCCTGCGCCCAGCCGAATTCAAACATCTGCGGCGCCAGGAACAGCGAAGGGTCAGCCACGCGCCCGGTGATCACCACGTCCGCATCCGCGTGCAACGCCTGCAGAATGCCGTCGACACCCAGGTAGGCGTTCGCCGAAAGCAGCCGCTCGCCCAAGGAGCCAACGGTCTGGCCGTTATCCAGCAAGAACTCGGGTTGCAAGGCCTGCAATACGTCATCGCCGACCACGGCAACCACCTTGAGAACCCGGCCCAGCTCAGCCGCAATCCGTCGCACTTCATCAGCCGCCGCCACCGGGTTGGCCGCGCCCATATTGGTGATCACTCGCAAGCGTCGGCGCCCCGCCTTCGTGCCGACAAAGGGCAGCACGCGGCGCATGCGTTCACTCAGCAGCGGGTCGTAGCCGCCCGCTGGGTCGTTGATCCGTGCCTGTTGCGCCAACGCGATCGTGCGTTCAGCCAGGCACTCGAACACCAGGTAATCCAGGTCGCCTTGTTCGGCCAGTTCCACGGCGGGCTCGATACGGTCGCCGGAGTAGCCGGCGCCGGAACCGATGCGCAAGGTTTTCATCTCAAATCACTCCCAGGAGCAACGCGGTCAGGGTCATCAACACCGACGCGGCAAACAGAAACGGAATGGTGAAGCGCTGGTGATCGGCCAATTCGATCTTGCACAGGCCCACCAACAGGAAGGTTGCGGGGGTCAGCGGGCTGACCGGGAAACCGGTGGTGTGCACGCCCAGCAACGAGGCCTGGGCCACTTGCAGCGGGTCGACGCCCAGGGCCTTGCCCACTTCGGCGATCACCGGCATCACGCCAAAATAGTAGGAATCGGGGTCGAACAGCATGCTCAGCGGCATGGAAATAAAGCCCACCACTGCCGGGATCAACTGGCCATGGCCGGCCGGGATCTGCGCCACCGCCACTTCGGCAATCGCCTTGAGCATGCCGGTGCCTTGCATGATGCCGGTGAACACGCCGGCGGCGAGCAGGATGCTGGCCATGGTCAGGGCGGTTTTCGCATGGGCGTCAATGCGTGCACGCTGGGCGTCCACGTTCGGGTAGTTGATGCACAGCGCGACCACGGTGCCGAGCATGAACATCACCACCGGATCGACCCAGCCGGCGATCATCACCACCATCACCAGCACGGTCAGTACCAGGTTGACCCAGAACAGACGCGGGCGACGCAGCTTGATGTCATCGTCGCTGAGCACCCGTTGCGGCACCGCACCCACCGAGGAACCGGCGCCCAGGCCCAGGCGTTTTTCCTCACGGCGCCCCAGCCACCAGGCGCAGGCGAACACAAAGATCAAACCGACGATCTGCACCGGAATCAACGGCTGGAACAGGTCAGCCACCGGCACATGCAGGGCCGCCGAGGAGCGCAGGACGGGGCCGGTCCATGGCAGGAAGTTGACCCCGGCCGCCATCGCACACACACAGGCGAGGATGCGTTTGTCGATGCCCAGCCGCGTATACAGCGGCAACATCGCCGGCACCGTGACCAGGAAGGTCACTGCGCCGGAACCGTCCAGGTGCACCAGCAACGCCAGGGTGGCGGTGCCTACAACAATGCGCGTAGGACGCGTCCCTACCGTGCGCAGGATGCGATCAATGATGGGGTCAAGCATGCCGGCGTCGGTCATGATCCCGAAAAACAGGATGGCAAACACAAACATGCCCACCACGGGGGCGACGTTCTTGATGCCGGTGATGATAAAGGCGCTGGTTTGCAGGCCGAAACCGCCGAGCAGCGCAGCGATGATCGGCAAGGCGATCAGGGCTACCAGGGGCGAGAGGCGTTTGCTCATGACGGCAGCGAGCAGGCACAGGATGGTGATGACACCCAGGGTTGCGAGCATGGGTTACTCCAGAGCGGCCTTGGTGGCCGGTTATTGTTTTCCCTGGAGTATTGGAAGCGGGTTAGTCTTTGTAAATTGGAATATTCACCGGTCAGTGTTCGGAAAAACAAAATGAAGAACAGCATCCAACACATTCAAGCGTTTCTTGCCGTGGCCCGTACGGGCAGTTTCACCAAGGCGGCCAACGAACTGCACCTGTCACCTTCGGCATTGACTGTGCAGGTGCAACAGCTGGAAGACTGGCTCGGTGTCGCCCTGCTCGACCGCAGCCCGCGGCATGTCAGCCTCACTGCGGCCGGCCAGGACGCCCGTGGGCCCATGGAAAAACTGCTGCTGGACCTGGACAACATCGTCACCGGCTCCCGCGACCTGGCGGCCTTGCGCCGGGGCGTGGTCACCATTGCCGCCCTGCCCTCGGTATGCGCCGGCACCTTGCCGCCCGTGCTGCGCCTGTTCCGCGAGCGTTTTGCCGGGATCGAAGTGCGCCTGCATGACCTGGTAGCCCACCGCATTCACGCCCAAGTACGTTCCGGCGAAGTGGATTTTGGTATTGGCGTGCGGGCGCGGCTCAGCCACGGGCTGGGGTTCGTGCCGGTGCTCAATGATCGCCTGTGTGCGTTTGTACCGGTGAGCCACCCCCTCACTCGTCACCGCCAACTGACCCTTGAGCAACTGGCAGACCAGCCGATCATCCTGACCGGGCGCGACAGCAGCGTGCGTGAGCAAGTGGATGGGTTGTTCGATGAGACGCGACTGACGCTGAACGCGGGCATGGAAGCCAACTACATGTCGACAGTATTGGCACTGGTGCGTCAGGGATTGGGGATCAGTGTGCTGCCGGAATCGGCGGCGGACAGTCTGGAGGGGTTGAAGCGCATCCCCATCGATCACCCCGGCGTGAACCGGGAAATCGGGTTGATCACGCGCAGCGGGATGGGCTTGAGCCCTGCCGCGCAGCGGTGCTTTGACCTGCTGAACGAGCAATTATCTGATAAACCGCAGCGCTAAAATTAGAGCAGGCTTGTGTGGGAGCCGGGCTTGCCCGCGATGGCATCACCTCGGTACAACTGACAGACCGAGTTGCCCGCATCGCAGGCAAGCCAGTTCCCACATCTGAACCGTATTATCAGTCCAGCATCGCGACGTGTTTTGGATGGTTGGCAACGCGAGCCAGCCACGCCTGCACGCCCGGGTAGGCGTCCAGGTCAAAACCACCCTCGTGGGCCACGTGGGTGTAGGCATACAAGGCCACGTCGGCAATGGAGAACTGCTCACCCACCAGGTACGGCGTCAGTTGCAGCTGGCGCTCCATGACTTTCAGCGCCTTGTAGCCGCCTTTGTGCAGCTTCTTGTATTCCTCGAGGCGATCTTCTGGCAGTCCCAGGTAAAACTGAATGAAGCGCGCCACTGCGATATACGGCTCATGGCTGTACTGCTCGAAGAACTGCCATTGCAGCACCTGGGTGCGCAGGCGTGGCTCGCTGGGCAGGAACTCGCTGCCATCAGCCAGGAAGTTGAGGATCGCGTTGGATTCCCACAGGCAGGTGCCGTCTTCCAGCTCCAGCACCGGGATCTTGCCGTTGGGGTTCTTGGCCAGGAATTCAGGGGTCTGGGTGTCGCCCTTGAGAATATCGACATCGATCCATTGATACGGGATGCCCAGCAAGTTGAGCATCAATTTGACCTTGTAGCAGTTGCCCGACTTGTAATCGCCATAAACCTTGTACATGGACCTTCCCCTTATGCCGCTTGCGCGTGCTGTGCTTGACGGACCACTGCGGCCAAACGCTTGAGACCTTCGTCCAAACGGGCCGGGTCGATATGACTGAAATTGAGTCGCAGCGAACCATGGTGCTGGTCCGGCTCGGAAAAGAACGGTTCACCGGGCATGAACGCGACGTCCTGATCGAGCGATGGAGCCAACAAAGTGCGGGTATCCAGCGGCTGTTTCAAGGTCAGCCAGAAGAATAATCCGCCCTGGGGCACTTGCCAGTCGGCCAGGTCCGCAAAATGACGCTCCAGCGCAGCCTGGAATGCATCGCGGCGTTCACGGTAAAAGCTGCGCAGTTCCACCCGATGCTGCTGGTATTTTTCGCTGCCGATCCACTGCATTGCCTGCCATTGCCCGACGCGATTGGTGTGCAGATCCGCCGACTGCTTGAGCTTGAGCAGGTGCGGAAACAGGTCCGGGCTGGCGATCAAATAGCCGACACGCAGGCCCGGCAGCAAGGTCTTGGACACTGTGCCGGTGTAGATCCAGCTGGCTTTTTTCAGGCGCCCGGCGATGGGTTTGGCGCTGCCGCCGTCGAAGGTCAGCTCGCGGTAAGGCTCGTCTTCGATCAGCGTCACGCCAAATTCATCGAGCAAGGCTGCGACCGCCGCGCGCTTGGCCTCGCTGTAACGCACGGCCGAAGGGTTCTGGAAGGTCGGGATCAGGTAGATGAACGCCGGGCGGTGGCGCTCAAGCCTGGCACGCAAGGCCGCCAGGTCGGGGCCATCGGCTTCCAACGGCACGGTGAGGCAGTCGGCGCCGAACAGCTGGAAGATTTGCAGCGCGGCCAGGTAGGTCGGGCCTTCCAGCAGGATCGGCGTGCCCTTGTCGATGTACAGCTTGGCCGCCAGGTCGAGGGTTTGCTGGGAGCCACTGACCACCAGCACCTGGCTGGCCTGGCACGGCACGCCCAGGGCGCGGGCCTCGGCGGCGAGCAATTCGCGCAGTTGCGGCTCGCCTTCGCTCATGCCGTATTGGCCGATGGTCAAGGGCATGGCGTCCCAGTTCAATGCCGGCAACATCGCTTCGGCCGGCAGGCCGCCGGCAAACGACATCACTTCCGGACGCTGGGCAGCCGCGAGGATTTCACGGATCAAGGAGCTTTTGAGGCGCGTAACACGTTCTGAGAAGGCCATAAGGTCACCGCTAGCGAAGCCTGTGGGAAATACGTCAAACTGGTTGACCGAAATTACGACGACTTCAACGGATACGTCAATATGCTTGACCTTAAAAATCCCGCCAGCCAGCAAGAAGCCATGGAAGCCTTCTTCTTCGGCTACCAGGCCTTTACCGCCAAGGCCGATGAAATGCTTGAGCGCCGTGGCCTGAGCCGGGTGCACCAGCGCATCGTGTTTTTTATTGCGCGTTACCCGGCCTTAAGCGTGAAGGAGTTGCTGGAACTGCTCGGCGTGAGCAAGCAGGCGCTGAACATCCCGCTGCGCCAATTGCAGGAAATGCACCTGGTGGACAGCGTCGCGTCCGAGACTGACAAGCGCAAACGCCTGCTGCAATTGAGTGAGGAAGGCGTACGACTGGAGCAGTCGCTGCGGCGTGAGCAGGTGAAGCTGTTGCAGCGGGCCTTCGGCGAAGCCGGGGAAGAGGCCGTCAGTGGCTGGCTGGCGGTCAACCAAGCGCTGTGTGCTACCCGTAATGTGTAACGGTCGCATGCCTGATTAACCAGGCGCCTAAGCGTTTTTCGCCGGCAAGCCGGCTCCTACAGGAGCCATTCATCTGTCGTACTGAAAACATTATTTGCTTTATTTGTATACAAAAGCATAATCCACATCGAGTGAGTTCTTGACCTATTGGTCAACAAACTTGCCAGCACCTCAAAGCGCTGTTGCCCACCTTTGTGACCGGCGCTGGAAATAACAATAAAACTCTTGAGGAGTACTCGCTGTGGAAAGCCGCAAATCCGAAGCCCCGACGCTGGACATCGCCCCGCCCAACAACAGCTGGCTAGAACGCCTGTTCAAGCTCAGCGTGCATGGCACCACAGTGAAGACCGAGCTGATCGCCGGCCTCACCACCTTCATCACCATGGCCTACATCATCTTCGTCAACCCCAACATCATGGCCGACGCCGGCATTGATCACGGCGCGGCGTTCGTCGCCACCTGCATCGCCGCCGCGCTGGGCTGCCTGCTGATGGGCCTGTACGCCAACTGGCCCGTGGGCCTGGCGCCCGGCATGGGCCTGAACGCGTTCTTCACCTACACCGTGGTCGGCACCATGGGCTACCACTGGGAAACCGCGCTGGGTGCGGTGTTTATCTCCGGCGTGCTGTTCATGGGCCTCACCCTGTCCCGCGTGCGCGAATGGCTGCTCAACAGCATTCCGGTCAGCCTGCGCCACGCCATGGGCGCCGGTGTCGGCCTGTTCCTCGGTGTAATCGGCTTGAAGACCGCCGGCATCATCGTCGACAGCCCAGCCACCCTGATCAAGCTCGGTTCGCTGCATGAGCCCGCACCGTTACTGGCAGCCGTGTGCTTCCTGCTGATCGCCATCCTCAGCTATCACCGTGTGTTCGGCGCGATCCTGATCAGCATCATCGCCGTCACCTTCGCGGGCTGGGGCCTGGGCCTGGTGCATTACAACGGCATGATCTCCACCCCACCGAGCCTGGCACCGACCTGGATGGCCATGGATGTGAAAGGTGTATTCAATATCAGCATGATCAGCGTGGTATTTGCCTTTCTTTTTGTACACATGTTCGACACTGCAGGTACACTGATGGGCGTCGCGCAGCGCGCCGGCCTGGTGAACGCCGATGGGCGCATCGATAACCTGTCCCGCGCCTTGAAGGCCGACAGCGCCTCCAGCGTATTCGGTGCCATGGTCGGCGTGCCGCCCGTGACCAGCTACGTGGAAAGTGCTGCCGGTGTGGCAGCCGGTGGTCGTACCGGACTCACGGCGGTAACCGTGGGTGTGCTGTTTGTGGCGGCGATGTTTTTCGCCCCGCTGGCCGGCATGATCCCGGCCTACGCCACGGCAGGTGCGCTGATCTACGTGGCAATGCTGATGATGGCAAGCATGGCGCACATCAACTGGGATGAAGCCACCGACAGCATCCCGGCGATTGTCACTGCGATCATGATGCCGCTGACCTTCTCGGTGGCCGACGGGATCGCCCTGGGTTTCATCACCTATGTGGCGCTCAAGGCCGGCACCGGCAAGTACCGTGAAATCTCCGCGAGCCTGTGGGTGCTGTGCGCGATCTTTATCGCCAAATTCATATTTCTATAAAGGAGCAACGGATGAACCTGGAAACCTGGCTACTGTTCAGCGGCGCAGCATGGGTGGTGATCCTGATACCCGGGCCACTGTCACTGTTGATGATCAGCAACAGTCTCAACTACGGCCTGCGCCGTTCGTATCCAGCGTTTCTCGGTGGGGTATCGGCCTCGATCCTCCTGCTCAGTGCTTCGGCACTGGGCCTTGGTGCGCTGCTGCTGGCATCGGAACAGTTGTTCAGCGCCCTGAAGATCGTCGGCGCGGTGTACCTGTTCTACCTCGCCTGGCAGAGCTGGCAGCAATCGCGGCAACCGGCCAAGGCCGCAGAAGTGCCCTACAGCGCGCCGATTCCACGCTTTCGTGCGCTGTTTGGCCGGGCTTTCGTACTCGGCGCCAGCAACCCTAAGGACATCCTGTTCTTCGCCGCATTCCTGCCGCAGTTCCTCCACAGTGAGCAGGCCTTCATCCCGCAATTGCTGATCATGATCGCCACCTGGACCGTACTGGACCTGCTGTGCAAGGTGTTCTACGGACTCAGCGCCCACGGCGCTGCGCGTTACTTGCGCAGCGGCAAGGGCCAGGGCTGGTTCAATCGCGTGAGCGCGGCCTTGTTTGCTGGCGCCGGCGGTGCGGCCTTGGCGCGGGCCTGAGGCTGCCGAACCGCACGAAGAACACCGTCGGGGCTGTCGTGGGTGTCCATTGGATGCCTGCGATGATCCTCACCAGGCGCCCTTCGTCCATCGCTTGCTTGATGGGCGCGAACGCCGTGGCAAAGCTCGCTGTGGCGGCGCGGTAGTTGAACCACTCGTCAGTCAGTTGCATGGCACGCGCCGCATACAACTTGAAGCTGGCGGTATTGGCCCAGCGTGTGAGCACGAAATACAGGTTGTTGGACTGTGGATGGGTACAGCTGAAATCCACGGTCGCGCCAGAGCCGGCTTTCTTTTCGACGCTAAGTACGCTGAACCCCTGTTGTTCGAGGATATCCCTGACGGCATGCTGCATCATATGGGACCGCTCGAGCAGGTTGTGCTGGGTGGGCGCTCGCAGATCAAGTGGCGGCGGTTGCCGCAGAATGAAGTCCAACCGGTCAAACCCCGGTGTGGTCGATTCGCGGCCAATATAGACACTGGTACTGCTGGCACTGTGCAGGGGCCGCAACAACTTGAGCAGATCATCGGTTTGCCCGGCAGTGCTGGGCACCCCCCACCGCTCCAGGGTCGCCTTCAGGCGCAGCAGATGGGTAGCGGTCAGGCGCCTGCTGGGGTCAGACAACTCCAGCAGGCGGTCGATCAGGAACGTGCGACTGTTGGCGGTCATGCCCGGAAAGCCCCGCGCCAGCGACACCCGTAACGACTCGCTGAACAACGGGCGATGGAACGTCCAGCGACCGTCCGCCCCCAAGGTGGCCGGTATCGGTTGATCAAAGGTCCCGGCCTCCAGCCAATAGGCAATGTCCAACGAGGCCGCATGTTCCAGCGGACGATCACGAATGATGAACACCACTTTACGTGGCGACACCTGGGAACCGTCAGGCAGCAGTCGGTAGTGGCGAGCGTCATACTGAAGCACCCTGTAACGCTGCGCCGAGGGCGGCACGGACACGTCGAAGATCCCGAGTTCAGGGACAGCGTTGGTCAAGGTCATGGGCGTATTGATCGCCCAGGCTTCAAAGGTCTTGGGCGCCATGGTCACCTGGGACAGGCGTTGCTCTAGCGCCCCCAATGACGGCGGCACCCACTCTGTGGTGTGCGACGCTGCAAAAGGCCGCCATACCGCTGAACTCGGGCCGGGTTGTGGGGATGGCGGTGGCGCATCCGCGCCCAGCGCCCAGTCGCGATCCTCGCGGATCTGCAGCATCAGCTCCCCCTCCGCTTCGCCGCCCGGGCTTTTCACCCGCCATGCTTGCTCATCCCCGCGCCGATAGATCGGGTAATGGTGTTCGCCATCGGCCATGAACAGCTCGCCGTTTTTAACGTATACGCCCTTGTTGCCCGGCCCACTCAGGGGCACGGCGCCGTCGCTGGAGAAGGGTTTCCTGAAGCGCTCCAGCAACGTGACGGGGCGCGGGGCTGGCGGCAGCCGAGTCAACCCGCGCCCCCGGCGATGGAGCTGGCGCAGCCCTCTGCGCAGTCCGGTGCTGCCGCCTGGTCGGGTGCCGGGGGCAAATGCCGTCAGCACATCGATAAACGCCATCAGCGTCAGAAACGCCACGTCCACCGCATCCTCGGGCGTGCCGCTGAGGTGATAGCGCCCGGCAGCCAGCAACAGTTCATACAGGCTGACAACCGTACCGATCACCGGAATGAAGGACAAAAGACCACGCACCGTGGCGTCCGCCTGTTCGCCCAGACGCAGCTCGCGGTAGCGCGCCAGCGTCGCACGGGTGTTGGCACTGGCGTGGGCCTGCTGCTGAAGCTCAAGCCTGCGCGCGTGGGCGAACAGGGCCAGGGCGTCGCGCTGGGAGGTGGGCACGATCGCCAACCAGGCGCCCGGCTGCGCATCGATCTGCTCCTGGATTTGCGCCTCGATGGCGGACAGCGTGGCAACCGGCAGTTTGTGCCTGATCTGAAAGCTGCGCACCAGTCGTCGGATCGCTTCGTACACCCTGAGAATCCCATAGCCATGAACAGGCCTGGACCCGACGGCAATCAACAGTACCAGGGGCGTTCGCAAGGGTACCGGTTGCCCGGGATAAGTGGCCAAGGCGTCCTCTTCCCAGCCAGGTGCGACCCGTTGCGCCAACGCCTTGATACAGTCTGCGTTGGCACCTGCTCGATTCAAATGCGCCAGGGCCTCGGCCTGGCTGCTGTATTCGGCGAGCACCGGGTAGCCCATGGCACCCGGCCAATACACCAGGCAACGCTGGGACAGGGTATCGGTGATGACCAGCACGCCGGCAATATGTCGGTCATGGGCGAGCGTATGGCCGCGCAAGCGCAAGAAACCAAGGCTGACGTGATCCGCACCCCTGGTGGTCATGGCCGTGTCGAACAGGCTTTTACCGGCTGCCGAAAGCCCCTGGCGCAACGCCGAATACACCTGCATCTGCGCCAGCTGCAAGGTGGTGCGATCGATGAGCCCTGGTGGGAGCGCGCGCGGGCCCGGCGCAAATACGCGCTGGATCAAGCGCTGGTATTGGCCACCGAGGTCCAGTGCCGACAGGGTCTTGATCAGGTAGCGCGGGGTCAGGCGCTGTTTCCACGCAGGTTGCAGATAACGCGCGCGATTGAGTCGCCATTCGGTCCACGGCGCCTGGGCGTCCAGATTGTGCAATGCCAGGTCCAGCAGGCTGAACGGCGTGCGCTGTGCGCTGGCGACCTTTTTGACCTGGCGCTCGCCGGGCACGCACTGGCTCGACCAACCGCAGAACTGGGCACTGACATCATCCGGCATCTCCAGCAGCGGCTGGTCCACGTCCAGCTCCGGGTAAAAACCATCCTGGGTCAGTTGGGCTACCAGCCGCTCGCGTGCAAAGGTGTGCAACGGCGGCAGGACCTGCCACAGCCGATCCTCAAGCGCCAGGGCACTGGACAGGTAGCGCCGCTGCAAACGTCCATAGACCTGACGCTGGGCGGTGGTGGCCGTGGCCAGCCAGGCCGGTCGGCTTTTCGCCTGCTCGGCGGCAAAACGAACAAAGTCGACGTTGGCCAGGGCCAGGGTCCGCGCATCATTGCCCGGCACCTGCAGGTGCTCGCGCAGTTCCATCGCCAGCCATTGCAGGCCCTGGGCCGGGTCACTGACCTCACTGAACACTCGCCTGTCCGCCTCCAGCTGTTTGCGCAACCGCGCATAGTGTTCAACCGTTGCCTTGAAGTCTTCGTGAAGTACGTCATTTTCAGTGATTCGATAGTCCGGCACGGTCGGTCGGGAGAAGGCCAAACGTGCAGCGGCGCGCTCATCCCGAGCGATGCACCGCCACAACACCGAGCCGTCACGGCTGGCAAAGCTGGCCCGAAGCGCTTGGGACAAGGCCTCCAAGTGATCGAACACCGCAGTCCCGCCGAAGCCGCCCGCCACCACCAGGATCACCGGTTGCACCCAGGTCGGTTCGATCACTGCGCGGGCGGTGGTCACCACGAAAGCCCCCTGCAAACGGTGGCTGCCCATCGCGATACGCAGCACACAGGTGTCACTGCCCAGGCGCTGGCTGGCCAGAGGCTTGCTGAGGACTTCCAGCAACCGGTCCAGGTGGGTCTGCTTGATGATTCCAAAGCTGTGATCAAGCTGGGCGTCCAGCCGCAACGCCAGGCGCCGGGCATTCAATACCCGCGTGGCGCGCTTGTGGGTGTCATCAAGCCGTTCCAGCCAGAACCCTGTCTCGAACAGACGCCCCTCCTCAGCCTGGGTCGAATGCCCGATGATCTGCGCCTGGGCTTGGCGCTGGGCTTCGCGGCGTGCAAAGGCCTGGTAGGCCGTATCGTCACCGGGCGTCTGCAGCAAGGCCTCCATGCCACTTTCGTAACGCTGCACCTGACGCTCACAGGCACCGCGCGAAAGGTCGCCCGACACTCGGGAGAACACGATGTCTGCCTGGCGACGCTGGCGATCCCACTCCAGCAAGGTGTCCAGGACCGTCTCAAATGGCAGGCCGTTGCCCAGGCGCGTGCGGCCCTGCTCAACCGTCCGCAGCAGGCGCGCGAGCCATCGACTCGGCAACGGATCGTCAGGCGCTGTCGGCGCAGCGTAATGAAGGGACAGCACGCAGCCCCATTCATTGTTCCATTGGCCCTCCAGCAAGGCCTGCGCACTGTGGGCCAACGCGTCTTGCGTGAGTGCACTCCCGACCGGCATCGGCGCCTGCACCTGACGATGCAGTGGCAGGTAGTGCCACCATTGCCCCAACAACGATCGATGCACGAGATCGGGCAACTGCGCCTGCATCTGGGCCCCGGAACTGAACTCATGAAACCCGCGCGATAACCCTGGCAGGTAGATGACCTGCAACCCATCAACGGCCCCTGCCCGACTGATGTGCAAGGCACCCGGAAGCGCCAGCACCCCGTGCTCGGCATGGGGCCATGAGACTGTTGCCACTTGGACCGTCGCCCAGGCCCCTCCGGCCCGCTGGCGCGTCTCTGCGTCGGGGGCGTCGATCAGTTGCCCGAGCATGGCGTAACCGTTATCCGACAGGTGGAACAGCTGATGCGCGAGGAAAGCCTGGTCGGCAAACAACGCCTTGCGCAATTCGACCCAGCGTTCGCGACGCGAAAGCCAGGTGCCTTGGGCCAGTTGCTGCCAGTAGTCCGCCGTGGCGCTATTGATACGGTCCAACAGCCGCAACTGTCGGACACGCTCCAGCGCCTGCCAGGCATTGAACGCCAGCGCGCACGTAGGCTGGCCTTGCACGCTCAAGGCAGTGAAATGGTGCAGGTTGATCGGCACACCGGGGTCGCTGAACAAGGCCAGCGCCCGATCGGTCAAGCTGTTGACGTGAAGGGGCGACTGGGGCGGTGGCGGTTCGCTGAAGAGCAGGGTGTCCGGGTCCAGGGCGAACGCTTCGCGCAAGGCATGGCGGATGATGGACAAAATGCGCGGCGCCCGCCCCGCCAGGTGCCCCAGCTCTTTCGCGTGGTGCATGCAGCGCGCGTGGGCGGCATGGATCTGGTTGATCGTACGGCTGGGTTCGCGCGCACGATTGACCCGCTGTGTCAGCAGTGCGCGAATCGCCGCCAGGCGCTGCTCCCGGGTCACGGCGGGATCGTCGAAATCGAAGGCGGGCGAGATAGGATCGGGCGTGTCTGGACTCATGACGGCTCTTCAAGGCTGAAACAGCCGAGCCTAGGCACTCTCTCCTGTGCCGGTGCGTTACATAATTGGCAGACGAAAAAAAGCCCGCAGTGTGGGCGGGCGAAAATCCAACGAAGAGCTTTGGGGGTGTGAAGCGAGGTGACGCTAGCTACCGCGATACGTGGAGTAGCTGTAGGGCGAAATCAGTAGCGGGACATGGTAGTGATCCTGTTCGGCGTTGATGCCGAAGCGCAGCACCACCACATCCAGGAAAGCCGGTTCAGGCAATTGCACGCCGCGGGCGCGGTAGTAATCGCCGGCGCCGAACTGCAGCTGGTAGACACCGCTGCGGTAGTCGTCACCTTGCAGCAAGGGGGCGTCGCACCGGCCATCGCTGTTGGTCAGGGCCGTGGCAACCAGTTCCAGCTGCGCGCCTTCGACGCGGTACAGCTCGACCTGGATTGCGCTGCCGGGGCAGCCGTGTGCGGCGTCTAAAACGTGTGTGGTCAAACGTCCCATGGCGTCTACGCGCCTCCTTAAGCCAGTAGAAGAAAGGTCCGCACTTTTCCGGGGCATCAAAAAAGCCGGCGATGACTGATTAAGACACTTTTTAAAAAAATTGTACACAATAAATTCAACAAATTACCGGATCGCCATTCGAACCGGGTTGCCGACGGGGGTGGTGTGCCTGATAGTCCCTTGGGAGGCGATCGCCGGCAAGCCGGCTCTTACAAATCGGTGTTGTGTAGAAAGATTTTGTGGTTTAGCTGACCAGGCAGGCAAGTTTCTTGCAGTACCTTTGAGTGGGGTGTGACAGAAAAAATGCAGAAATGCAGGCTTACAAAGTTGGCAATAAGTTGTATACAATCACTCATCGCTGTGACGCCACCCAGTCATTTCACTGCCCGGCCGCCACATGAATGATCACGAACAAGAAGGAAGACTGCAGTGAGCGCTGACTACCCACGCGACCTGATCGGTTACGGCAGTAACCCTCCTCACCCCCACTGGCCGGGCAAGGCACGCATTGCGCTGTCTTTCGTACTCAATTATGAAGAAGGCGGCGAACGCAACATTTTGCACGGTGACAAAGAGTCCGAAGCCTTCCTGTCGGAAATGGTCTCGGCCCAGCCGCTGCAAGGCGCGCGCAACATGAGCATGGAGTCGCTGTACGAATACGGCAGCCGTGCCGGTGTGTGGCGCATCCTCAAGCTGTTTAAAGAGTTCGACATTCCGCTGACCATCTTCGCCGTGGCCATGGCCGCCCAGCGCCACCCGGACGTGATCCGCGCGATGGTCGAGGCCGGCCACGAGATCTGCAGCCACGGCTATCGCTGGATCGACTACCAGTACATGGACGAGGCCCAGGAGCGCGAGCACATGCTCGAAGCCATCCGCATCCTCACCGAACTGACCGGCGAACGCCCACTGGGCTGGTACACCGGGCGCACCGGCCCCAACACGCGCCGGCTGGTGATGGAGGAAGGCGGCTTCCTCTACGATTGCGACACCTACGACGACGACCTGCCCTACTGGGAGCCCAACACCCCCACTGGCAAGCCGCACTTGGTGATCCCTTACACCCTGGACACCAACGACATGCGCTTCACCCAAGTGCAGGGCTTCAACAAGGGCGACGACTTCTTCGAGTACCTCAAGGACGCGTTCGACGTGCTCTACGCTGAAGGCGCCGAGGCACCGAAGATGCTCTCCATCGGCCTGCATTGCCGCCTGATTGGCCGCCCTGCGCGCCTGGCGTCGCTGAAGCGCTTTATTGAATACGTCAAAGGTCACGAGCAGGTCTGGTTCACTCGCCGAGTGGACATTGCCCGTCACTGGCACCAAACCCACCCCCACACGGGAGCGGCGAAATGACTGCGTTCCACACCCTGAAGCCCTCGACCTTGAGCCGCGACGCATTCGTCCAGGCCTTCGCCGACATCTACGAACACTCGCCATGGGTGGCCGAAAAGGCCTTCGACCTGGGCCAGGACCCTTCGATTGACGAAATCGAAACCCTGCACCAACGCATGAGCGACATCCTGTTGAGCGCCGATCACACCAGTCAGCTGGCCCTGATCAACGCTCACCCGGACCTGGCCGGCAAAGCCGCCGTCCAGGGCCAACTGACCCAAGCCAGCACCGATGAACAGGCTGGCGCGGGGATTCACCAATGCACGGCCGAAGAGTTTTCTCGCTTCACCGAGCTGAACGATGCCTACAAGGCCAAGTTCAAGTTTCCCTTCATCATGGCGGTAAAAGGCAGCAACCGGCATCAGATCCTTGCCGCGTTCGAAACGCGCATCCACCACTCGGTCGACACCGAGTTCAAATGCGCACTGGCCGAGATCAACAAGATCGCGTTGTTCCGTTTACTGACTCTTTAAGCAACCCTCGCCCGAGTGTTCATGAGCACCCAGGGCCTGGTGAGCATCCCAAGCCACTCTATTTAAGGCAGACAAGAAGAATGAAAGCGCAACCCGTACCTTTCGAGAAGTTCGTCAACCTGGCCGACGCCCGCCTGGGCACCAAGATCCTCTCCGTGACCGATGACTGGTTCGCCGACGCCAACCGCCTGTTCCAGCCGACCCCGGCCGTGTGGAAGGAGGGCGTTTTCGATGACAACGGCAAGTGGATGGACGGCTGGGAATCGCGCCGCAAGCGCTTCGAAGGCTACGACAGCGCCGTGATCCGCCTGGGCGTACCGGGCTCGATCAAAGGCGTGGACATCGACACTTCATTCTTCACCGGCAACTTCCCGCCGTCGGCCTCCCTGGAAGCCTGCTTCCTTGCCTCGGGCGACCCTGATGAAAACACCCAGTGGGTAGAAGTACTGTCGGCCGTCGAGTTGCAAGGCAACAGCCATCACTTCCACGAGATCAACAACGACCAGGCGTTCAGCCACCTGCGTTTCAACATCTACCCGGATGGCGGCGTGGCCCGTCTGCGTGTGTACGGCGTGCCGTTCCGCGATTGGTCTTCGGTGGGCGACAACGAACAGGTCGACCTGGCCGCCGCCTTGAACGGCGGCCGTGCCCTGGCCTGCTCCGACGAACACTTCGGCCGCATGAGCAACATCCTCAACCCGGGCCGTGGCATCAACATGGGCGATGGCTGGGAAACCGCACGTCGTCGCACGCCGGGCAATGACTGGGTGATCGTCGCCCTGGGCCACCCGGGTGAGATCGAGAAAATCATCGTCGACACCCTGCACTTCAAGGGCAACTACCCGGACACCTGCTCGATCCAGGGCGCCTTCGTGAAGGGCGGCACCGACAGCCAGATCGAAACCCAATCGCTGTTCTGGCGCGAACTGCTGCCGGCGCAGAAACTGGAAATGCACGCTGAACACACCTTCGTCGAGCAGATCAAGGCGCTGGGGCCCATCACCCACATCCGCCTGAACGTGTTCCCGGATGGGGGTGTGAGCCGCCTGCGCGTTTTGGGCAAGGTAGCGAAGTAAGCGGTGATGCCATTCGCGAGCAAGCCCGCTCCCACATTTGAAATGCATTCCCCTGTGGGAGCGGGCTTGCTCGCGAAGGCGTCAGATCAAACAACACAAAATTCGGATAAGAAGACAGCCATGCGCACACTCGTGATCGAACCCCTGACCAAAGAAGCCTTCGCCCCTTTCGGAGACGTTATCGAAACCGATGGCAGCGATCACTTCATGATCAACAACGGGTCGACCATGCGCTTCCATAAACTGGCCACGGTGGAAACCGCCAAGCCTGAGGACAACGCGATCATCAGCATCTTCCGCGCAGACGCGCAGGACATGCCGCTGACCGTGTGCATGCTGGAACGACACCCGCTGGGCAGCCAGGCTTTCATTCCGCTGCTCGGCAACCCCTTTCTGATCGTGGTCGCGCCACTTGGCGATGAACCTGTATCAGGCTTGGTCCGCGCCTTCGTTACCAACGGCAGGCAGGGCATTAATTACCATCGCGGCGTCTGGCACCACCCGGTGCTGACGATCGAAAAGCGGGATGACTTCCTGGTGGTTGATCGCAGTGGCACAGGCAATAACTGCGATGAGCATTTTTTCAAAGAGGATGAGCGGTTGATCCTCGCCCCCCACCAATAAGAGAAGGTCTGATCACCCGACAACAAGGGTGACAGGCGAGAGGTAAAGACTGTGGAAGCACATCTGTTGGAATGGCTGAACCTGAGCGTGCGCTGGGTTCACATGATCACTGGCGTCGCGTGGATCGGCGCTTCTTTCTACTTCGTCTGGCTGGAAAACAACCTCAATCGCGTCAACCCCAAGGACGGCCTGGCCGGTGACTTGTGGGCAATCCACGGTGGCGGTATCTACCACCTGGAAAAATACAAACTGGCCCCGCCAACCATGCCGGACAACCTGCACTGGTTCAAATGGGAAGCCTATTTCACCTGGATGTCGGGGATCGCGCTGCTGTGCGTGGTGTTCTACTCCAACCCCACCCTGTACCTGCTGGCCCCGGGCAGCAGCCTCAGTGGGCCTGAAGGCGTATTGCTGGGCATCGGCTCGCTGTTCGCCGGCTGGTTCATCTACTCCTTCCTGTGCGACTCGGCCCTGGGCAAACGCCCTGCCCTGCTCGGCTTCATCCTGTTCGTGCTGTTGATTGCGGCGGCCTATGGCTTCAGCAAGGTGTTCAGCGGCCGTGGCGCCTACCTGCACGTGGGTGCGGTGATCGGCACCATCATGGTGGGCAACGTGTTCCGCATCATCATGCCGGCGCAACGCGCATTGGTGGCGGCGATCGCCGAAAACCGCACACCGGACCCGGCGCTGCCGGCCAAGGGCTTGCTGCGTTCACGTCACAACAACTACTTCACCCTGCCGGTGCTGTTCATCATGATCAGCAACCACTTCCCGAGCACCTACGGCAGCCAATACAACTGGCTGATCCTGGCCGGTATCGCCGTGGCAGCGGTGTTGGTGCGTCACTACTTCAACACCCGTCATGACAGCCAGAAATATGCGTGGACGCTGCCCGTCGGCGCGTTGGCGATGATTTGCCTGGCCTACGTGACCGGCCCGAAACCGGTGTCGACCGCACCGGATGTGGCCAAGGCGCCTGCCGCCATCGAGTACCAACCGTTGCCGGAAACAGCGTTGGGGGGTGGCTTGAAACCCGCCGCACCTGCCGAACCGGCGGCAGCCCCCGCTGCCCCAGCCCAGGCCACGATTGATTTCGACAAGGTGCACGGTGTGATCCAGGAACGCTGCGCCGTGTGCCACTCGGCCAAGCCGACCAGCCCGCTGTTCAGCACCGCGCCGGCCGGGGTGATGTTCGACACCCCGGCGCAGATCCAGCAGCAGGCGGCGCGCATCCAAGCGCAGGCCGTGGCCAGCCAGATCATGCCGCTGGGCAACATCACCCAGATGACCCAGCAGGAGCGGGATTTGATTGGCACCTGGATCAACCAGGGGGCGCGTACCAATTAGATTTTCGGTGGCTTGACGGCCGCTATCGCCGGCAAGCCGGCTCCTACAGGGGATTCGCAAACCTGTAGGAGCTGGCTTGCCAGCGATCAACCGCGCAGCGGTTGCCAAACAACACAACAATAAAAAAGATTCGAGGTGTTGCATGACCGAGTTAGCCGAACCGCAGATTCCTGCCGCGCCCGCCATGGTGCGGCTGCCCCTCTTGCAACTGATTCTGGTAGGCCTGCAACACGTCTTGCTGATGTACGGCGGCGCCGTCGCCGTGCCCCTGATTATTGGCCAGGCCGCAGGCCTCGGCCGTGAAGAAATCGCTTTCCTGATCAACGCCGACCTGCTCGTGGCCGGCATCGCCACCATGGTGCAGTCGTTCGGTATCGGCCCGGTGGGCATTCGCATGCCGGTGATGATGGGCGCCAGTTTCGCCGCCGTCGGCAGCATGGTCGCCATGGCCGGCATGCCCGGCATCGGTCTGCAGGGGATCTTCGGCGCGACCATCGCCGCCGGGTTCTTCGGCATGTTGATCGCACCGTTCATGTCCAAGGTGGTGCGCTTCTTTCCACCGTTGGTGACCGGTACGGTGATTACCGCCATCGGCCTGTCGTTGTTTCCAGTGGCCGTGAACTGGGCGGGTGGCGGCAGCGCGGCCGCCACCTTCGGCTCGCCGATCTACCTGGCCATTGCCGCACTGGTACTGGCCACCATCCTATTGATCAACCGTTTCATGCGCGGCTTCTGGGTGAATATCTCGGTGCTGATCGGCATGGGCCTGGGCTACGCCCTGTGCGGTGCGCTCGGCATGGTCGACCTCAGTGGCCTGGCGATGGCGCCCTGGGTGCAAGTGGTAACGCCGCTGCACTTCGGCATGCCCAAGTTCGAGCTGGCCCCCATCCTGTCGATGTGCCTGGTGGTAGTAATCATCTTTGTCGAGTCCACCGGGATGTTCCTGGCACTGGGCAAGATCACCGGCCAGGACGTGACGCCGAAGATGCTGCGCCGTGGCCTGCTGTGTGATGCCGGTGCGTCGTTCTTCGCCGGTTTCTTCAACACCTTCACCCACTCCTCGTTCGCCCAGAACATCGGCCTGGTGCAGATGACCGGCGTGCGTTGCCGCTCGGTGACGATCATGGCCGGGGTGTTCCTTATTGTGCTGAGCCTGCTGCCCAAGGCGGCCTACCTGGTCGCGTCGATTCCACCGGCGGTGCTGGGCGGCGCGGCGATTGCCATGTTCGGCATGGTAGCGGCCACCGGGATCAAGATCCTGCAAGAAGCCGACATCGCCGACCGCCGCAACCAGTTGCTGGTGGCGGTGAGCATCGGCATGGGCCTGATCCCCGTGGTACGCCCGGAATTCTTCGCACAGCTGCCGCTGTGGATGAGCCCGATTACCCACAGTGGTATCGCCATGGCCACGCTCAGCGCGTTGTCGCTGAATATCCTGTTCAACATTCTCGGTGGTTCTGAACGACCTGCCGTTGCCCACACGCATTGATTCCTTCGTTCGCACAAAAACAATAACGAAACGGGAACACACGCATGCACATCCTCCACCTGGGGCCGGCCACAAGCCGCGCCCCATTCTCGCCCCACGCGCTCTGTTACAGCGCACTTGAGCCCAGGCCTGGGAGCCAGTATTCTCCGCGCCCGCTCGAATCGACTCAAAAAAAAACAGCAGATGTAAAAGCTGACTGCAAGGCCAACTTATCCCGGCCTGTTGTCTGCGGCCAACCTACGCAAAAAGTCCTCCGGATCGACTGCATCTCATGCAGCCGACGGGGATTTTTTGGCTTTTTAAATACCTTGGCGCAGGTCTTGCTAAAAGCACTAAAGCTGACCAAACAGACGATTTTTGCAGCGAACCAAAAGGCGCCACATCAGAGCGCCTGCGTAGAAGAAAAACCATAAAACTTTAACTCGGGAGCAACCGAATGAAACCTATGTTCAAAGGCCTGATGCTGGCGGGATCCCTGCTGGCCGGTGGCCAAGCCGTGGCCGGTGACTTGTTGCAGTGGCAGAACAACAGCCTGACTTACCTGTGGGGCAAGAACTTCACCGTCAACCCGCAGATCCAGCAGACCGTTACGTTCGAACATGCCGACGCATGGAAGTACGGCGACAACTTCCTGTTCGTCGACCGCATCTTCTACAACGGCAAGGAAGACGGCAACGTCGGCCCCAGTACTTACTACGGCGAGTTCAGCCCACGCCTGTCGTTCGGCAAGATCTTCGATAAGGACCTGTCGTTCGGCCCGATCAAGGACGTGCTGCTGGCCTTCACTTACGAGTTCGGCGAAGGCGACAACGAGTCCTACCTGCTCGGCCCTGGCTTTGACTTGAACATCCCGGGTTTCGACTACTTCCAGCTGAACTTCTACCAGCGCCAGACCGAAGGCAATCGCCCGGGTGACGGCGTGTGGCAGATCACGCCGGTGTGGTCGTACACCATTCCCGTGGGCAACTCCAACGTGCTGATCGACGGCTTCATGGACTGGGTCGTGGACAACGACAAGAACGCCCGTGGCACTTACCACGCCAACCTGCACTTCAACCCACAGATCAAATATGACTTGGGCAAGGCGCTGCACTGGGGCGACAAACAGTTGTACGTGGGTATCGAGTATGACTACTGGAAGAACAAGTACGGGATCCAGGATACCGGTGCGTTCGAAACCAACCAGGACACGGCAAGCCTGCTGGTCAAATACCATTTCTAACTGAAAACCGCATCCCCCCTGTGGGAGCGGGCTTGCTCGCGAATGCGGTGGATCAGTCAGCACATTAGTCGACTGGCACACCGCATTCGCGAGCAAGCCCGCTCCCACATTTAGATTGGGGGTAGTCCCAGAAACCGAGTAATTTCCTCGCGCTTGGCCAACGCATCGCGTCGCCCCAACTCGATCAACTCGCTGCAATACCCCGCCTCGAACAGCAGGTAGCTCAACACCCCCGCCCCGCTCGTCTTGGTCGCCCCCGGCCCGCGCAGGAACAGGCGCAGTGCCGCCGGCAATTCCTGCCGATGCCGTGCCGCGATTTCGTCGATCGGCTGGCTCGGCGCAATCACCAGCACGTCCACCGCCGCCAACCCGGGCGCGGCATGGCTGAACTGGTTCAAGCGCTCCAGCAATTCAATATCGCTTTCCAGGCTGTCAATGAACGTGCTGTTGAGCATGTGCCCGCCGATCTGCGCCAGGGTCGGCTCCTGGCCGGTGAAAGTGCGTTGTGTGGCCGGCTCGTTGCCACGCGGGTTGCCACTGACACCCACCACCAGCACGCGGCTGGCCCCCAGGTGCAAGGCAGGGCTGATCGGCGCCGATTGGCGCACGGCGCCGTCACCGAAATACTCCTGGTCGAGTTTCACCGGGGCGAACAGCAAGGGGATCGCCGAGCTGGCCAGCAGGTGTTCAACCGTCAGTTGGGTGGGTACGCCGATGCGTCGATGACGCAGCCAGGCGTCAATGGTGCCGCCGCCCTGGTAGAAGGTCACCGCCTGGCCGGACTCATAGCCGAACGCCGTGACCGCCACCGCGTGCAGGTGCTTATTGCGGATGGCTTCATCGATGCCGTGCAGGTGCAGTTTGTCGTTGAGCAGATCGCGCAGCGGCGTGCTGTTGAGCAACGCCACGGGCACCTGTGCGCCAAAGCCCAGCAGGCTATGGATAAAAAAGCGACCCGCCTGGCGGATCACCCCGGGCCAGTCGCTGCGCAACACCAGGTGGCTGCGAAAGCCTTGCCAGAACGCCGTGAGGCGCCCGATGGCGGCGGTGAAGTCCATGGCGCCGCTGGCCAGGCTCACCGCATTGATCGCACCGGCCGAAGTACCGACGATCACCGGAAAAGGGTTGGGGGCCCCCGGCGGCAGCAACTCGGCAATCGCCGCCAACACCCCCACCTGATACGCCGCCCGCGCCCCGCCACCGGAAAGAATCAAGCCTGTTACCGGTTCAGCTGGGCGCATCGCGTCACTCCATGTGGGGAAGGGTCGTTATGTGTGGCGAGGGAGCTTGCTCCCGTTCGACTGCGCAGCAGTCCTGGTCCTTACAATTGCAATAACTTTATCGACGGCGTTTCTCATACAGCTTGGGCTCACCCGGTGGCCGGCTCTTGAAGCGCCGGTGCGTCCACAGGTATTGCTCGGGGCATTCACGTACCGAGGCTTCGACCCATTGGTTGATCCGCAGGCAGTCGATTTCATCGGATTCGCCAGGGAAGTCTTCCAGCGGCGGGTGAATCACCAGGCGATAGCCGCTGCCATCGGCCAGGCGCTCCTGGGTGAACGGCACCACCAGCGCCTTGCCCAGCTTGGCAAACTTGCTGGTGGCGGTCACGGTGGCTGCCTGGATGCCGAACAGGGGCACGAAGATGCTTTGCTTGGCGCCGTAGTCCTGGTCCGGCGCGTACCAGATCGCACGGCCGGCACGCAGCAGCTTGAGCATGCCGCGCACATCTTCGCGCTCGACGGCCAGGGAGTCGAGGTTGTGGCGTTCACGGCCACGGCGCTGCACGAAGTCGAACAACGCATTGCCGTGTTCGCGGTACATACCATCAATGGTGTGCTTTTGCCCGAGCAGGGCCGCGCCGATTTCCAGGGTGGTGAAATGCAGGGCCATGAGGATCACGCCCTTGCCGTCCAGCTGCGCCTGTTTGAGGTGCTCAAGCCCTTCGACATGGGCCAGGCGTGCCAGCCGCTGGCGTGACCACCACCAGCTCATGGCCATTTCAAAGAAGGCGATGCCGGTGGAGGCGAAATTTTCCTTGAGCAGTTGCTTGCGTGCTTTGGCGGACATTTCCGGGAAGCACAGCTCCAGGTTGCGCGCAGCGATGCGGCGGCGTTCGCCGGCCACACGGTACATGCCGGCGCCCAGCAGGCGACCAATGGTCAACAAGGCGCGGTAGGGCAATTGAGTGATCAGCCACAACAGGCCGAGTCCCAGCCATAACAGCCAAAAACGCGGGTGAAAAAATACAGCTCGAAAACGCGGGCGATCCATTACAGATTCCGGTAAAGACAAGGGCCGCGCATTCTACAACGGTTCGACCCGGCTTGCGGCCCGTGGATGTTCTCGTTATAAGTCTCGACACTTTTCGTGACAAGCCGCTTTTGCCGACCATGAGCCAAACCGAACCGCTAGACCAAGATCCCGTGTTCCAGTTAAAAGGCAGCATGCTCGCCATTACCGTGCTGGAACTGGCCCGCAACGACCTCGATGCCCTGGACCGCCAACTGGCCGCCAAGGTCGCCCTGGCGCCGAACTTCTTCAACAATGCCCCGTTGGTGCTGGCCCTGGACAAACTGCCAGCCGGCCAGGGCGCCATCGACCTGCCCGGCCTGATGCGTGTGTGCCGCTCCCATGGCCTGCGTACCCTGGCGATCCGTGCCAGCCGTATCGAAGACATTGCCGCCGCCATCGCCATTGAACTGCCAGTATTGCCACCGTCCGGTGCGCGCGAGCGTCCGCTGGAACCATTGGTCGGTGAAGAGAAGAAAAAACCGGAAAAACCACCCGAGCCTGCGATCAAGCCTACAAAGATCATCACCTCGCCCGTACGCGGCGGGCAGCAGATTTACGCCCAAGGCGGCGACCTGGTGGTGATTTCCTCGGTCAGCCCAGGGGCGGAACTTCTCGCCGATGGCAACATCCATGTATACGGCCCGATGCGCGGACGCGCCCTCGCCGGCATCAAGGGTGATACCAAGGCCCGTATTTTTTGCCAGCAGTTGACCGCTGAGCTAGTGTCCATCGCAGGCCAGTACAAGGTTTCAGAAGATTTGCGCCGTGATCCGCTGTGGGGGGCTTCGGTGCAGGTCAACCTGTCGGGCGATGTGTTGAACATCATCCGTCTTTAACGGATACTGCCGCATTTTCCAAGCATCTCTAGACTCTGATAGCACAGCGAAACCGGCATTACTTGTGTAGGAATTATTTTTCCTACAAGGCTGTCCGCCTGCAGCGAGTTCCAAGAGATGTTTTTCAGGGACCGAAAAGTCCTTTTTCCTTAGGGGTGAAACACCTTGGCCAAGATTCTCGTGGTTACATCCGGCAAGGGTGGTGTGGGTAAGACCACCACCAGCGCCGCTATCGGTACCGGCCTCGCACTGCGCGGCCACAAGACAGTCATCGTCGACTTCGACGTCGGTTTGCGTAACCTCGACCTGATCATGGGCTGCGAACGCCGCGTGGTGTACGACTTCGTCAACGTGGTGAACGGCGAAGCCAACCTGCAACAGGCCCTGATCAAGGACAAGCGCCTTGAGAACCTGTACGTGCTGGCCGCCAGCCAGACCCGTGACAAGGACGCGCTGACCAAAGAAGGCGTAGGCAAAGTCCTGGCCGAGCTCAAGGAAACCTTCGAATACGTGGTCTGCGACTCGCCGGCCGGTATCGAAACCGGTGCGCACCTGGCGATGTACTTCGCTGACGAAGCCATCGTGGTGACCAACCCGGAAGTCTCCTCGGTACGTGACTCGGACCGCATGCTGGGCCTGCTGGCCAGCAAGTCCCAGCGCGCCGAAAAAGGCGAAGACCCGATCAAGGAGCACTTGCTGCTCACCCGCTACAACCCTGAGCGCGTCAGCAACGGCGAAATGCTCGGCGTTGAAGACGTGAAGGAAATCCTCGCCGTCACCCTGCTGGGCGTGATCCCTGAATCCCAGGCCGTACTCAAAGCCTCCAACCAAGGTGTTCCGGTCATCCTCGACGACCAGAGCGACGCCGGCCAGGCGTACAGCGATGCCGTCGACCGCCTGCTGGGCAAGTCCGTGGAACATCGCTTCCTCGATGTCAAGAAGAAGGGATTCTTCGAGCGTATCTTTGGAGGCAACTAAACAATGAAATTTCTCGACTTCTTTCGCGCCAACAAAAAGCCAACGACCGCGTCGGTCGCGAAAGAGCGTCTACAGATCATCGTGGCGCACGAACGCGGCCAACGCAGCACGCCGGACTACTTGCCAGCCTTGCAGAAGGAACTGGTCGAGGTGATCCGCAAGTACGTCAATATCGGGAACGACGACGTGCATGTCGCCCTGGAAAACGACGGCAGCTGCTCGATTCTGGAACTCAATATCACCCTGCCTGATCGTTGATCGAACAGGCGGCCGCCACGGCGGCACGGTCACAGGATCCCGCAAGGGAACCGGTGACCGTGCCGCCGTTGGCGTTTGTTACGAGGCTGTTTGATGCCGTTGTCCAATATCCACATCCTTCACCAGGACGACGCCGTCCTGGTGGTGAACAAGCCCACCCTGCTGCTCTCGGTGCCCGGTCGCGCCGATGACAACAAGGATTGCCTGATCACCCGCCTGCAGGAAAACGGCTACCCCGAAGCCCGCATCGTGCATCGCCTGGACTGGGAAACCTCGGGGATCATCCTGCTGGCCCGGGACGCCGATACCCACCGCGAACTGTCCCGCCAGTTTCATGACCGCGAAACCGAAAAGGCCTACACCGCCCTGGCCTGGGGCCAACCGGCGCTGGACAGCGGCAGCATCGACCTGCCCCTGCGCTACGACCCGCCGACCAAGCCACGCCACGTGGTGGACCATGAGTTCGGCAAACATGCGCTGACCTTCTGGAAGGTGCTGGAACGTTGCGGCGACTGGTGCCGCGTGGAACTGACGCCGATCACCGGGCGTTCGCACCAACTGCGCGTGCACATGTTGTCCATCGGCCACCCGCTGCTGGGTGATGGCCTTTATGCCCACGAACAAGCCCTGGCCGCCTGGCCGCGCCTGTGCCTGCATGCAAGCATGCTGAGCTTCACCCATCCTCAGAGTGGCGAACGCCTGCGCTTCGAGTGCCCTGCTCCCTTCTAAAGCTGCAAACGCATTCAATGTGGGAGCTGGCTTGCCTGCGATAGCGGTCTTTCTGCAAAAAATGTGGAACTGACACACCGCTATCGCAGGCAAGCCAGCTCCCACAGTGGTTTTGTGTTGTGCTCAAGAAGGTAGCTTCACTTCAAATGTAGAGCCAATACGGTAAACTCCGCGCACTGCTGTCTGGAGCTATTTATGCGCGAAGCGTTGAATCAAGGCCTGATCGACTTCCTCAAGGCCTCCCCTACTCCTTTTCATGCCACTGCTGCCCTGGCCCAGCGCCTGGAAGCGGCGGGTTACCAGCGGCTCGACGAGCGCGAAACCTGGGCCACCGAGGCCAACGGTCGCTATTACGTCACCCGTAACGATTCCTCGATCATTGCCTTCAAGCTGGGCCGCCACTCGCCGCTGTTGGGCGGGATTCGCCTGGTCGGCGCCCACACCGACAGCCCGTGCCTGCGGGTCAAGCCCCAGCCCGAGTTGCAACGCCAGGGCTTCTGGCAGTTGGGCGTGGAAGTCTACGGCGGCGCGCTGCTGGCGCCGTGGTTCGATCGCGACCTGTCCCTGGCCGGCCGCGTCACCTTCCGCCGTGACGGCAAGGTCGAAAGCCAGCTGATCGACTTCAAGCTGCCCATCGCCATCATCCCCAACCTGGCCATCCACCTGAACCGTGAAGCCAACCAGGGCTGGGCGATCAATGCCCAGACCGAGCTGCCGCCGATCCTCGCGCAATTTGCCGGTGACGAGCGCGTGGACTTCCGCGCCGTGCTCACCGAGCAGCTAGCACGCGAACACGGCCTGAACGCCGACGTGGTGCTCGACTACGAGCTGAGCTTCTACGACACCCAGAGCGCCGCAGTGATCGGCCTCAATGGCGACTTCATCGCCGGCGCACGCCTGGACAACCTGCTGTCGTGCTACGCCGGCCTGCAGGCCTTGCTCACCAGCGACAGCGATGAAACCTGCGTGCTGGTGTGCAACGACCACGAAGAAGTCGGCTCCTGCTCGGCCTGCGGTGCCGACGGCCCGATGCTGGAACAGACCCTGCGCCGCCTGCTGCCCGAAGGTGATGAGTTCGTACGCACCATCCAGAAATCACTGTTGGTGTCGGCGGACAACGCCCACGGCGTGCACCCCAACTACGCCGAGAAGCACGACGCCAACCACGGCCCCAAGCTCAATGCCGGCCCGGTGATCAAGGTCAACAGCAACCAGCGCTACGCCACCAACAGCGAAACCGCAGGCTTCTTCCGCCACCTGTGCATGGCCCAGGAAGTGCCGGTGCAGAGCTTCGTGGTGCGCAGCGACATGGGTTGCGGCTCCACCATCGGCCCGATCACCGCCAGCCATTTGGGTGTGCGCACCGTGGACATCGGCTTGCCGACGTTTGCCATGCATTCCATTCGTGAGTTGTGCGGCAGCCATGATTTGGCGCATCTGGTGAAGGTGTTGGGGGCGTTTTACGCCAGTCGTGATTTGCCCTAATAATTTGGGCTGACACGGTCAAAAAATGTGGGAGCGGGCTTGCTCGCGAAAGCGGTGGATCAGTCACACTTATATTGACTGATACCCTGCATTCGCGAGCAAGCCCGCTCCCACATTTAGTGTTGTGTACACCTGATCTACATCACCTGCACTTTCTGTAATCCGACCTAGACTTGTCAGTATTCCCACTCCGACAAGGCCGTCGTCCCATGATCTCCATGTCCTCGTTCCACGCCATGCTTATCCCGATCCTGATCGGCATGATCCTGCTGGCGACGGGCTTCAACTTTCGCGACAAGCCCCTGGGCGTGTTTGGCATGTGGATCGGCATGCTGCTGATCCTGGGCACCGTGGTCTACAAGATCCTCGCCAAACTGGCGGAATGACAAATGCACTCGCATCTGGCATAGCGGCCTCGTACACTCGATCAACCCGTCGTTTCCAAGGTTGACCGCCTAGTGTTCTCCCGTCTGTTCGCCCTGCCCTGCACCCTGCTGATCGCCCTGCTCATGTTGCTGCCGCTCGCGCCTGCCCAGGCCGTGAGCCTGCCCGGTCTGCTGGGTAACGCCACCAAGTCCCAACCCCAGGCGGATGTGCCGCTGGGGCAGTCGCTGGACGAAGTGATCAAGACCCTGGAAAACGACCAACAGCGCACCCAGCTGCTGAGCGACCTGAAAAAACTCCGTGAAACCACGAAAAAAGCCCAACCGGCCACCGAAGAAGGTGTGCTGGGTTTGATCGGCGGCACCCTGGCCAACCTCGAAGCGCAGTTTTCCGGGGCCGACAGCCCGCTGGGGCGCTGGTCCAATGAAATCGACCAGGCCAAGGACGAACTTGACGCCCTGATGTTGCCGGCGAGCGAATGGTTGCCGATCATTTTCGGTTTTGCCCTGATCCTGGCCGTATGGAGCTTGCTGGCCGCCGCGCTGATCTGGCTCAGCCACCGGGTGCGCGAGCGCTTCGGCCTGCCCGAAGAACTGCCGCAGCACCCGCGCACCTGGGACATGGTGCGTTTCGCCCTGCGCAAACTGGGGCCGTGGCTGATCGCCCTGGTGATCACGGTGTACCTGAGTTACGCCCTGCCCTCTTCCCTGGGCAAGTCCCTGGCGATGGTATTGGCCTACGCGCTGGTGGTGGGCACCTGCTTCTCGGCCATCTGTGTGATCGCGTTTTCCCTGCTCGACGGCCCGCACCGCCATCGCGCGCTGTACATCCTGCGTCACCAGGCCTTCCGCCCGCTGTGGTGGATCGGCAGCTTTGCCGCCTTTGGTGAAGCCCTGAGCGACCCGCGACTGGTCCAGGCCCTGGGCCAGCACTTGTCCCACACGGCCGCGACGGTGGCCAATGTGATGGCAGCGCTGTCTACCGGCGTGTTCATCCTGCGTTTCCGCCGCCCCATCGCCCACCTGATCCGCAACCAGCCGCTGTCGCGTCGCCTGACCCGCCGCGCCCTCAGCGACACCATCGAGATCATCGGCTCGTTCTGGTACATCCCGGCCCTGCTGCTGGTGGGCATCTCGCTGTTCGCCACCTTCGTGTCGGCCGGCGACACCAGCACCGCCCTGCGTCAGTCGCTGTTATGCACGGTGTTGCTGGTGCTGTGCATGGTGATCAACGGCCTGGTACGCCGCCACGCCCTCAAGCCGCAACGCGGCCACAAGCGCCATGCGCTGTACTCCGAACGCCTTAAAAGCTTTGTCTACACCCTGGCGCACCTGATGGTGTGGCTGGTGTTTATCGAACTGGGCCTGCGGGTGTGGGGCCTGTCACTGATCCGCTTTACCGAAGGCGATGGCCATGAAGTCAGCGTCAAGCTGTTCGGCCTGGCCGGGACCTTGCTGTTCGCCTGGCTGATCTGGATCCTCAGCGACACCGCCATCCACCATGCCCTCACCCGCTCGCGCAAAGGCCTGGCCAACGCGCGCGCGCAAACGATGATGCCGTTGATCCGTAACGTGCTGTTCGTGACCATCTTCATCATCGCCGCCATCGTCGCCCTGGCGAACATGGGCATGAACGTCACGCCGCTGCTGGCCGGTGCCGGTGTGATCGGCCTGGCCATCGGTTTTGGTGCGCAATCGCTGGTGGCAGACTTGATCACCGGCTTGTTCATCATCATCGAAGACTCCCTGGCCATCGATGACTACGTGGATGTCGGCGGTCACCTCGGCACGGTTGAAGGCCTGACCATCCGCACTGTACGCCTGCGGGACATCGACGGCATCGTGCACACCATCCCGTTCAGCGAGATCAAGAGCATCAAGAACTACTCGCGGGAGTTCGGCTACGCGATCTTCCGGGTGGCGATCCCGTACAACATGGAAATCGACGACGCCATCAAGCTGATGCGCGACGTCGGCCAGAAAATGCGCAACGACCCGCTGCAACGCCGCAATATCTGGTCGCCGCTGGAGATCCAGGGCGTGGAGAGTTTCGAGTCGGGCAGCGCGATCCTGCGCGCCCGGTTCAAGACGGCGCCGATCAAGCAGTGGGAAGTGTCGCGGGCGTTCAACTTGTCGTTGAAGCGGCATCTGGATGAAGCGGGGTTGGACCTGGCGACGCCGCGCTTGAGCGTGCAGGTGGTGACGGGGGCTTCTGGCGGGCTGGAAAAAGAGAAGAACACCTAAAAGGCAACGCAACCTTAATGTGGGAGCTGGCTTGCCTGCGATAGCGGTGGGCCAGCCAGTAGATTTGGCCCAGACACACCGCTATCGCAGGCAAGCCAGCTCCCACATGGGATGGGTGGTGTTTAGGCGAGGGCGGCGCTGTCCATCTTCTGGCGCAGGCTCAACGGGCGCATGTCGGTCCAGACTTCTTCGATGTAGGCCAGGCATTCTTTTTTCAGGCCACTCTTGCCCACGGTGCGCCAGCCTTCCGGCACGGCTTTGTAGTCGGGCCAGATCGAATACTGTTCTTCGTGGTTGACCACTACCTGAAACAGGATGTCGTCGCGGTCAAATACTGAGGTCATTGCTGTTCTCCATCGCAAAAAGGCTGGCTGCGCACACTGCGCAGCGCTGATATCTGTAGAAACGTACCAAACGGCAAAAAAATTAGAGGCTGGCGACCGCTGCGGCCAACGCCCTGCCGAAAATCTCGGCGACGCGGTCGACCTCGGCGCCGGTGATCACCAGCGGAGGCAGGAAGCGCACCACGCTGCCGTGGCGCCCGCCCAACTCCAGGATCAGGCCGCGCTTGAGGCATTCGCGCTGCACCAGCGGTGCCAGTTGGCGATGCACCGGTGGATGGCCCTGAACATCGGGCTTGCCGTTCGGGTCCACCAGCTCCACGCCGAGCATCAGCCCACGGCCACGGATATCCCCCAGTTGCGGGAAATCCCGTTGCAGGATGCGCAGGTGTTCACCCAGGCGTTCGCCCATGGCGGCGGCATGGCCCGCCAGGTCGTGCTCCTTGAGATAGCGCATCACCGCCGAACCCGCCGCCATCGCCATCTGGTTACCACGGAACGTGCCGGCATGGGCGCCTGGCAGCCAGGTGTCGAGCCAGTCGCGGTACACCACCACGGCCAGGGGCAGGCTGCCGCCGATGGCCTTGGACATCACCACCACATCCGGGATGATCCCGGCGTGCTCGAAGGCAAACATCTTGCCGGTGCGGCCGAAACCGCTCTGGATTTCATCGACGATCAACGCCACACCCGCCTGCTCGGTGATGCGCCGCAGGCCACGCAGCCAGTCGAGATCGGCCGGGATCACGCCGCCCTCGCCCTGCACCGCCTCGACAATCACCGCCGCCGGCAGCAAGACGCCCGCCTCCGGGTCGTTCAGCAGGTTTTCCAGGTAATGCAGGTTCACCCGAACCCCTTCGGCGCCGCCCAGGCCAAACGGGCAGCGGTAGTCGTACGGGTACGGCAGGAACTGCACGCCATTGCCGAGCAGTGCGCCCAGCGGCTTCTTCGGCCCCAGGCTGCCCATCAGGCTCAACGCGCCCTGGCTCATGCCATGGTAACCGCCCTGGAACGACAGCACGGTGCTGCGACCGGTGGCGGTGCGCACCAGTTTCAACGCAGCTTCCACCGCATCGGTGCCCGTGGGGCCGCAGAACTGGATCTTCGCTTCGCGCGCCAACTCGGCCGGCAGCAGGCCGAACAGGTCCTGCACGAATTGATCCTTGACCGGCGTGGTCAGGTCGAGGGTGTGCAACGGCAATTCGTCGCTCAACACCTGCTGAATGGCCTCGATCACCACCGCATGGTTATGCCCCAGCGCCAGGGTGCCAGCGCCGGCCAGGCAGTCGATGAAACGACGACCTTCCACGTCCTCCACATAGAGGCCCTTGGCGCGCTTGAGCGCCAGGGGGATACGCCGAGGGTAGCTGCGGGCGTTGGACTCCTGCTGGCGCTGGCGGGCCAGCAGCGGGGACTCGTCAAACTGGTAAAGCGTTTCTTGAAGCGGGGTGTCTTCGATATGGCTGATAGCGACGGACATTACAAGATCCCTCATCGGGCCCAAGGGGCATGCGCACGGATTTCCTGTTCTGGAAACGCATCAGCGCGAGAGGGATTTAGTGGCCGCTGATCTTTAACTGAGGGGTGAAGATCCAGAGGTGGGAGCGGGCTTGCTCGCGAAGGCGCAGTGTCAGCCACCAGAAATGTTGTCTGGGCCACCGTATTCGCGGGCAAGCCCGCTCCCACATTTGGACGGTGTGAATCCATAGACCCGTAGGAGCCAGACGTCAGAGACCTCGGTATTTTTCATTCAGTGCGTACAAAATCGCGCAGGTTTCCGCGTCCAGAAACCCGCAATAATCCCGGGGCCGGAAGTGCATCTGAAACGCCCGCGTGCGCTGTTCAAAGCCTTGCCGATTCTTCGCCGGTGCATACCCATAGCGCTGGAACGCCCGCTCCAGCTCCACCTCTGGCGGCAACCCGACGCAAAACCGGCGCTGGTACATTGCCCGTGTCGTCTCATCGAACCAGGCGCCGATGCCTGCTTCGTGCAGACGCCACCACGGCAGCCTCGGCCCTGGATCGCTCTTGCGCCCATACGCCACATCCGAATGCCCAAGGATGCCCACAGGCTCTATCTGTGGGTAGCGACTCACGATGTCGCGCAGCAGCGCGGTCAGCACCTCGATCTGTTCCTCGGCGTACGCGGGGAAGGTGAAGACGCCCGCGTCATCCCGCGCCAGATTGGCCAGCTCGATGCCGATCGAGCGACTGTTGAGGTTGTCGCGCCCGTCCCAGTGGCTGACCCCGGCATGCCAGGCTCGCTGGCTTTCTTCCACCAGGCGGAACGCACGCAACTCGTCATAGCCAGCCGCGCGATAGCTGGGCTCTTCCGGGTCGGGCACCAGGTAATGCGCACTCACCCCGTCCTGGGTCAGGGTGCGCAGGGATGACGCAAAGGGCGCCGCGGTGTAATGCAAAATCACCTGCTGCACGGGCTCACCGCACCGTTCGTTGAAGCCGATGGCAGGAAAACTGGTATCGATGACCAACATAAAAAGCCGTCCTTTTCACTACAGGCCGACTCATTCGGCCCGTTCAAGCACAAAAAAATTACCGCCATCCTGAAGCGTTGAACCTCAAGCGGGCGGTAACTAATTGGCACCTGAAAGAACGTTGATCAGCGACGCAGCGGCATACCCAGGTCGACCCGCAGGCCATCGGGCTGGCTGTCGAACTTCAGCGAGCAGGAGCAGCGCTGCACAATCGCTTGCACGATGGCCAGGCCCAGGCCGCAGCCTTCGCTGTTGCCATTACGCCAGAAACGCTGGGTGAGGTACTGCAGGTCTTCGGCAGAGATCTGCTTGCCGTGGTCACGCACGCGGAACACCACGTGCTCGGCGTCGGTGGACACACTGAGTTCCACGCGGGTATCGGCTGGCGTGTGGCGCAAGGCGTTGTCCAGCAGGTTGCGCAGGGCCGCAACCGCCAGGCCCACGGGCATTTCCACCGGCCGGTCGCTGAGACCTTCCGGCAGGATCAGGCCGATGCGCGAGTTGTCCCCGGCGTTGGCGTCCTGGATCGCCAGACGTGCCACTTGTTCGGCACTGGACTGCAAGCCGTCGTCGAACGACAGGCTGCCTTCCACCCGCGCCAGCAGCAGCAATTGTTCGAGGGTGCGGTGCAGGCGGTCGGCCCCCTCCTCGGCGTGGGCCAGGGATTGATCCCGCGCGGCGCCGTCGGTCATGCGCGCCACTTGCAGGTGGGTCTTGATCGCCGTCAACGGGCTGCGCAACTCATGGGCGGCATCACCGGTAAGGCGGCGCTCGCGCTCGATGGTCTTGGCGATGCGTTGCAGCAGTTGGTTCTGGGTGTCGAGCAGCGGCTTGAGCTCGCTGGGCAACGGATGGATCTGCAGCGGTTCGAGGGAATCGGCACTGCGGCGCATCAAGGCGTCTCGCATGCGGTTGAGTGGCAACAGGCTTTGGCCAATACCCAGCCACAGCAAGCACAGGCAACCGAGCAACGCCACGCCCACCGGCACCGAGGCCGCGAGCAGGATCGACAGGTTCAGCGCCTCACGCTCCACCTGGCGGTCGGCGGTGGTGATCAGCAGGTCGCCCCGGGACAGAGTGAAACTGCGCCAGCCCACGCCATCGATCATCTGGTCGCGAAAACCGCTTTTGCGTGACTCCAGCCCTTCATCCGGCGTGGTGTGGCTGCGCGCCAGGATTTCGCCGCGCAGGGAGCTGACCTGGCAGGCCATGCCGCCCGGCACGTTCAATTGCTCGGTGCGCAGATGCGTGCCGCCACTCACGCTGGCCAGGCCCGGCATCTGCTCGGTCAGCCCGGCCACCATGCGCGCCGACGCCACCAGGCGCTGGTCGAGGGAAAACATCATCTGGTTGCGCAGGTCGTTGAGCATCCAGGCGGCCGCCAGGGCCCAGATCAATACAAAGGCAGCGCCCAGCTTGAACGTCAGGCGCAGGCGCAGGCTTTTCACGAAGCGTCCTCTCCACCCGCATCTGCCGGCCCAAGGCGGTAACCCAGGCCACGCACGGTTTCGACGATGCCGTTGCCCAATTTGCGGCGCAGGTGGTGGATGTGCACGTTCAAGGCGTTGCTTTCCAGCTCGTCATTGAACCCGTAGACGCTGTCCTTGAGCTGTTCGCTGGACAGCACGCGGCCCTTGTTGTGCAGCAGGGCTTGCAACAGCGCCTGCTCGCGGCGGGACAGGTCCACCGGCTCGCCCCCCAGGAAAGTCTCGCGGCTGCTTGGGTCATAGGCCAGGCGGCCATGCTCGATCAGGTTGACGCTGCGCCCCGCCACCCGCCGCAGCAGGGTTTGCAGGCGCGCAGCGAGTTCGCGCAGGTCGAAGGGTTTGAGCAGGTAGTCGTCGGCACCGGCTTGCAGGCCGTCGACACGGTTGGTCACCGAGTCGCGGGCGGTGAGGATCAGCACCGGAATCTCCAGGCCCTGGCTGCGCTGTTGCTGCAGCAGCTTGAGGCCGTCTTCGTCGGGCAAGCCAAGGTCGAGCACCATGATGTCGAACGTGGCCGCCTTGAGCATCGCGCGCGCGGCAGAAGCTGTACCCACGCGCTCCACGGTAAAGCCCTGGGCGGTGAGGCCGGCCACGATACCGCTGGCGATCAGTTCGTCGTCTTCACAGACCAGTACGTGCATGCTGAACCCTTCATGAAAGATGGGAGGATTAAAGAGGCCACGGATTAAGCGCCGATTATGCCGTGAAAAGAGGCGCGCTCAGACTTTCCCTACACTTTAGAATAGCCTTGGTTAATCATCGGTTAATCAACGCCACACATTGTGTGCTGACTTGCAACGAACTAAGGCTTGACCATGCGGCATCTGTTTACCTTTTTGCTGGTGTTGTTCGCGGGATTCGCCCAGGCAGCGCCGGGCAATCCGTTTGAGACCAAACCCGACTTCCTCCCGGTGGGCAAAGCCTTCACCTTTACCTCCGAACGCCTGGAAAGTGGCGAAACCCAGCTGTATTGGCAGATTGCCGACGGTTATTACCTGTACCAGCAGCGCATGAAGTTCGACGGCCTGGCCGAAAAACCGACGCTGCCCCAAGGTGAAGCCCACAGCGACGAATTCTTTGGCGAACAGCAAGTGTATCGCCAGGGCCTGGAAGTGAAGATCCCGGCCGGGGCCACCGGTCAGGTCAAGCTGGGCTGGCAAGGCTGTGCCGACGCTGGCCTGTGCTACCCGCCGCAGTCGATCACCGTGGACCTGGGCGGGCCAACCAAGCCCGCAGCGGTTGTTGGTACGGCTGACGACCAGAAAATCGCCAGGTTCCTCAGTGAACAAAATCTGTTCTGGGCGTTACTGGCTATTTTCGTGCTCGGCTTGGGGCTGGCGTTCATGCCTTGCTCATTGCCCATGTTGCCGATTCTCGCTGGCCTGGTGGTGGGTAGTGGTGCCAGCCCGCGACGCGGTTTCGCCCTCGCTGGCAGCTACGTAGTGTGCATGGCCCTGGTGTACGCCGCGTTGGGCGTCGTGGCGGCCTTGCTGGGTTCCAATTTGCAGGCATGGTTGCAACAGCCCTGGGTGCTCGGCTCCATTGCGACGCTGTTTGTGTTGCTGGCGCTGCCCATGTTCGGCTTCTTCGAACTGCAACTGCCGGCATTCCTGCGTGATCGCCTGGACAACCTCAGCCGCCAGCAAAGCGGTGGCAGCATGGTGGGGGCCGGCATCCTCGGCGCCCTCTCAGCCCTGGTGGTGGGCCCTTGCATGACGGCCCCCCTGGCAGGCCTGCTGCTGTACATCGGCCAAACCGGCGACGTGGTATTTGGCGGCCTTGCGCTGTTCACCCTCGGCATCGGCATCGGTGTGCCGCTGCTGTTGCTCGTGACCCTGGGCAACGGTGTCCTGCCCAAGTCCGGCAGTTGGATGAACCTGGTCAAGGGCATCTTCGGCTTCCTGTTCCTCGGCAGCGCGGTACTGATGATCCGTCCGGTGATCGATGCCAGCCTGTGGATCGGCCTGTGGGGGGCGTTGGCCCTGATCATGGCCTACTGCGGTTGGACGCTTGCCCGCGAATATGGCCTGGCCGCCAAAGTATTTGGTGCAGGCTCCCTGGTGCTGGGCCTCTGGGGCGCAGTGCTGGTGGTGGGTGCGGCCGGTGGCAGCGATGACCTGTGGCGACCGTTGAAGGTCTACAGCGGCTCGACGGTGGCGGCTGTGCCGAGCGCCCACGACGCCTTCATGACGATCAACGACCCGACCGTGCTGCAAAGCCAACTCGACGCCGCCAAGGCCCAGGGCCAATGGGTGCTGGTGGACTACTACGCCGACTGGTGCGTGTCCTGCAAGATCATGGAAAAACAGGTCTTCGGTAAACCTGAGGTGATGGACGCCCTCAAGGACGTGCGCCTGCTGCGCCTGGACGTCACCGCCGACAACGCCGCCAGCCGCGAGCTGCTCGGCCGCTACAAAGTGCCAGGACCGCCGAGCTTTGTGTGGATCGGCCCGGACGGTGAAGAACGTCGCGCCCAACGCATCACCGGCGAAATGGATGCTGCCGCCTTCCTGCAACGCTGGACGCAAACCCGAGACGCGCGCTGATGCTGACCCTGACCATCGGTACTTTCGCCATCGCCCTGAATCACATCCTGCTGATCAGCGCGCTGATCCTGGCCACCGTGGTGGGCTGGCGCGTGGCCAAGCGTGGCGGTGAGAACCCGGAATCGGTGCTGTTCAGCCTGTTCCTGCTGGGCATGTTGGCGGCGCGTGTCAGCTTTGTATTGATGTACTGGAGCGATTACCGCAACGACTGGCTGCAGATGGTCGACCTGCGCGACGGGGGCTTCCTCGCCTGGCCCGGCGTGATCGTGCTGATACTCGGGGCCTTGGCCTACGGTTGGCGTCGTCCAGCCCTGCGCACGCCGCTGGGTGCCGGGGTGGTGACCGGCCTGGTGTTCTGGGGCCTGACCAGTTTGTCCCTGAGCCTCTACGACAAGGGCTCGCAGCTGCCGGACATCACCTTGCGCAATGCCAATGGCGACGTGGTGCAACTGGCCGATTACAAAGGCGGCCCGTTGGTGATCAACCTGTGGGCCACCTGGTGCCCGCCGTGCCGGCGCGAGATGCCGGTGCTGGAGCGCGCGCAACACCAACGCCCCGACGTGACCTTCCTGTTCGTCAACCAGGCCGAAAGCATGCAGAGCGTCAGCACCTTCCTCGCCACCCAGGGCCTGACCCTCGACAACGTGCTGTTCGACGCCAGCGGCCGCCTCGGCCAGGCCGTGGGCTCCATGGCGTTGCCGACTACCCTCTTCTACCAAGCCGATGGGCGGCTGATCAACAGCCACCTGGGCGAACTGTCCCAGGCCAGCCTGGCCCGTGCCATGGAACCCTTCGACGCCACAACAAGGAAACCGACATGCCAAGCCTCCGCCACCTGCTGATCTCGCTGCCGCTGACGCTCGCGGCCACCCTGGCCCAGGCCGAAGAGTGGCCCGCTCCGATCAAACAGATCGAGGCCAAGGGGGCCAAGATCCTCGGCAAATTCGACGCCCCCAGCGGCCTCACCGGCTACGCCGCGCAATACCAGAACCGGGGCATGGCGCTGTACCTGACCGCCGACGGCAAAAGTGTAATCGCCGGCAACCTGTACGACGCCCAGGGCAATGACCTGAGCAGCGCGCCCCTGGACAAACTGGTGTACGCGCCGATGGCCAAGGAAGTCTGGGCCAAGATGGAAAAAAGCAGCTGGATCCAGGATGGCGACGTGAAAGCGCCGCGCATCGTCTACCTGTTCAGCGACCCCAACTGCCCCTACTGCAACATGTTCTGGGAACAGGCTCGCCCGTGGGTGAAGGCCGGCAAGGTGCAGTTGCGCCACATCATGGTCGGCATCATCCGCGAAGACAGCCCGGGCAAATCCGCCGCGCTGTTCGCCGCCAAAGACCCGCAAAAGGCCCTGGAAGAACATGAAGCCGCTGGCAAGGGCAGCAAGTTGCAGGCGCTGGACAAGATCCCGGCCGATATCGAGGCCAAGCTGGATGCCAACATGAAGTTGATGGATGAACTGGAATTGTCGGCGACGCCGGCGATTTTCTATCTGGACGACAAGGGTGGGTTGCAGCAGCAGCAAGGGGCACCGTCGCCGGAGAAGCTGGTGAAGATTCTTGGGCCGAGGTAACACCTGCATTAGTCAAGAGAATGCCCGCTCTGAGCGGGCACTCTCTGTGAACGACGAATCATGGGATCCGCCAACGGCGAATTAGCGAATAGGGTTTACTCTCGATAGCACATGCTGAAGTTATCGATAAACGAGTAATCCTGTACAAGAACTGTCATCCACGCAACAGCGGTGCCAGGCGACGTTACCAATTCGACCCAAAATCCGCCTCGCCAATCGTCAGAGTAGGTCTGTTCCTGGACTACATTACCGGTGCGATCATAAAAGGTGACCGTCGCTGGTCGTTGTTTCCATGCCCAACTGAACCTGACAGATTCCAGTTCACGACTGAAATCAAACCGATGTAACTGTGGTGGAATTTGATGATCGGAATTCTCACACATGACAAAGTGCTTACCTGAGTAGTACTCATCATTGCCGTAATTAACGATACCCGCCAAACCTGATCCAGACTCAAAGGTTATTTTCATCAGATCCGTCTGGATACTACTTCCTACGCCAAAAGTCCCTAACGGCAGTGACTCGAAGCGTTCCTGCTGGCAAATCAAAGCCCTCTTCAAAATCAGGTTCAACACCGGAAAAACGACGGCTTCATTTCCAAACTCGTTGGAATTTTGCGACGTAATGCAGGTGACGGTCAGGGGGGAATCATGCTTTAACAACTGAAGCTCTGATCGGTTCAGTGTCTCGGAAAGCCCATCCCTGGCCTCCGTATCCGTGAGTGGCCTACCGTTAATCACATAGAATGTATGACTGCCCCCCTCCCTTTTAATGCCTGTGCATTTCAGCCAGACAAGGCTCCCCTTTAGCGCAAACCACCATTTTTCAACGGTGATTAACGCATTACCCGCGAAAGTGCCCAGATCTAGAATGCCGTATTGAGTTGCGCGTGGGGTAGCCTGTTCCACGACGGGCGTTGGCACACGTGTCGGTTTACTAATCTTCAAATTCAAAGGCGGTGAGGTCTGCACCTTGCACGCAGTGGCAACGGTGTAAGTGATCTTTACAGTTTTACCGATACTTTCGATCACCGCTTCCCGTGGCATGAAGAAGCGCACAGGCCCCGCATCACTGCCAGGCTGGGCAGCCAACGGCAAGCAACTACCATCTGGCTGCATCCAGCACACGGTGACGGTGTGTTGGGAGCTGATTCCGACGTAATCCACTTCGACATGGACACCGTCACGCCCATTCCAGACGGTCAGGTCATCGCCCACTGCTTCGGTCACCGAAGGCTTAGAAAGATCTAGAGGCTTTTGCTCAATCTTGAAAGCCTGAGCAGGAAACTCGTGGGCGCTTTGTAGCCCATTGGCCTCACAAAAGCTCGTCGCGAAGTGCAGTTCAAACGTGCTGCAATCGGCCATTTTTTGCAGTTCAGCCCTTGGAACAGACACCCCCACTCCTTTAGCCTTCCAATCGTCTGTCACGGGTTCATCCAGCAAAATGTCATACCGGTAGGCACTGCCGTCGTCGTGTTCACCTGAAATCCACATCCAACAAAGATTCGAACACTCGGCATAGGCCCATACAGGCACTGTAGCCAATGCAGGTCCTGTGAATGTGTTGAGATCCACTGTGCCATTGGTTGCCTCTTCAATATTCGGATGTGTGAACTGGGGCACCGGAACACTGATGTCCTGTGCAGGTGATGACTGTTCACTTTCGTTGAAGGCAAGGGTGTAGATCAGCGTCATCGACTTGTTGAACAAACACGCAACGATACAGGCCGATAGCTTGACCGACGCCGGATCCCCGTCGTGCTCAATGGCCACGCAACCCAGCGGCTTCTTCGCGTATCCCGGCCCACTCACAAAAAAACAGACACGATCGCCCGCACAGGTAGCCAGACCGGGAACGTCTACATCGCCCCCCTCTTTAGTGAGCTCGGGATTAAGGCACCACCCGTCGTTGTAGTTCACAGACTGCCGCAAATGTGGAGGAGGCAAGTCCAGTCCGGGTGCCACAATCAACGTTGCGGTCCGACGGTGTTGGATCTCTAGAGCATTCGCCGGCAATCGTGTTTCAAGGTGCGGGTCGACGTCAGCAGGAGGCTCAGCTGGCAAACCGCTGGTGATCCAGGCACTTTGAAGCGTGATAGAGCGCCAAGGCTTGCGGCGTGCCAGCCAGCCACGGGCAATAAAGAATTTGAGTACGTGCCCGGCGACGGCCTCTTCCTCCGTTAACACATGTCCATACACCACGGTATAAAACGTATAGGGAATAGCGTCCTGCTCAGTGACAGCCGTGCAATAAACCTTGTCACCCTTTTTGGCCAGAGGAGTAACAGGCACAAGCACTGTTTCATCCCCTGTATGGTCATGCATGTCGTAAGTAGGCGTGTTATGGACGATTTTTTCATGCAGTAGCCGAGGTGCCAGCTCTTCGCTTTCGCTGGCCGGATAGAACGAAATCCCGACTTCCTTGACCCGTGAAGCAGCGGCCTGTCCCTGTGACGTCCCTATATAGGACACCAACAGCGTGAACCCCATGGCGCTCGTCAGGTAGTCCAGTGGAATATCAATGTTCCTGGCACCCGGCTCTTCGCTGTCGTCCACGATGTCTTCAAATAACGGCCCAGGCTGTTCTTTTGTGCTGAAGTGAACGGTGATCGGTTTGTCGTCCATGCGTGAATCGACGGTCAGGTAACTCACCACCATCCGGGAAGGTTCGACGACACCCTCCAATTCACTGGAGATTGAAGGGCTTTCAACCTCCACCGCCTTGGGCTTCACCGCTTTTTTGGGTGGTGCTTTGACAATGGCCGATCGCGCTTCAGGTGCTGAAATCTTTTTAGCCATGGTAAGAACTCCGTGTTCGAAGAGGGAGTGCCCCGAGCCCGATAAAGGCCCAGGGTTTCCTCCTGAAGTGAGCGCTAGAAACATGCCTTCGCCAACTGTGAGAACTGACAGGTCTGACGAAACACATCGGCTTTCCCGATCAACGGCAGATTTACAACCCCTCCAACTCCGCCATCAAATCACTCAACCGATCCACCTTCTCGGCACTGATCTCATTGGCCGCCAACCCGTCGATATACTCGGCCAACTCCGCTACCGTGCTGCACTCGAACATCGCCCGCAACGGCACATCCCGCTGCAAGGTCTTCTGTACGCGCGAGGCAATTTGCGTGGCCAACAGCGAGTGCCCGCCCAGTTCGAAGAAGTTGTCCTGCACCCCCACCCGCTCCACTTTCAACACTTCAGCCCAGATCGCAGCCAAGGTGGTTTCCAGTTCGTTACGCGGCGCCAGGTAATCCTGGCTGTGCAACTGGCCGATCTCCAGGGCCGGCAGCGCCTTGCGGTCGAGTTTGCCGTTGGCGTTGAGCGGCAGGCGGTCGAGCCATAGCCAGTGCAGCGGCACCATGTATTCCGGCAACTCGGCACGCAGGCGCTGCTTGATGCGGTCCAGGCGCTCGCTTGGGTTCAGCGCTTCATCCGCCGCCACCAGATAGCCGACCAGATGCTTGCCGTTGACACCTTCCTGCACGCCCACCGCCGCATCCCGGACTTCCGGTTGCTCATGCAGGCGCGCTTCGATTTCACCCAGTTCGATGCGGTAGCCGCGAATCTTCACTTGATGGTCGACACGCCCGACGTATTCCAGCACACCGTCACTGCGACGGCGCGCGAGGTCGCCGGTGCGATACAGCCGCTCACCCGGTGCGCCGAACGGGTTCGGCACAAACACCGGTGCCGTGCGCAACGGGTCGCTGACATAACCGCGACCAACACCGGTGCCCGCCACACACAACTCACCCACGGCGCCTTGCGGCACCAACTCCAGCGCGCCATCGAGCAGGTACAAGCGGTTGTTGTCGGTCGGCGTGCCAATTGGCAGGTAAGTACCACGGGTCGAGGCCAGATCGACACGGAAGAACGCCACGTCATCCGAGCATTCCGCAGGGCCATAAGCGTTCACCAGGCCAATCCCTGGGTAACGCAGCAACCACTGGTGCGCCAATTCAGGCGGCATGGCTTCACCGGTCGGCAGCATCCAGCGCAGACCGTCCAGGCCGATGCGGTCCTGGGCCAACATGCCCTGGATCAGCGACGGTACGCTTTCCAGCACCGTGATGCCCTGGGCCTGCACATGTTCCAGCAGGCCCTGGGGATCATGGGCCAGGGTGTTCGGCACGATGTCCACGCGGGCGCCAAACAGCGGCGCAGCGAGGAACTGCCACACGGAAATATCGAAGCTTTGCGAGGCAGTCTGCGCGATCACGTCCGCCGGGCTCAGGTCCAGGTACGGCACCTTGCTCAACTGGTTATTGAGCATGCCGCGCTGCTCCACCATCACGCCTTTGGGCAGGCCGGTAGAGCCGGAGGTGTAGATCACGTAGGCGAGGTTATCCGGGCCGCTGTAGACGCCGGGGTTTTCGCCACGCGCCGGGATTTCTTCCCACACCAGCAACTGGCAGTCGAAACCGTCCAGCAGCTCGATGGCCTGCTCGCGGCATGCCTCGGTGCACACCAGCAACGGCGTGCGGCTCAAGTCGATGATGCTGCGCAGGCGCTGACTCGGCAGGCCTGGGTCCAGCGGCAGGTAACCGGCGCCGGCCTTGAAGCTGCCGATGATCATGCCGAGCAGGTCGAGGTTACGCTCGCCCAGCAAGGCCACCGGTTGGTCCAGGCCGACACCCGCTGCGATCAGTGCGTGGCCCAGGCCGTTGCTGCGGCGGTTCAGTTCGTCATAAGTCCACTGCTGGTCCAGGCAACTGGCGGCGATGCGGTGCGGATGCGCCGCCACCTGCCCTTCGAACAGCGCGACGTAGCTGTGCTCCAGCGGGTAGTCGTGCTCACTCTGATTGCAGCCGTCCACCAGGAATTCGCGCTCTTGTTCGCCAATCAGCGGCAGGTCGGCCATGTCGCCATGGAAGCCCTGCACCAGCGCCAGCAGCAAGCGCTTGAACTCAGCGAGCATGCCTTGCACGGTGGTTTCGTCGAAATAACGCTGGTCATAGGACAGGTGCAAGCCCAGGTCATCGCCCGGATAACACACGGCCGTCAGCGGGAAGTTGGTGTGGGTGCGGCCGGAGTCCGAGGTGGCATTCAGGCTTTGTGCATGGTCCAGTACCGAGACCTCCACCGGGGCGTTTTCGAACACGAACAGGCTGTCGAACAGCGGCTGGCCCTTGGGCAGTTCGCTGTGCTCCTGAATGGTCACCAGCGGCAGGTATTCGTACTCGCGCAACTGCATGTTGCTGTCGAGCAGGCTGCTCAACCACTGGCGCACGCTGCAGGGTTGATCGTCCTCGGGCAGCTTCACCCGCAGGGCGATGCTGTTGATGAACAGGCCGACGGTGCGCTGCATCTCCGGCATTTCCACCGGGCGCCCCGCCACGGTGACGCCGAACAGCACGTCGCGATCGCCGCTCAGACGGCGCAGCACCAAGGCCCATGCCGCCTGGGCGAAGGTGTTGACCGTCAGTTGGTGAGCCTGGGCCAGCTCACGCAGTTGTGCGCCGTCACGGGCATCGAGGCGGGTATAGCAGTCGCCCACCACCATGCCGCCGTGGCCGGCGTGGTCACGCATGAATGGCCGGTCGCTCGGGATCGGCGTGGTGCGCTCGAAGCCTTGCAGGTTCTGCTGCCACCACTGGCGCGCTTCATTGAGGTTCTGGCGTTGCAGCCAGGCGATGTAGTCGCGGTAGCGCGGCGGCGTGGCCAACTGCGCGTCGCGGCCTTCACCAAGGGCCCTATAAATCTCGAAGAAGTCATTCATCAGCAACGAACGGCACCAGGCATCGATGAGGATGTGATGGTTGCTCATCATGAACCAGTAGCGCTCGGCACCGACGCGGATCAGCCGCAGGTGGAACGGCGCCTGGTTGAGCAGATCGAACCCGGCTTCCCGCTCGGCCTTGAGCAAGGCTTGCAGGCGCGGCTCCTGTTCGCTTTCCGGGTCGTTGCTCCAATCCAGGTATTCGATCGGCGTGCTGCCCGGCTTGTGGATCACTTGCAACATGTCTTCGCCGACGTTCCAGCAGAACGACGCGCGCAGGGCTTCATGACGGGCGATCACTGCCTGCCAGGCCTGGGCGAAACGCTCGGGGTCCAGGGCACTGTTGATGCGGTAGCGATCCTGCATGTAATAGAGGCCGGTGCCCGGCTCCAGCAAGGTATGCAACAGCAGGCCTTCCTGCATCGGGGTCAGCGGGTACACGTCTTCGATGACGCCGGCCGGCACCGGCAGCGCATCCAGTTGCAGCTGGGTCAGGTGCGCCAGGGGGAAGTCGGACGGCGTAAGGCCACCGGCATCGTCCTGCAGGCAATGGGCGACCAGGCCTTGCAACTCGGCCAGGTACGCATCCGCCAGTTCACGGATGGTGTGTTGATCGTGGCGCTCGCGGCTGAAGGTCCAGCGCAATACCAGTTCACCGCCGTACACCTGGCTGTCGACGCTCAACTCATTGGGCAGCGGCGCGTCGGGGTCATGGGCGAGCCCTGCGGATTCGTCCAGCGGGTGGAACAGCGCATCGCTGCCAAAGCTCTGGTCGAACTGGCCGAGGTAGTTGAAGGTGATGCCTGCCGTCGGCAACGCCGCCATGGCGTGCTTGACCCCGTCCTCCGCGAGGTAACGCAGCACGCCATACCCCAAGCCTTTGTGCGGCACGCCGCGCAGTTGCTCCTTGATCGCCTTGATCGAGTCGCCCTGCCCGGCTTGCGGCGTCAGGCGCAGCGGGTAAGCACTGGTGAACCAGCCGACGCTGCGGGTCAGGTCGATGTCATCGAACAGCGCTTCGCGGCCGTGGCCTTCCAGCTGGATCAGCGCCGACGCATGGCCGCTCCAACGGCACAGCACACGGGCCAGGGCGGTCAGCAGCAGGTCGTTGACCTGGGTGCGATACGCACTCGGGGCCTGTTGCAGCAACTGGCGGGTACGCTCGGCATCCAGGCGCACGCTGACGGTGTCGGCATCGCGATTGCGCAGCGAACCTTGTGGGCGTGCCACCGGCAATGCCGCGTCAGGCCCGGCCAACTGGAGTTGCCACACACTCAACTCTTCACGCAGGGATTCGCTGCCAGCATAGGCCTGCAAGCGGGCGGCCCAGTCACGCAGCGCGCTGGTCTTGGCCGGCAGGCTGACGGATTGGCCGTCGCTCAGTTGGCGATAGACATTTTGCAGGTCTTCAAGCAACACACGCCAGGACACGCCGTCCACCACTAGGTGATGAATCGCAATCAGCAGGCGTTGTTGGCCCTCGGGACCGTCCACCAGCAAGGCGCGCAACAGCGGGCCGTGTTCCAGGTCGAGGCTGCGTTGGGTATCGGTGAACAGCGCGGTGCAATCAGCCATGTCACGCACCTGCGCCTGCATCAACACGCCACCTTGCGGCACCGCCAAGTGTTCGGCGTGCCATTGCGCATCACGCGAGGTGAAGCTCAGGCGCAGGGCGTCGTGGTGTTCCAGCACCGCCAACAGCGCTTGCTCCAGGCGGTGTGGGTCGAGCAATTGCAACGGCTTGAGCAGCAGCGCCTGGTTCCAGTGCTGGCGGTTCGGGATCTCGGTGTCAAAGAACCAATGCTGGATCGGCGTCAGCCCCGAGCGGCCGGTGAGCACGCCCTGCTCCGCGGTGACTTGCTCGGTGCGCGTGGCAACGGCGGCCAGGGTTTGCACGGTCTGGTGCTGGAACAGGTCGCGGGGGCTGAAATGAATGCCCGCCTGCCGCGCACGGCTGACCACCTGGATCGACAGGATCGAGTCGCCGCCCAGTTCAAAGAAGTTATCGTCGAGGCCGACTTGCTGCACGTTCAACACCGCGCACCAGATGGCGGCCAGCGTGCTTTCCAGTTCATTGCGCGGAGCCACGTAGTGTTGACGGTTGGCCTCCGGGTCCGGTTGCGGCAAGGCACGGCGGTCGAGTTTGCCGTTGGCGGTGAGCGGCATGCTGTCGAGCACGATCAGGTGCGCGGGCACCATGTAGTCCGGCAGTTGCGCCTTGAGATGAGCCTTCAGCGCGTCACGCAGCGCGCCGTGTTCGGCATCGCTGGCCAGGTACGCCACCAGCTGTTTGCCACTCGGCGAATCCAGCGCCAGCACCACGGCTTCACGCACGGCTTCGTGCTCCAGCAGGCGGGTTTCGATCTCGCCCAGCTCGATGCGGAAACCACGGATCTTCACCTGATGGTCGATCCGCCCCAGGTACTCCACCAAGCCATCGGCGCGTTGGCGCACCAGGTCGCCGGTGCGGTACAGGCGCCCGCCGTCATGGGCGAACGGGTCAGTGACAAAACGCTCGGCCGTCATGCCCGGGCGTTGGTGATAACCCTGGGCCAAACCCGCGCCGCCGACGTACAGCTCGCCGGTCGCGCCTTGGGGCACCAGCGCCAGGTCGGCGTCGAGAATGTAGGCCACGCGATCGCCAATGATGCTGCCGATCGGCACGCTGCCAGCGCCCTCTTCCAGTTGCTCGGGCGCAAGGCTGGCAAGCGGCATGACCACGGTTTCCGTCGGGCCATAGGCGTTGAAGAACACCTCGGGCTGGAAGGCCGCACGAATGCGCTGCAAGTGTTCGCCAGTCAGTGCTTCACCGCCGGTGATGCACATGCGCACCGGCAAGGTCTGTTGTTGGGTCGCCAGCCATTGCGCCAACTGGCTGCCGTAGCTGGGCGTGAAGCCCAGGATGTTGATGCGATGAGTGCGGATCAGCCCGCAGATTTCCTCGGCATCCCACTGGCCCTGGGCGCGCAATACCACCTGGGCACCGCTGAGCAACGGCACCAGCAAACGCTCGGTGGCGGCATCGAAGTTGATCGAGTAGAAGTGCAGCTCGCAGTCGTCCGCACGCATGCCGAAGCGCTGGATCACTGCCGCGCAGTGCATGGCGATCTCACCGTGAGCCACCACCACGCCTTTCGGTTTGCCGGTGGAGCCGGAGGTGTAGATCAAGTACGCCTGGTGTTGCGGCAGGCTGATAAACGGCAGCTCATCCGACGGGTAGTTGGCGAGCACCGGCAGGTCATCTTCCAGGCACCAGCACGCCACCGTCGCCGGCAATTCGCCGAGGGCTTCGAACATCGCCGCGTCGCTGAGCAGCAGGCCGATGCCACTGTCTTCGATCATGTAGTGCAGGCGGTCGAGCGGGTATTCCGGGTCCAGCGGCACATAGGCGCCGCCGGCCTTGAGGATCGCCAGCAGGCCGACAACCATTTCCAGGGAACGCGGCAACGCCAGGCCGACACGCACCTGCGGGCCCACGCCACGCTCGCGTAGCATCCAAGCCAGGCGGTTGGCGCGTTCGTTCAGTTCGCGGTAGCTGAGGGTAGCGCCGGCAAAGGTCAGTGCAGGGGCATCGCCACGGGCTGCGGCCTGTTGGCTGAACAGCTGATGAATGCACTGGTCGAGGCGATGCTCGCCCTTTTCGATGCCCAGGCTGTCTTGCAACGCGTGTTGCTCGACGACGGTGAGCAAGGGCAGTTCGCTGAGTCGCTGCTGCGGATCGGCGATCAGCGCTTCCAGCAGGTTGCGCCAATGCTCGGCCATGCGTGCAATGCGCGGCTCGTCGAACAGGTCGGTGCTGTAGGTCAGGCAGCAACCCAGGCGATGGTCGAGGTCGGTGACTTCCAGGTTGAGGTCGAACTTGGTGGCGCGGGCATCGTTGGCCAGGTACTCGACGGTCATACCGGCCAGTTGCCGGCTTTGCTGGAATTCCCAGCGCTGCACGTTGCACATCACCTGGAACAGCGGGTTGTACGCCGCACTGCGCGGCGGTTGCAGGGCTTCCACCACGTGGTCGAACGGCAGGTCTTGATGGGACTGGCCTTCGATTACGGTGTGACGCACTTGCTCGAATAGCTCGCCGACGTTCATCTGCCCGTTGAGCTGGCAACGCAGTACTTGGGTATTGAGGAACGCGCCGATCAGCCCTTCGCTTTCCGGACGGATACGGTTGGCCACCGGCGCGCCGATGCGCAGGTCAGTCTGGCCGCTGTAGCGGTAGAGCAACACGGCCAGGGTGGCGGTCATGGTCATGAACAAGGTCAGGCCGCGCTCGGCATTGAAGGCACGCACGCGGGCGGCCAGGTCATCGCTCAAGTCAAAGCGGTACAGCTCGCCCTGATGGCTTTGCACCGGTGGCCGTGGGCGGTCGCCGGGCAGTTCCAGCAGCGGGTGTTCGTTGCCCAACTGCTGCGTCCAATAGTCGAGTTGGCGCTGGCGTTCGCCAGACTCCAGCCACTGGCGCTGCCACACGCTGTAGTCGAGGTATTGCACCGGCAACGGCGCCAGCGGCGAGTCACGCTCATCGATAAAGGCTTCGTACAGCGCGCTGAGTTCACGGGCAAAGATGTCCATGGCCCAGCCTTCGGTGACAATGTGGTGCAGGGTCAGCACCAGGTAGTGTTCCTGCTCGCCGGCCTTGACCAGGCAGGCGCGCAACAGTGGCCCGGTTTCCAGATTGAACGGGGTGTGGGCTTCAACATCGGCCAGTTGCTGCAGACGCTGCTGGCACTCGGTTTCGTTGAGCGCCGAGAAGTCCTGCCAGTCCATGCGCAGGCCGGTCTGTGGCGAGACCTTCTGGTACGCCACGCCATCCACGCTCGGGAAGGTGGTGCGCAGGGTTTCGTGGCGCATGATCAGCGCTTGCAACGCGGCCTCGAAACGGCCAACGTCGAGCACGCCGCGCAAGCGCGCCATACCGCCCACGTTGTACGCCGGGCTGTCCGGCTCCATCTGCCAGAGGAACCACATGCGCTGTTGGGAATAGGACAACGCCACAGGCTGGCGGCGGTCGACCTTGGCAATGGCGGTTTGCTGGTTGCGTTGGCCCGAGGCCTGGATCTGCCCGACCTGCTCGGCAAAGGCGCCCAGCTCACTGGCTTCGAACAGGGTGCGCAGCGGCAGCTCCACATCGCACGCCTGGCGGGTGCGGGAAATGATCTGGGTGGCGAGCAACGAATGTCCACCGAGGGCGAAGAAGTCATCACGCAAGCCGATGCGCGGCGCGCCGAGGACTTCGCGCCAGATCGCAGCGATCTGCTGTTGCAACGGGGTTTCGGGCTCGATGTGCTCGCGGGTTTGCCACACGGGCTCGGGCAACGCACGGCGGTCGAGCTTGCCGCTGGGGCTCAGGGGCATGTGCTCCAGGCGCATCAACAGCGCGGGCACCATGTACTCCGGCAGTTCGGCGGCCAGGGCGGTTTTTACGTCGACTTCATCCCGCTCGGCGTGGGCGGTGTAGTAACCGATCAGTTGCGCATCACGCACCAGCACCACGGCCTGGGCGATGCCGTCCAGGGCCAGCATGCGTGCTTCGATTTCTTGCGGTTCCACACGGAAGCCACGCAACTTGACCTGCTGATCGAGGCGGCCGAGGTACTCGATGACCCCATCGGCCGTCCAGCGGGCACGGTCACCGGTGCGATACAGGCGTGCGCCCTGGTGGTCGGCGACAAAACGCTCGGCGGTCAAGCCAGCGCGCCCCAGGTAACCCCGGGCCAGGCCGATACCGCCGATGCACAACTCGCCCGGTACACCCAGCGGCACGGGGTTGAGCTGTTCATCCAGCACGCGGCAGATCACATTGCCCAGCGGGCGGCCAATCGGCGAGCGCTCGCCATCGGCAGCGGTGCAGTGCCAATGGGTCACGTTGATCGCGGTTTCGGTCGGGCCATAGCGGTTGTGCAATTGCACCGCCGGCAACTGCGCCAACACGCGGTTGCGCAATTCGGCAGGCAAGGCTTCGCCACCGGAGAACAGGCGACGCAGGCTGGTGCATTCGGCTACCAACGGCTCATCGATAAACAGCTGCAACAGCGGCGGCACAAAGTGCAGGGTGGTCACGCCGTGTTCTTGCACCAACTGCGCGATGCGGTGCGGATCACGGTGTTCACCCGGGCCAGCGAGTACCAGGCGGCAACCGGTGATCAGTGGCCAGAAGCATTCCCACACCGACACGTCGAAACTGATCGGCGCCTTTTGCATCAGCACGTCGGTGTCGTTGAGTTGATACGTGGCTTGCATCCACTGCAAGCGCTCGGCCAAGGCGCCATGGGTGTTGCCCACGCCTTTGGGTTGACCAGTGGAGCCGGAGGTGTAGATCACGTAGGCAAGGTTGTCGCCGTCGAGGTGCAGGCCGGGGGCCTGGGTCGGCCAGCTATCGAGGTGCAGGCTGTCCATGGCGATGACGCACACGCCCTCGGCCGTCGGCAGGTGTTCCAGCAACGCGGTCTGGGTCAACAGCAGGTGTACGCCGCTGTCCTTGAGCATGTAGGCCAGGCGGTCGGCGGGGTAATCCGGGTCCAGCGGCACGTAGGCGCCACCGGCCTTGATGATCGCCAGCAAGCCGATCAGCAACTGCGGCGAACGCTCGGCGGCGATGGCCACGCACACGTCCGGGCCGACGCCTTTGTCGCGCAGGTAATGGGCCAGGCGGTTGGCCTGGGTGTGCAGTTGGGCGAAGGTCAGGCTGCCGCCGTCCCAGACCACGGCGGTGTTATCCGAGACCTGCTGGTTGAGCAGTTCGGGCAACCACTGCCGGGCCGGCGCGCAGGGGGCTTCGCTGTAACGCGCCTGTTCGTCGTGCTGCATCAGTACGAGGTCGCCGATGGCTTGCTGGGGGTGCTCGCAGACGGCCTGCAACAGGTGGATGTAGTGCTCGGCCAGGCGCTCGATGGTCGCGCTGTCGAACAGTTCGTCGGCGTAGTCGAACGACAGGCTCAGGCGCCCGTTGCGGTCCTCTTCGGTGTGCAGTTGCAGGTCGAACTTGGCTTCGCGGCTGTGCCACGGCAACTCGTCGGCGAGCATGCCGGGCAGACGGCGCAAGGCGCTCAAATCGCGCTGCTGGTGGTTGAACATGACCTGGAACAAGCCTTGCTCGCGGGCTTGGGGGAAGGCTTCCAGCAGCTGTTCGAACGGCAGGTCCTGGTGAGCCTGCGCACCCAGCGCTGCTTGGCGGGTTGCGGTCAGCAGTTCAGTGAACGGCAGGCGCCCGTCCAGCTCGGCACGCAACACCAGGGTGTTGATGAAGAACCCGACCAGGCCTTGGGTTTCCTGGCGCGGACGGTTGGCATTGGGCACGCCGATGCGGATATCACGCTGGCCGCTGTAGCGATAGAGCAGGCTCTGGAACGCGGCCAACAACAGCATGAACGGCGTGGATTCGTTGGCCTGGGCGGTCTGGCGAATGGCTTCGCTGAGGCTCGCGCCCAGGCGCACTGTGTGGCGCGCGGCAGTGTGGCGGTGTTGTGCCGAGCGCGGATGGTCGGTGGCCAGGCTGAGCGTCGGATGCTCATCGCCCAATTGCGCTTTCCAGTACGCCAGTTGGCGCTGGCCTTCGCCTTCAGCCAGCCATTGGCGCTGCCAACTGCCGTAGTCGGCGTACTGCAGGGCCAGTGCCGGCAACTCCAGACGTTGGCCTTGGGTGGCCGCGGCGTACAGCTGGGAGAATTCGTCGATCAGGATGTTCAGCGACCAGCCATCGGCGATGATGTGGTGCAACGTCACCAGCAGGTGGTGCTCTTCATCGTCCAGGCGCAGCAGGGTCACCCACAGCAGCGGGCCTTTTTCCAGGTCGAACTGGGTGCGCGCTTCGTCCTCGCGGATCTGTTGTGCGCGGGCCTCACGCTCGGCGGCGGGCAGGTCGCTGAGGTCGATGACGTGCAGGTCGAACCCGGTGGTTGCGTCGACACGCTGGCAGGCTTGCCCGTCTCGTTCGTAGAAGCGGGTGCGCAGGGCTTCATGGCGCTCGATCAGCTGCTGGAAGCTGGCGCGCACCGCGTCTTCGTCCAGTTCGCCACGCAAACGCAGGGCACCGGGAATGGTGTAGGCGCTGCTCTGCGGGTCCAGTTGCCAGGTGATCCACAGGCGGTTCTGTGCCAGGGATTGGGGCAACTCGTCCTGGCGCGACAACGCATGAATCGCGCCTTGGGCGACGCCACCGTCCTGCTGCAATTGCGCGATATTGGCGGCAAAACCTTGCAGGGTCGGCGCTTCGAACAGCATGCGCAGGTTCAGCTCCAGGCCGAGGGCCTCACGCAGGCGCGCCACGACTTGGGTGGCGGTGATGGAGTTACCGCCGAGCAGGAAGAAGTGATCATCCGCCGCGACCGTTGCCACGTGCAGTTGCTCGCACCAGATCGCTGCGATCTGATTTTGCAATTCGGATTCCAGCGCGGCGTCACCAGCGTGCGCTTGCAGGCCAGGGAACAGCGCGTAGCTGTCGAGGCTGCCATCAGCGTGGCGCAGGGCACAGGCCGCACGTTGCACCTTGCCGCTGGACGTCTTCGGCAAGGCGCCGGGGTTGAGCAGCATCACCACGCTTGGCGCCTCTTGATAGGCCTCGGCCACGGCTTGGCGGATCGCCTTGATCAGCGCTTCGGGTGGCAGGATTTTCTGCACGCTGCGGCTGATTTCAACGGCGATACCGATGCCCTCCAGGCCCTGGTCATTGACGGCAAATGCCGCGACACGGCCCTTGCGCACCACTTCCACTTCGCGCTCGATGGTCTGCTCGATGTCCTGCGGGTACAGGTTGTGGCCACGCACGATCAGCAGGTCTTTGAGGCGACCGGTGATGTACACCTCGCCCTCGCGGATAAAACCCAGGTCGCCCGTGCGCAGCCAGGTACGGCCGGCGTGTTGCACGAAGGTCTTGGCGGTGGCTTCGGGGTTGCGCCAGTAGCCGTGGGCGATGCTCGGGCCGGTGGCCCAGAGTTCGCCGACGCTGTTGTCGGCCAGTTCTGAGAGGGTGTGCGGGTCGACGATCAGCACCGCATGGTCCGGCTGGCGGGTGCCGCAGCTCATGATCGCACTGCCCTGCCCCGGTTCGGCGCGGTTGGCGGCCAGGGCTTGCTCATCAACACGCAGCGCCGGGATGCCGTGGCCACGGGTGCCACCGGCGACAAACAGCGTCGCCTCGGCCAGGCCGTAGGAGGCGAAGAAATTGTTCGGGGTGAACCCACAGGTGGCGAACTTCTCGGCGAAGCGTTCCAGGGTGTCGAGGCGGATCGGTTCGGAGCCGGAATAGGCCACACGCCATTGGCTCAGGTCCAGGCGTTCCAGGGCCGATTCGCTGACCCGCTCGCTGCACAGGCGGTAGGCGAAATCCGGGCCGCCGCTGATGGTACCGCCGTATTCACTCATCGCTTCAAGCCAGCGCAACGGCCGGCCGAGGAAGTAGGCCGGCGACATCAGCACGCAGGGCACGCCGCTGAAGATCGGTTGCAGCAGGCCGCCGATCAAGCCCATGTCGTGGTACAGCGGCAGCCAGCTGACAATCACGTCGTCCGGATTGAGGTCGATGCCAAACCCGCGACGGATCAGCACTTCGTTGGCCACCAGGTTGCCGTGGCTGACTTGCACGCCTTTGGGCAAGGCGGTGGAACCGGAGGTGTATTGCAGGAAAGCGATGTCGTCGGGGTGCAGGACCGGGCCAGTCCAATCGCCGGTATTTTCCAGGCTGTCGACGCTCAAGACCGGTGGCGCATTTTCAATCTGCGACAAGCCCTCGGCGAGGCTGGCGATGGTCAACAGCAGGCGCGGCTCGGCGTCGCTGATGATCGACAGCAGGCGCTCCTGATGGTGACGGCGCGTGGATTCCGGCGGATACGCCGGCACCGCGATCACGCCCGCGTACAGGCAACCAAAGAACGCCGCGACGTAGTCCGGACCGCTGGGGAACAACAGCACGGCACGGTCGCCCAAATCCGCATTGGCCTGCAAGGCGGCGGCGATGGTGCGGGCGCGTTGGTCCAGCTCGCGGTAGCTGAGCACCACGTTGTGCTCGGCAGCGTCGGCGAGGAAGCGCAGGGCGACCTGGTCCGGCGTCTGCGCGGCGCGACGTTGAAGGGACTGGACCAGCGTTTGGGGGAGTTCGAAGGCGTCCATCATGGGGTTCCTGCCTGAAAGCGGCTTACGGGAAAATCGGGAATTCGTGGGGCGTGTTCAGCCAGCTACGCGTTGCCGCGCTGCGCCATTGCGCCAGCGGGCCAGGTGTTCGTCGGCATAACGGCGTATGCAGCGCAGCACGGCGCTTTCGTGCTGCACGAGGAAGAAGTGGTGACCGTCGAACAGGTCGAGGGAGAAACCACTGGCGGCGTCTGCCTGCCAGTCGAGCAACTGGTCGGCGCGCACGCTGTCTTGCTTGCCGCCGAACACATGGATCGGCATGCCCAGCGGCGCACGCTGGCCATAGGTGAAGCTGCCGCACAGCAGGAAATCGGCGCGCAGGATCGGCAGCATCAACTGCATCAGTTCAGGGTTGGCCAGGGCTTCTTCGGCGGTGCCTTGCAGCTCGCGCAGGCGGGCGATGAGTTGTTCATCGGTCTTTTCGATGGCGTATTCGCTGACGTCGCGACGCGCCGGGCCCGCCGTGCCGGACGCAAACAAGGCCAGTGGTGCGGGAACGTTGCGTGCGTTCAGCGCGTGCGCCAATTCGAACGCCAGCAGGCCACCGAGGCTATGGCCGAACAGCGCATAAGGGCCGACCAGGTCGCGGCTGATTTCATCGGCAAGTTGCGCGGCCAAGGCCTTGATATCGCGCTGCAAAGGCTCATCCATACGCATGCCACGGCCGGGCAATTCCAGCGGGCACACCTGCAACCAGTCAGGCAGGGCTCGACGCCAGCGCGCATACACCATGGCGCTGGCGCCCGAATAGGGCAGGCAGAACAGGCGCAGTCGAGTCGGCGTAGTCATCGCGTGACGACTCCAAACTGAAACACGCTGTATGCACGATAAAAACCCATTTCGTTCTCCTGCGGGTACGGATCCTTGGCCGTTTGGCTAACGGGCCTGTCACCCAGAAGAACGGACGGCCCCGACAAATAATTAGTCGCCGGGGACGAGCGAGACGTGGTTCACACCGAACAAGAAAGCATAAGATTAGTTCGCCTTCTCATTTGACAATCATTATCATTAAGCATAATTTGTTGCCCGATGTGTAGGAGGCCTCAGCAAGGACGCCCTCCCCTAACCTCTTTTGCGACAAGGTGATTTCCATGACGGAACAAGTAACCACAGGCAGGTGCGACTCACCGCTTCTCCAGGCATTCGTCGACAATCGACTGATTCTGGTGAAGATCGCGGCACGCATCACCGGGTGCCGCTCCCGTGCCGAAGACGTAGTGCAGGACGCCTACTTCCGGCTGCAATCGGCGCCGACGATCACCTCATCGTTCAAGGCCCAATTGAGTTACCTGTTCCAGATCGTGCGCAACCTGGCGATCGATCACTACCGCAAGCAAGCCCTGGAGCTCAAGTACTCCGGGACGGAAGAGGAAGGCTTGAATGTGGTCATTCACGGCGCTTCACCGGAAACCTCCCACATCAATTTCAACACCCTGGAAAACATCGCCGACGCCCTGACGGAGCTGCCACAACGCACCCGCTACGCGTTCGAGATGTACCGCCTGCACGGCGTACCGCAAAAGGACATCGCCAAGGAATTGGGCGTTTCGCCCACGCTGGTGAACTTCATGATCCGCGATGCGCTGGTGCACTGCCGCAAGGTGTCGGGCAGCCATAGCGATACGTTTGCGCGCCGGGTCTGACACGCCACAGGAACCTGTAGGGGCCGGCTTGTGGGAGCGGCGGTGCGACGACTCGACTTGTTCGCGAATGCGGTAGTTCAGTCACTAATCGGTTGAATGACGCACCGCTTTCGCGAGCAAGCCCGCTCCCACAAAAAACAGCCCCAACATTTGGTTATGTGGTGTACCTATCAGGGCGTCGCCATCACGTCGATGCGATACGGCTCGAAAATCTTCAGCATCTGCCCGTTGTCCCGCAAGCGCTTGAGCAACGCGGAAAACGCTTCGCCGGTAATCGGCGCCTTCGGTCGCAATAACGCGTAGTGGTGGTAGATCTGATCGATACGCTCGGACACCAGGAACTGCCCGGCCATGTCCGCGTTGCGCACCATGAAATCACTCAGGTACGAGCGCGTGACCAGCGCAATATCGGCTCGCCCGCGCGCCACCATCAGCAAATTGCTGTCATGGGAATAGGTCAACGTGGCGTTGAAGTGCTCGGCCATGTACTTGGGGTCGGGATTGAAGTTGGCGAAGGCGTAGTGATAACCGCTGAACACTGCCAGGCGCTTGCCGGTCAGGTCGGCGAAATAGCTCTGATCGCGACCGGTCGCACGCTGGGCAACAAAGATTTCGGCATCTTCCAGCCCCATGTCGACGTTGGTGTGGGGAATCGCCTTCCAGCCCCATTCGGGATTTTCGAAGATGGCCATGTCGACCCGGCCCTGTTCGAAATCACGGAAGCGACGCGGAATGGAAGTGGGCACCAGCACGAACTGGTAGTCGGTTTGCAAGGCGTTCAGGGCTTCCACCAGTTGCGGCAACAAACCGGTGTCGGCGCCTTGTTCAGGGCGTACGGTGTACGGCGGAAAATGCGCCGCCCCAATCCTCACCAATTGCGCAGCCGAAGCCGGCATCCACCCCGCGGTACCCAGTGCCCATAGAGTTAGTCCTGCAGCCAGCCGCCATGGCGAAAACATCGAGGCACACACCGTTCAACACATTGATGGCGATAAGCTAGGCGTTTTTGTCAGGCGAGACAACTTTCCACCGCCAAATTAATAGCTTGCGCGTCAGTCGGCTTTCAGAACCAGCAACAGGGCTTCTTCGGCCAACTCCTCGAGCGTCAGGCTGCCTTGGGCGCGGAACCAGGTGGTGGTCCAGGACAGGGCGCCGGTCAGGAAGCGTCGGGTAATAAATACATCGCCCTTGATATAGCCCGCCGCCTTGGCTTCGCCCAGCACCTGCAGCCACAGCTCTTCGTACACATCCCGCAATGCCAGCACCTGCGCCTGGCCCTCGGCCGACAACGAGCGCCACTCGTACACCAGCACCGCCATGGCCTCGCCGCTGCCGCCCATGATCGACTGCAATTCGCAGCGAATCAGCGCCAGCACGCGCTCGCGCACGTCTTTCGCCTCTTCCAGCGAGGCACGCATCATCGCGGTGTTGTAGTGGATGGTTTCTTCCATCACCGCCCGCAGGATCTCGTCCTTGCTCTTGAAGTGATGAAAGATGCTGCCGGACTGAATGCCCACCGCACTGGCCAGGTCGCGCACCGTGGTGCGCTCGAAGCCCTTGTTGCGAAACAAGTGGGCCGCGGTTTGCAGCAACTTGCCCCGCGCACTGTCAGGGTCGGTCAAACGGCCTTCGTCGACCATGGTGCGCATCACCCGCAGGGCTTTGTGCTCATCCATGTCTCTCTCCTTCACTGCTACTGACGTCTTGGCCGGCAATTTAGGCCGTGGTCGCCAACCAAGCAAGCGCTTGGGTCAAAACTTGTGTCGAGAGTTTACAAACCAAGCGCTTGCTTGGTAGTCTCGACGCCAGCCCTCTGGAGAAGGACTTCTCATGAGCAAGACGGTTCGTATCGGCTGCGCCAGCGCGTTCTGGGGTGACACCTGCACCGCCGCCGCCCAATTGGTACACGGCGGCGCGCTGGATTACCTGGTGTTCGACTACTTGGCGGAAGTCACGATGTCGATCCTCGCCGGCGCCCGGATGAAAGATCCCCAGGCCGGCTACGCCACGGACTTTGTCGAGGTGCTCACACCGCTGCTGGCCGATATCCAGCGCCAGGGCATTCGCGTCATCAGCAACGCGGGCGGCATTCACCCCCAGGCATGCGCCGCCGCCCTCCAGGCTGCCTGCGACAAGGCGCAAGTCCCGCTGAAAATCGCCGTGCTGCTGGGCGACGACCTGCACCCCCAACTCAAGCACCTGCACGGCATCCACGACATGTTCAACGGCGCGCCGTTGCCACCCATGTGCGTCTCGGCCAACGCCTACCTCGGCGCCCCCGGCATCGCCCAGGCGCTTGAACTGGGCGCTGACATCGTGATCACCGGCCGCGTGGTGGACAGCGCCGTGGTCAGCGCAGCGCTGGTGCATGAATTCAACTGGTCCTGGCAAGACTACGACCGCCTCGCCCACGCCGCGCTGGCCGGGCATATCATCGAATGTGGCGCCCAGTGCACCGGTGGCAATTTCACCGATTGGCGCGACGTCCCCGACTACGAGCACATCGGTTTTCCCATCGTCGAGGTCAGCGCCGACGGAACGTTCACAGTGAACAAAGCCGACGGCACGGGCGGGCTGATCAGCGAATTGAGTGTGGCCGAGCAGCTGCTGTATGAAATCGGCGACCCGCGTGCGTATTTGCTGCCCGACGTGATCTGCGATTTCAGCCAGGTCCAGTTGCAGCAACACGGCCTCGATTGCGTGCGCGTGCACGGCGCCAAGGGCTCGCCGCCCACCGCTCACTACAAGGTCAGCGCCACTTACCCGGATGGTTTTCGCTGCACCGCCAGTTGCCTGCTGGCGGGGATCGACGCCGTGGCCAAGGCCGAGCGCATCAGCCAAGCGATCATCAACAAGACCTCGGAGCTGTTCAGCCAGCGCGGCTGGGCGCCCTACACCGAAGTGAATATCGAACTGCTCGGCAGTGAAGCCACCTACGGCGCCCACGCCTTGCGCCGCGACTGCCGCGAGGTGGTGGTGAAACTGGCGGTGCGTCACCCGAACAAGCAGGCGCTGGTGCTGTTCGCCCGCGAGATCGCCCAGGCGGCCACCGGCATGGCGCCAGGGCTGACGGGCATCGTCGGCGGGCGGCCAACGGTGTACCCGCTGATTCGGCTGTTTTCCTTCTTGATCGACAAAACCCACTGCGAGCCCGTGGTCGAGTTCCAAGGTGCGCGCCACCTTTGCGTATTGCCTGCCGACACCGCCCTCGCTCCGCTCGCCGCACCGGTTGATCCGCCCAAACCCCAAGGCGCCGCCGACGCCAGCGTGCCGCTGGTGAAACTGGCGGTGGCGCGTTCCGGCGACAAGGGCAACCACAGCAACATCGGCGTGATCGCCCGCCACCCCGACTACCTGCCGTGGATCGCCGAGGCGCTGACCCCGGAAGTGATCGTCGACTGGATGGGCCACGTGCTCGACCCTGTGCAGGGCCGCGTCGAACGCTGGTATTTGCCCGGCAGCCACAGCCTCAACTTCCTGCTGGAAAACGCCTTGGGCGGCGGCGGTATCGCCAGCCTGCGCATCGACCCCCAGGGCAAGGCCTTCGCCCAGCAGCTGCTGGAAATTCCCATCGCCGTGCCGCAACACATCGCCGATCAACTCCGCTAAAGGACCGTCACCGTGGCCTTCGACTCGATCTTCAAAGCCGACCTGTTCCAGGGGCAAACCGTGATAGTCACCGGGGGCGGCAGTGGCATTGGCCGCTGCACCGCCCATGAACTGGCGGCACTCGGCGCCACGGTGATGCTGGTGGGACGCAAGCCCGAGAAGCTGCAGCAGGTGGCCGCCGAAATCAGCGAAGACGGCGGCACGGCCCATTGGCTGGCGTGCGACATTCGCGACGAAGACGCCGTGAAGGCGCTGGTCAGCCAGGTCCTGCACGAGCATGGCCCGATCCACGGTCTGGTGAATAACGCGGGTGGCCAGTACCCGTCGCCGCTCGCCTCGATCAACCAGAAGGGCTTTGAAACCGTGCTGCGCACCAACCTGGTGGGCGGCTTCCTGATGGCGCGCGAGGTGTTCAACCAGTCGATGAGCAAACACGGCGGCGCCATCGTCAACATGCTCGCCGACATGTGGGGCGGCATGCCCGGCATGGGCCACTCGGGCGCGGCACGTTCGGGCATGGACAACTTCACCAAGACCGCCGCCTTCGAGTGGGGTTATGCCGGGGTGCGGGTCAACGCCGTGGCGCCGGGCTGGATTGCTTCCAGCGGCATGGACACCTACGAAGGCGCGTTCAAGTCCGTGATCCCGACATTGCGGGAGCACGTGCCGCTCAAGCGTATCGGCACTGAGTCGGAAGTCAGCGCGGCCATTGTGTTCCTGCTCAGCCCCGCCGCCGCCTTCATCAGTGGCAGCACCCTGCGCATCGACGGCGCTGCCAGCCTGGGCAACCGCGCCTGGCCGCTGCACAAGGCGCAGCCACCGAGCGAGCCGTTCAATGGCTTCCACCGTGCGTACCTGCCGGATGTACTCAAGGCGGAGCAATAAACCATGCCGGTGATTGAATCCCTGATCGACAGCCACAGCGCCCAGTTCGCCCAAAACCGCGAGGCCATGCTCGCCGCCCTCACCCACCTGCGTCAGCTGGAACAAGACCTGTTGGCCAAGGCCGATGAGGCCAAGCCCAAGTTCGACAAGCGCGGCCAACTGTTGCCACGCGAGCGCCTGAATTTGCTGCTGGACCCCGGCGCACCCTTTCTGGAACTGGCAGGCCTGGCCGGCTACAAACTCCACGACGACAAGGATGGCAGCGCCGCCGGTGGCGGGTTGATCGCCGGCATCGGCTACGTCAGCGGCGTGCGCATGCTGGTGGTGGCCAACAACAGCGCAATCAAGGGCGGGACCATTTCCCCCACCGGCCTGAAAAAGTCCCTGCGCCTGCAACAGATCGCCATGGAAAACCAACTGCCGGTGGTGACCCTCGCCGAAAGCGGCGGCGCCAACCTCAACTACGCCGCCGAGATTTTTGTCGAAGGCGCACGCAGTTTTGCCAACCAGGCGCGCATGTCGGCCATGGGCCTGCCGCAGATTACCGTGGTGCACGGCTCGGCCACGGCGGGCGGCGCCTATCAGCCGGGGCTGTCGGATTACGTGGTGGTGGTGCGCGGCAAGGCCAAGCTGTTTCTCGCCGGGCCGCCGCTGCTTAAAGCCGCCACCGGCGAAGTGGCCACGGATGAGGCACTGGGCGGCGCCGAGATGCACGCGCAAATCGCCGGCACCGCCGAATACCTGGCGGAAAACGATGCGGACGGCGTGCGTATCGCCCGGGAGATCGTGGGCCTGTTGCCCTGGAATGATCGCCTGCCACTGACGCCCCAAAAGACCTATGCAGCGCCTTTGTACCCCATCGAAGAGCTGCTGGGCCTGATCCCGGACGACCCGAAAAAACCCTACGACGTGCGCGAAATCCTCGCGCGCCTGGCCGACGGTTCGCAGTTTCTCGAATTCAAGGGCGAGTTCGACGCCCACACCGTCTGCGGCCATCTGCATATCCAGGGCCGCGCCGTGGGTGTGATCGGCAACAACGGCCCCATCACGCCCAAGGGCGCGAGCAAGGCCGCGCAGTTTATCCAGCTGTGCGACCAGAGCCGCACGCCGCTGCTGTTCCTGCACAACACCACCGGTTTCATGGTGGGCACCGAGTCGGAGCAACAAGGCGTGATCAAGCACGGCGCCAAGATGATCCAGGCGGTGGCCAACGCCCGGGTGCCTAAACTCACGGTGGTGGTTGGCGGTTCCTACGGCGCCGGCAACTACGCGATGTGTGGCCGTGGCCTGGACCCGCGCTTCATCTTCGCCTGGCCCAACAGCCGCACGGCGGTGATGGGTGGCGCGCAGGCGGGCAAGGTGCTGCGCATCGTCACCGAGGCCAAGCAGCTGAAAGACGGCCTGGTGCCCGACCCCAAGGTGCTGGACATGCTGGAGCAGGTCACCGCGCAGAAGCTCGACAGCCAGTCCACTGCGCTGTATGGCAGCGCGAACCTGTGGGATGACGGGCTGATTGACCCTCGGGACACCCGCACCTTGCTCGGTTTTTTGCTGGATATCTGCCACGAGGCCGAGGTGCGTGAGTTGCACGCCAATACCTTCGGTGTAGGGCGTTTTTAGGAGAACAATAAAAATGATCTTTACCCAGGAACACCAGGAACTGCGCCGCACCGTGCGTGCCTTCGTCGACCGCGAGATCAACCCCTACGTGGACGAATGGGAAAAAGCCGGGCGCTTTCCCATCCACGACATCTTCCGCAAGGCCGGCGAACTCGGCCTGCTGGGCATTTCCAAGCCGGAGCAATTCGGCGGCATGGGCCTGGACTACAGCTATTCGATCGTCGCCGCTGAAGAGTTCGGCACCGTGCGCTGCGGCGGCATCCCCATGTCCATCGGCGTGCAGACCGACATGTGCACCCCCGCCCTCGCCCGCTTCGGTTCCGATGAACTGCGCGAGGAGTTCCTGCGCCCGGCCATCAGCGGCGAGCAGGTAGGTTGCATCGGCGTGTCGGAAACCGGGGCCGGTTCCGATGTGGCCGGGTTGAAGACCCATGCGCGCAAAGACGGCGACGACTACGTCATCAACGGCAGCAAGATGTGGATCACCAACTCCCCCAACGCCGACTTTATCTGCTTGCTGGCCAACACCTCCGACGACAAGCCGCACATCAACAAATCCTTGATCATGGTGCCGATGAACACCCCCGGCATCAGCGTCAGCCCGCCCCTGGAAAAGCTCGGCATGCACAGCTCGGAGACCGCCCAAGTGTTCTTCGACGGCGTGCGCGTGCCGCAGCGCAACCGCATCGGCCACGAAGGCGCAGGCTTCATGATGCAGATGCTGCAGTTCCAGGAAGAACGCCTGTTTGGCGCGGCCAATATGATCAAGGGCCTGGAGTATTGCATCGACAGCACCATCGACTACTGCAAGGAACGCCAAACGTTCGGCAAGGCGCTAATCGACAACCAGGTCATCCACTTTCGCCTGGCTGAACTGTCCACCGAAATCGAATGCCTGCGCGCCTTGGTCTATCAGGCCACCGAGCAATACATCAAGGGCCAGGACGTGACCCGCCTGGCCTCCATGGCCAAGCTCAAGGCCGGGCGCCTGGGCCGCGAAGTCAGCGACAGCTGCCTGCAATACTGGGGCGGCATGGGTTTCATGTGGGACAACCCGGTGGCACGGGCGTATCGCGATGTGCGTTTGGTGTCGATTGGCGGCGGGGCCGACGAGATCATGCTGGGCATCATCTGCAAACTGATGGGCACCCTGCCCGGGAAAAAATCATGAACACCCTGCTGCTCGAACCTCACAACGGCGTGCTGCACATCACCCTCAACCGCCCTGAGTGCCGCAATGCGATGAGCCTGGAGATGGTCAACGAGCTGCGCAGCGTGCTGGCGCAGCTGGACGGTGAGACCCGGGCGGTGGTGATCAGCGGCGCCGGCGGGCATTTCTGTGCCGGGGCGGATGTGAAGGACCTGGTCACTGCAGGCAATCAACTGGAAGCGCTGAACCGCGCGTTCGGCACCTTGCTGCAAGAGGCCGAAGCCGTGCCGCAGGTCGTCATCGTGGTGCTGCAAGGCGCGGTGCTGGGGGGTGGTTTTGGCTTGGCCTGTGTGAGTGATATTGCGCTTGCCGACCACCAGGCGCAGTTCGGCTTGCCGGAGACCAGCCTTGGGTTGCTGCCAGCGCAGATTGCACCGTTTGTGGTGAAGAGGATTGGTTTGACCCAGGCTCGCCGGCTGGCGCTGACGGCGGCGCGGTTTGATGGGGTGGAGGCGGAGCGACTGGGTGTCGTGCACTTTACCGAGCACGATCCACAGGCGTTGGCGGAGCGGCTGGATGAGGTATTGGGCCAGGTGCTCAAGTGTGCGCCGGGGGCGAATGCGCGGACCAAAGCCTTGTTGCTGGCCAGCGTGGAGGAGCCGCTGGAGGCTGTGCTGGATCGCGGGGCGCAGTGGTTTGCCGAGTCCGTAAGGAGTGAGGAAGGGATAGAGGGGACACAGGCGTTTGTGCAGAAGAGAAAGCCAAGGTGGTGCAAATGACGCCTTCGCCGGCAAGCCAGCTCCCACAGTTGAATGCGTTCACAGATAAAGAGGTGAACACCTTGAACTGTAGGAGCCGGCTTGCCGGCGATGAGGCCAGACCCGACACCCCACCAGCCAAGGGATAACCCCATGCCCGCATTCAGCAAAATCCTCATCGCCAACCGCGGCGAAATCGCCTGCCGCATCCAGCGCACGGCCCAAGCCTTGGGCTACCGCACCGTGGCCGTCTACAGCGACGCCGACGCCCAGGCCCCGCACGTGCAGATGGCCGACGAAGCCGTGTGCATCGGCCCCGCCCCGGTGCAACAGTCTTACCTCAACATTCAGGCCATCCTCAACGCCGCCACACTCACCGGCGCCGACGCCCTCCACCCGGGCTACGGCTTCCTCTCGGAAAACCCCGAATTCGCCCGCGTCTGCCAGCACGCCGGCCTGACCTTTATCGGCCCCAGCGCCGAGGCGATCGAACTGATGGGCAGCAAGCGCCTGTCCAAACTCGCCATGCTCGACGCCGGGGTGCCGTGCATCGCCGGTTACCAAGGCAGCGCCCAAGACGACGCCACGTTGCAACACGAGGCCGAGCGCATCGGCTACCCGCTGATGATCAAGGCCAGCGCCGGCGGCGGCGGGCGTGGCATGCGCCTGGTGCACAGCGCCGAGGCCCTGCTGGACAACCTGCACACGGCGCGCTCCGAAGCCCGGAACGCGTTTGGCAGCGACGAGCTGATCCTCGAACAGGCGTTGATTGAGCCGCGCCATGTGGAAATCCAGGTGTTCGGTGACAGCCATGGCAACCTGATCCACCTTGGCGAGCGAGATTGCTCGGTCCAGCGTCGCCATCAGAAGGTCATCGAGGAAGCGCCCTGCCCGGTGATGACCGCGCCACTGCGCCACGCCATGGGTGAAGCCGCCCTCAAGGCCGGGCGCGCGGTGAACTACGTGGGCGCCGGTACCGTGGAGTTCATGCTCGACCGCAGCGGCCAGTTCTACTTCCTGGAGATGAACACCCGCCTGCAGGTGGAGCACCCGGTCACCGAGCTGATCACCGGCCTCGACCTGGTGGGCTGGCAGTTGCAGATCGCTGCCGGCCACGCGTTGCCACTGACCCAGCAGGAGGTGACCCTGAACGGCCATGCCATGGAAGTGCGCCTGTACGCCGAAGACCCGACCCAGGGTTTCCTGCCGCAAACCGGTGAGGTGCTGCGCTGGGAGCCGGCCCCCGGTGCCCGTATTGATCACGGTGTCAGCCAGGGCCAGTGCATCAGCCCGTTCTACGACGCCATGCTCGGCAAGATCATCGCCCACGGCCGCACCCGCGAAGAGGCGCGACGCAAACTGCTGCGGGCGGTGGAAGACACCTTGTTGCTGGGCGTGACCACCAACCAGCAGCTGCTGGT
>NZ_JACARO010000241.1 GCF_013386585.1 Pseudomonas sp. P7548 | reverse complement strand
CACTGGGGAGCCCATGTATTGATAGGTCTCGAAGACTTTGCGACCTGTCAGGTTTACCGCCGAAACCGAGATCGTGTAGCGGTCGAAATCGTAGGAAGTCTGCGCATCCAGCAGTGCGTAGCCTGGGACGGATACCGTATTAGGCAGGGTTAACTCACGCGCGCTGAGTGCTGTAATACCTGCACCGAAGCCCAGTCCCTTGGCGGCGCCGTCAAGTATCCGGTAGCGGGCTGCGAGGCGACCGCTGTGCCGTGGTACGCGAGGCAGCCCATCACCGAGCGGAATCGAGTTGTCCTCTGTGATTTCTGCCTGGGTGTAGGCGTAGTTACCC
>NZ_JACARO010000240.1 GCF_013386585.1 Pseudomonas sp. P7548 | reverse complement strand
TATCGGCCCTCGAGGACCTTGTTGAAGTTGGTCGGCCGCAGCAACCAGCGCAAGTCCGCCGTCCAGTTCTTGTCGTTTTCGCCATGCAGGAAGCGGCTTGCGGCAACCAGACCGAAGAAATGCTCGAGCGCCTCCAGCCCCTGCTCACGCGTCGCAAAGCCGAACTCCTCAATGCCAACGCCCCGCTTGCCGGCTTCCAACCCTTCGCGCCAACGGGCGGTCAGATGCGTCTCCGAATCAGACCCCCTCCACCGTGAGGGCAGCACCCTTGGCAAACGCGGCAACATGCGGTGGTACAGGTCGATGA
>NZ_JACARO010000033.1:6781-24034 GCF_013386585.1 Pseudomonas sp. P7548 | reverse complement strand
CTGCCGGAGCAGGACGGCGTCATAGCCGTATTTGATGAAGAGAGCCTCTGTCGCATCCAGCAGTCGAGTCTTGGTAACGTTTGGAGCGCTGAGTTTCTTCGCGACCATAGGGGTTCCACGTGGGAAATATTGTTTTAAAAAATAATTTGATTTTTTATACCGGGGCGGCCTTTCGAAAGCAAGTAGTGACACTGCGCCATACTACTAAAAGCCTGTATAAACGGGCACATTGCCCCTAGCCGAGGCATTTTTTTGCCCCCTGGAGCGGCCGCTGGAAAAATCATTTCAAAGGGTAAAACCGCTCTACATCCATGGCTGGCGGAGCGCCTGGAACGCGGTTACTATTCAAACAATATTTTAAAAACAAGAAATAAAACCAGTCCGTGACGCGTACCAGGCAGCTCCCGAACTTGTTACAAGGATTTTCCGGGGGCATGGCGGCACCGTCGAGACTGCAGGCGTAGTCATGATGACAGATACCCCCGCGCACCCAGGCTTGATCTCCCTGCAAGGCATCGGCAAGCGTTATCAGCTGGCCGGGCAAGAACTGTCCATTCTCAATGATGTGTGCCTGTCCATCGCCAAAGGTGACAGCTGCGGCATCCTCGGTGCCTCCGGCTCCGGCAAAAGCACCCTGCTCAACATTCTCGGCCTGCTGGACCTGCCCAACTGCGGCAGGTATCACTTTGCCGGGCACGATATTTTCAGCGCCAGCCCCGACCAACTGGCCGCGATCCGCAACCAGCAGATCGGTTTCGTGTTCCAGAGCTTCAACCTGCTGCCGCGCCTCAGTGCCCTCGACAACGTCGCCCTGCCCCTGAGCTACCGTGGCGTGTCACGTCATGAGTCGGTGGAACAGGCACTGCGCATGCTCGAACAGGTCGGCCTGGCCGAACGCGCCCACCACCGCCCCGCCGACCTCTCTGGCGGCCAGCGCCAACGCGTGGCGATTGCCCGGGCACTGGTGGGCAAGCCCTCGGTGATCCTCGCCGACGAACCCACCGGCAACCTCGACAGCACCACCGCCCAGGAGATCATGGACCTGCTCCTGGCCCTGAACCGCGAGCAACAGGTGACGCTGATCATCGTCACCCACGACCCCCACATCGCCGAACGCCTGGACCGCAAGATCCTGGTGCGCAATGGCGTGGTGCAAGAGGCCGGGTGCCTATGAGCCTGCGGGTCGAACAAAGCCTCAGCCAGTTGCTGCATGAAGCCTTCATCAGCCTGCGTACCTTGGGCAAACGTTCGATCCTGGCACTGCTGGGCATCGTCATCGGCAGTTCCTCGGTGGTGGCCCTGATCAACATCGGCCACAACGCCGCAGTCGACGCGGCAATGATTTTCAAGGACATGGGCACCGACACCCTGGTGGCCCAGTTCCCCCCCAAGGGCAACAGCCCCGCCACGATGCGCGCCAGCCTCGATCTTGAAGCGGTGCGCCAGGCCGTACCGGGCATTGCCCACATCGGCGCGCTCACCCTGTTCAGCGGGCCCATGGTTTTCCATGGCCGCACCGCCAATGCGAATTTTGTCGGGACAACACCGGACATCAAGGACGCCATGCGGATTGTCGTGCGCGAAGGCCGTTTCCTGTCCGCGTTCGACGCCAATGAAACCTATGGCGTGATCGGTGACCAGCTCGCCCAGGCCCTGGGCGTCCCCGGCGACCCGGTCAAACTGGGTGACCGGGTGCGCATCAACGACTATCTGTTCCTGGTGATCGGCATTCTCCACAGCCAGCCACGCGCGATATTGATGCCGGTACAAGCCAACGAATCGCTGTTCATCCCCGCCGAGGGCATGCGCCGTATCTACGCCTCGCCGCAGATCGGCAACGTGATCATCCGCGCCACGCCCGGCCAGGACATGGAACGCATCGCCCGCGACGCCAGCGCTGCCCTGCAGCGCCAACTCACCGACCACACGGTCGACATCCAGGTACCCCAGCAAATGATCGACGGCATGACACGGCAAAGTCGCACCTTTGCTTATCTGTTGCTGGCCCTGGGGGCTATCTCGCTGGTGGGCGGCGGCGTAGGGGTGATGAACGTGATGCTGATGAACGTCTCGGAGCGCCGCCGTGAAATCGGTATCCGCATGGCGCTGGGCGCGCGCCAGCGCGACATCCGCAACCTGTTCCTGCTTGAAGCAGTGACCCTGACCGCCGTGGGCGCAGCGTGTGGCGCAGTGATCGGCATGACCGCGGCCTGGCTCTATGCGTGGATGTCGGGCTGGGCCTTTGCCTTGGCCGCAGCCGCCCTGCCCCTGGGGGTGGGCAGTACCTTGCTGGTGGGTTTGTTCTTCGGCATCTACCCGGCGGTTTCGGCCTCCAAGTTGCAGCCAGTGGAGGCCCTGCGCGATGAATAAAGGCCTATTGCTTGCCCTCGCCCTGGCAAGCCTGCCCTGCGTGGCCGCCGACGTGGTGATCAACCCTTCGGCCCCCAGCAGCACCCGCAGCGGCTATGACCGGGGCGTCTCGCTGAACGCCCAGGTCACCACCCTGACCCTGGGCGATGCGGTGTACCTGGGCTTGCGCAACAACCCGGCGATTCGCAGCGCGTACCTGCAGCGGGTGGCGCAGAAGTTCGACCTGCGTGTGGCCGAAGACACGTTCAACCCCAAGCTCACCCTCAACAGTTATTACCGCAGCACCCGCGGCTCGGCGGACAACGCACGCAACGCCAACCTGGCGCCGAACGCCACCCTGCTCGGCGAGTACGGCACGCGCCTGAGCATGGCCTGGACCCAGCAACTCAACAACGCCGACCGCGCCGGCCGCTACCGCAGCGATGGCCTGGACCTGGCGATCATCCAACCGCTGATGCGCGGCGCCGGCTGGGACGCCACCACCGCGCCGCTGCGCCTGTCACGCCTGTCGGAACAGGCCAACCGCCTGAACCTCAAGGCCACCGTGGCGCAGACCATCAGCCAGATCATCGCCACCTACCGCGAACTGCTGCGCGCCCAGGAACAACTGAGCATCGTGCAGGACGCCCTCAAGCGCTCCAACACCTTGCTGGAGGTGAACAAGGCGCTGATCAGTGCCGGGCGCATGGCCGAGTTCGAAATCGTGCAGACCGAAGCCGATATCGCCACCCAGCAACTGGGTGTCGAAGAGGCCCAGAACCAGCTCGACACCAGCCGCCTGGCGCTGCTGCGCTTGCTGGCACTGGACCTGTCGACACCGATCCGCGCCAGCGAAGCCCTGGAGGCCAAGCCGATGGTCATCGATAAACGCCAGGCCTTCAACCTGGCGCAGACCCAACAGCCGGAGTACCTCGCCGCCCTGCTCGGCAGCCAGCAGGCCGACCTCAACCTGGTGATCGCCAAGGACTCCGGACGCTGGCAAGTGGACCTGGTGGCCGGCGCCAACCAGGTACGCGACGCCTACAATAACGACGCTGGCAACACCAACAACCGCACCTGGGACAGCTACGCCGGGGTGCAGGTGCAGATCCCCATCGGCGACATCAGCACGCGCCAGGCCGAAGTGCGTGCGCGGGTCAATGTGGAGGACCAGGAGATCCGCATCACCGACGCACGCCAGGAACTGGAACGCAGCGTCAACGACGTGGTGCGCGACCTTGGCACCCGCTGGCGACAATATGAAATCTCCCAGCGTGCGGTGGAGTTGTCGCGGCGCAAGATCCAGATCGAACGGGAAAAACTCAGCGCCGGGCGCTCCACCAACTTCCAGGTGCTGAGCTACGAGACCGATTTGCGCAACGCCGAAAACGCGCAGCTCAATGCGCTGATCGCTTATCTGAACGCCCAGACCCAGCTCGACTTGACCCTGGGCATGACGCTGGAAAGTTGGGAAATTGCCCTCAATGACTACTAAAAACAAACGCCTGCTGGCTGCTGTGTCGATCGTGCTGCTGGCGGGTGCGGGCATCGCCGTGCTGAGCCTGCGCAGCCCTGCCGCCAACCCGGCCGGCACGACCGAGCAATGGCTGGCGGTGAAGCCGGACCCGTTGGTGCATCAGATCGGCTTGGTGGGCAAGATCGAACCCGACACGACCATCACCCTCACGGCGCCGTTCGACGGCAATGTACAGGTCAACCTGGTGGAACAGGGCCAGCGTGTGGAGGCCGGCCAGGTGTTGTTGCGCATGGATCCGTCGACCCTCGAAGTGCAACTGCGCGATGCCTTGTCCGCCCAACTCAAGGCCCGGCGTACCGTGCAGGAAATGCAGGATTGGGACAGCGGCACAATCGTCAGCCGCGCGCGCCGCACCCTGCGCACGGCGCAAATGACAGCCGACAATAACCAGCGCAGGCTCACCGAAAGCGAGAACCTGTTCAAGCGCGGCATCATCCCGCGCAATGAGCTGGACGACCTGCGGCAACAAACCCAACAGCAGCAACTGGACCTGGCCTCGGCACGCAGTGAACTGCAACAGGCGCTGGACCAGGGCAAAGGCGAATACCGTCAGATCGCTGACATGGAGCTGACCAACGCCACGGTGAAATACGACGCCCTGCACAAACTGCTCGATGGCCGCGAGGTCAAGGCGCCGTTTTCCGGGATCGTGGTACCGGCTCCCGGTAATAGCAGTTCGTCCCAAGGCGGCGGCAACAACAATGCACCCGTGCAGGCCGGCAGCAAGGTAAGCCAGGGTCAGGTGCTGTTCGGCCTGGCCAATATCGAACGGCTCAAGATCGTCGCCAAAGTCTCGGAGCTGGACATCAACCAGTTGCACCAGGGCCAGGCGGTGGAGGTGATGGGCGACGGGTTCGACGGTGAACGGCTGACCGGCTCCGTCAGCGTGGTCAGTGGCCTGGCGATTGCCGGCGACAGCCAGGGCAGCGCACAGTTTCCGGTGACCCTGTCGATTCCCAAGCTCACGCCACAGCAGTTGCAGCGGGTACGGCTGGGGATGAGTGCGCGGTTGACCATCGTCACCTACAACAATGAGCAGGCGATGGTGGTGCCGGCGCAAGCGATCAACGGGGGTGAAGTGGAGTATCGGGAGGCGATGGATAAGCCGGTTGAGCGGGTGAAGGTGACAACCGGGCAGTCCACACCCCAAGGCGTCGAAGTGTTCGGCCTAAAACCCGGCTTCGTGAAGATCGGAAGCTGAAACGCCGATCCCCTGTGGGAGCTGGCTTGCCTGCGAATGCGGTGTGTCAGTCAACACATCCATCACTGACACACTGTATTCGCGAGCAAGCCCGCTCCCACATTTAGATGTGTGTCAGCCGGGCGGCCAGGGCTTTGGCTTGCAGCGCCACATCAGTGACCGCTGTGCTTTCCCACCACATCCCGCGCAGCGGTGGGCCCATGGCGAACAAGCGCTGGCTGACCTGCCCCTGCGCATCCACCACAGCACCTGATGGGTCCGCCGCGATCCCCAACGCCAATGGCCCAGGCTTGATCAACCCGCGCTTGAGCAACTGCTGCGGCAACGGCCGAGCCACGCGGCGCCAGTCGTATTCGATGCCGCTGGAGTTGATCAACGCCGCGCCCGACACTTGGGTAAACGCCTGCTCGCCCCGATAGCGCAGGCGAATGGTCACGCCGTTGGCCGACGCTTCCAGCCCTTTGTACGACGCTGCCTGAATGCGCAGGCGCCCTTCCCCATGCAAGCGCGCCACCAGCTGAGCGCTCAGCGGCGGCGAGCGGTGGTGATGGCTCTCCCACCACGGCCGCACATGGCGCACGAACTGGCGTTTTTCCCGTTCGCTGGCCTGGCTCCACAAGCGACCGATATGCGCCCGTACTGTGTCCAACGGCGCTTGCCAATCGATGCCCTGGGCGATCGCGATGCGGCACTGGCGGCGCACTTCGCGCAACAATTGCAGCGGGCTGCGCAAGCCGTGATCCTCGGCGAGAAAATCCACCCAGCTCGGCGGTTGCCGGCGCACGTGGGGCAACAGCCCATGACGCGAGAACACCTCGATCGGCCCACGGTGCCCGGCCTGTTCCAGCGAGACCACGGCATCCACCATGGTCAGCCCCGAACCGATGATCAACACGGGCGCCTGTGGGTCGATCTGGCGCATGGCCTGGACGTCCCACGGGTCGACCGATGCGGCGTTCAAACCGCTGGATTCGGTTTGTGGCGTGCGCGCCGCCGGGAACATTCCGGTGGCCAACACGGCATAGTTGCCGCGCAATTGCTGGCCGTTGTCCAGGGTCAGCAACGTAGAGGCTTGATCCACTTGCAGGTCGACCACTTCTGCGCGCACATGCTCGACCGTCGACGCCGACAGCGCCTTGGCCTCGCTCAGGCGTTGCTGCGCGTACAAGCCGAAAATCCCGCGTGGCGGGAACAGTTCGCTGATGGGCACGTGCTGCTGGTCCGACTCCGGCCAGCCACCGGCGCCGATGTAGTCGGTGAGCCATTGGGTCAGGTCATCGGCATTGTCCGGGTCAACGCTCATGCGCGCCGCATTGCCGTTCAGGGTGTGGCCCAGCTCGACAGCGCTGTAGGCCTCGCCACGGCCAAGTTCGGCGCGCGGCTCGATCACCAGGATCTGGCGTTGGCCAGGCAAGCGCAGCAGTTGCACCGCCAGCATCGTGCCGCTCAGCCCGCCGCCGATGATCAGGACATCAGCGTTGCGGATGGATTCAGTCATGCAAATTCGCCCTTACTGTTTACCCAGATAAATATCATGCACATCGCCCCGCGCCAGCAGTTCGGCCGCGCTGCCACTCAAGGCCACCCGCCCAGTATCCAGCACGTAGCCATGGGTCGCATAGGTGAGCGCGACGTTGATGTTCTGTTCGGCGATCAAAAAACTCACCTGCTGCTCGCGATTGAGCTGCGCGATAATCTCGAAAATCTCCTGCACGATCATAGGCGCCAACCCCATGGACGGCTCGTCGAGCAGCACCAACGTCGGGCGCGTCATCAGCGCACGGCCAATGGCGACCATCTGTTGCTCGCCTCCGGAGGTCAGCCCGGCCCGGGTGTGGCGCTTGGTCTTGAGCCGGGGGAACCAGCTGTAAATTCGCTCCAGGTCCTGCTCCATGGCCTTGCGGCTCAGGCGCCGCACAAAGCCGCCGCTGCGCAGGTTGTCTTCCACGGTGAGTTGGCCGAAGACATGACGGCCTTCCAACACGTGGACCATGCCCTGGCGCACGCGCTGGCTGGGGTCGATGCCGGCCAGGTCGGCGCCAGCGTATTCGATGGAACCTCGGCTGACTTCGGCGCGCTCAGCGCGCACCAGCCCCGAGATCGCCTTGAGCGTGGTGCTCTTGCCTGCGCCATTGGCCCCCAGCAACGCGACAATCGCACCCTTGGGCACCTGCAGCGACACCCCGGCCACGGCGAGGATCGCGCCGTCGTAGATCACTTCGATATCGTTGACCGTCAGCAGCGACGGGCTCCCAAGCTCAATGGCGGGCAGGCTCATGGTTTATTCATCCCCGGTGCAGGTGCGCGGCGTCAGGCCTTTTTCCTTGGCGAACGCGGCGGACTTTTCATCGATCAGTGGGCGCAGCAACGCGCGGTCGGCGGCGATCCAGTCGCTGATCAGCGTCCAGTGGGCACCGTCCCACTGCTGCACCCGCGCCGAACCGCCACCTTCGTGGTCACGGCACGACAGCTTGAGGTTCTGCATCAGGCCGAAGTAGCCCATGGCCTTGAGGCGTGCGTCGTCGATATTCAAGTGTTCCAGACCCCAACGGCCTTCTTCGCCATTGAGCGGGCGCTTGCCGAACTTGGCTTGGGCGGTGCGGATCGCTTCCACCGCCACGGCGGCATTCACCAGGCCGGAGTTGTAGTAGACGCTGCCGAAGTTTTTCAGGTCCTTGAGGTCGCTGTGGCCCTTGTCGAGGATGTATTGCTTGAGGCGCTTGTGGATCTCGAAGTCGGCACCGGCCGGGTATGGCGTGAGCGCCAGGTAGCCTTTGGCGGCGGCGCCGGCGGGCAACACGTCCTCGCTGGAACTGGCCCAGATATCGCCGATGATGTGGTCCACCGGGAAACCAAAGCGTGCCGCAGTCTTCACCGCCACCGGGGTGGATACGCCCCAGGTACGCAGGAAAACCCAGTCCGGGTTGGCCTGGCGTACCTGGCGCCATTGCGCGGATTGCTCGTTGCCCGGGTCGGCCACCGGAATCTGGATGTTCTCGAAACCGTATTTCTCAGCGAGCAATTTCAGCGGGCCGAGGGTTTCGCGACCGTAGGCCGAGTCGTGGTAGACCGTGGCGATCTTCTTGCCCTTGAGCTTGTCGAAACCGCCCTCGCGCTGGGCAATGTAGTTCACCAGGGTGGAGGCCTCGCTGTAGAAGGTCAGCATCACCGGGAAGTTATAGGGGAATACGGTGCCGTCGGTGGCTTCGGTGCGGCCATAGCCGAGGGTGATCAGCGGGATCTTGTCCACTTCGGCCCGCTCGCTCAAGGCATAGGCCGCCGGCGCGCCGTTGGGCTGGTACACCGCGACCGGCGCGCCATCCAGGCCATTCTTGAAGCGCTCATAGCACTCGATGCCCTTCTCTGCCGTCCACTCGGTCTCGCATTCCTGCCACACCAGTTTCACGCCGTTGATGCCGCCTTCGACCTCGTTGATGTAGCGCAGGTAGTCGATCATGCCGGCCCACACCTGCACGCCGCTGGAGGCGTAGGCGCCGACGCGGTAGGTGGCCAGGGGAATGAATTGCTGGTCCGGCGAGGCGATTGCCTGAGGGACAGCACCCGCCAAAGCAGCCAGCGCGAATGCAGCGCCGACCAGGGATCGTTTCAAGGATGCACGCATGAGAGTTCTCTTATGGGTCAAAAACGTAGGGGCCACTGACGTAGCCGGTCGCGAAGGTTGTGCAACAGGCGAATCAAGCCCTCGGGTTCCTTGATGAGGAACACGATGATCAACACGCCAAAGATGATTTTCTGCAGGTTCTGCAATTGCCCTGCGTCCACCGCCCCACCGAACAGCGCCTGCCCGGCATGGCTGAGAAAGATCGGCAACAGGCTGATGAAGGCCGCGCCGACAAAGTTGCCGGCGATGCTGCCCATGCCGCCGATAATGATGATGAACAGGATCTGGAATGACCGGTTGATATCGAAGCTGCTGGCGCTGGCCGTGCCCAGGTAGGCGAAGGCCCACAGCGCGCCGGCGATGCCGAGGTAGAACGAACTGACGGCAAACGCCAGGCGCTTGTAGCGCGCGACCGGAATGCCGACCACGGCAGCGGCGGTGTCCATGTCTCGGATCGCCATCCAGTTGCGCCCCACCTGGCTGCGCACCAGGTTGACGGCGGTCCAGGTCAGCACCAGCACCGTCACCAGGGTCAGCAGGTAGCGGCCCAGCGGTGTGTTGAGGTCTTGGCCGAACAAGGAGAGTTTCGGCGCAGAAATGGTGCCCGACGAGCCGTAGTTGTAGAACCAGGGGAACTTGACGAACAGCCACTCCAGGAAAAACTGCGCGGCCAGGGTGGTGACCATCAGGTAGAAGCCCTTGATCCGCGAGCTGGGCAAGCCGAACAACAGCCCGACCAACGCACTGATGACCCCACCACCGAGCAGCGCCACCGGCAAGCCCAGTTCCGGCAGGCGCAGCAAGAACCCATAGGTGGCAAACGCGCCGACGGCCATGAAACCGGCAGCGCCCACCGAGGTTTGCCCGGTGTAGCCGGTCAGCAGGTTCAGGCCCAACCCGGCCAGGGACAACACCAGGAACGGGATCAGGATCGCATTGAGCCAGTAGTCATTGCCCCACAGCGGCACCACGCCAAACGCCAGCGCCAACAGTCCCAGCAGGCTCCAGGGCACGCGCCGCTGGATCAGCAGCAATGGCGCGGTTTCTTGAACAACAGGAATCGACATGGTTTCAGACTCGCTCGATGGCGCGCTCGCCGAACAGGCCGGCGGGACGGATGTACAGGAAAGCCAGGGCCAGCACGTAGGCGAACCACGGGGTGATGCCGCCGCCGATCAACGGGCCGATGTACACCTCGGCCAGGTTCTCTGCCGCGCCCACGATCAACCCGCCGACAATCGCCCCGCCAATCGAGGTGAAGCCGCCGATGATCAGCACCGGCAAGGCCTTGAGCACCACCAGCGACAACGAAAACTGCACGCCCTGGCGCGCGCCCCAGAGCAGCCCGGCCACCAGCCCGACGATGCCAGCCACCGCCCAGACGATCTGCCAGATGCGGTTGAGGTTGATACCGATGGACAACGCCGCCGTGGTGTCATCCGCCACGGCGCGCAGCGACACGCCGATGCGGGTCTTGTTGAACAGCAGCGCCAGTACCGTCACCAGCACCACCGCCGCTGCGGCGGCCATCAGGTCGAACTGGCTGAGCATCAGCGGGCCGACAAACAACGGCACGTCGTCGATGCCCAGGTCCAGGGCGCGTACCTGCGAGCCCATCAAGCCTTGGGCCAGGCCTTCGATGATGAACGAGAGGCCCAGCGTGGCCATGAACAGGGTGATCTGCGAACGGTTCACCAGCGGCCGCAACACCAGGCGCTCGATCAGCAAGGCGCCGACGATCATCACGATCACGGTCAGCAGCAATGCCAAGGCAAACGGCACACCCTGATCGTGCAGGCTCACGAACGTCAGGGCCGCAAACAGCAGCATCGAGCCCTGGGCAAAATTGAACACGCCGCTGGCCTTGTAGATCAGTACAAAACCGATGGCGACCAGGGAGTACATGGTGCCGGCGAGCAGGCCGCCGAGCAGGGTTTCAAAGAAGAAGGTCATGCGTGCACCGTCCCCAGATAAGCCGCGATCACGTCGGGGTTGGCCTGGACGTCGGCGGGCGTACCGTCGCCGACCTTGCGCCCGTAGTCGAGTACCACCACGTGGTCGGACAGGCCCATCACCACGCCCATGTCGTGTTCGATCAACACCACGGTGGTGCCGAGGTCGCGGTTCACGTCGGCGACGAAGCGCGCCATTTCCTGTTTCTCTTCGGCATTCATCCCAGCCATCGGCTCATCCAGCAGCAACAGGCTGGGCCCGGCGATCAGCGCCCGGCCCAACTCCACACGTTTTTGCAGGCCGTAAGAGAGGTTGCCCACCAGCACATCGCGGTGGGCTTGCAGCTCAAGGAATTCGAGGATGCCCTGGGCGCGTAGGCGGAAGGCTTCGGCCTCACGACGTGCGCGTGGCAGGCCCAGGGCCTGTTCGATAAAACGGCTGCGCATGTGTCGCGACAGGCCGGTGAGGATGTTGTCGATCACGCTCATCTTCTTGAACAGCGCGTTGTTCTGGAACGTGCGGCCGATGCCCCGGCGCGCGGCGCCCAGTGGGTCGATGCGGTGGAAATGCTGGTCTTCGAACACGATCTGGCCGGTGTCAAAGCGGTACACGCCGTTGAGCACATTGAGCAGCGAGCTTTTGCCCGCGCCGTTGGGCCCGATCAGCGCGCAGATTTCCCCGCGTGCGACCTCGAAGGACAAGGCATTGATGGCCTTGACCCCTTTGAACGACAGCGAGATATCCCGCACCTGGAGGATGGCGTGGCTCATGCGATGTCCCGTTTGAATTCGGCCAGCCAAGCGGGCTCGGGGGTGGTTTTGAGGGGTTGCCAGATATAAGCCAGGCGCTGGAAACCGAGCAGCTTGCGCACGCGGTTTTTCAGCAACCGGCGCAGGCCGCTCTGGGGGTGGGCAATGGCCCAGTCGCACAACCGTCGGCGCCAGGTGCCGTGGGGGGCCAGGCGGTGTTCGATTTCATCGGCCAGGTGTTGCAGGCGTTCGGCCGACAACAGCAAGCCGGTGGGGGCGACTTCGCGGCGATCGCGCTGCGCCGAGGCCAGGCTTTCCGGAAACGCCAGGCCGTGACCGCTGTTGAGCCATTGCTCCAGCAACACCGCCAGGCCGCCCTGCCAATGGGTGCCCTCTTCACTCCACAACGCGGTTTCACCGGTGGGTTGCCACCAGCGTGCGAGGTGTTGCGCAGGGTCCACCGGGCCGAGCAACTGGGCGAACGCCAGCAGGTTGGCGGACTGCCAATGCCGCACTTGCTGGCGGTCCTGGGTGAAGGAATGGGTGGGACGGATGCGCCACAGGTGCTGTTGCAGCGCCTCGGGGTCGAGGTTGTCGGCCAGGGTCAACACCTGCCCGCCGATGGATTGCGCGGCCAGGGCCAGCAGCAACAGATTGGGTTCGAACGCACCGCTCAAGGCCAGGCGCGACTGGTCGCTGAAGCCCTGTTGACGCAGGCCATCGGCCAGGCGCTCTACATCGCGCAAAGCGTCGATCCAGCGCCAGGCATACCACTGGCCCTGGCGCTTGTGGCGCAGGGCCGTGTGCAACGGTGTGATCTGCGCCCAGTGATGCAGTTGTTCCAGGGCCTTGGGCAGGTGGCCGAGCAGTTCAGCGGGCCATTCCACAGCCAGCGGGCGTTTGAGTTCGTGCACGCTCATAGGGAGGTTCTCCTATTGGGGTTATGTGCGTGCGGTGGTCCGCTGGCCGGGATCGATCAAACAATGAAGATCAAAATGTGGGAGCGGGCTTGCTCGCGAAAGCGTTGGGTCAGTCGACACAAAGGGTGAATGTCAGTCCGCATTCGCGAGCAAGCCCGCTCCCACATTGGTTTTGTGTAGGTTCGATAGGTTGCGGTAGCTGGCGCCCGGATGGTTCGCGCCCAACCGTGCACCGTCGCCAAACAGCTTTTCGCGCAAGGTGCCCTGGGCATACTCGGTCTTGTACACCCCGCGTTTCTGCAGCTCCGGCACGAGCAGGTCCACAGCGTCGATGAAGGTTTCGTGGGTCAGCGCGTAGGCCAGGTTGAAGCCGTCCACGTCGGTGTCTTCCACCCACTCCTGCAACAGGTCCGCCACGGTCTCAGGGCCGCCCACAAACAACGGGCCAAAGCCGCCAATGCCTACCCAATCGGCCAGTTCGTTCGGCGTCCAGACCTTGTTCGGGTCCGCCGTGGAGAAGGCTTCCACCGCCGATTGAATGGCGTTGGTGTGCACGTGCTTGAGCGGCTCGTCGGGCTTGAACTGGCTGAAGTCGATGCCGGTCCAGCCAGAGATCAGCGCCATGGCACCTTCATAGCTGACGTAGGATTTGTATTCGTCGAACTTGGCCTTGGCCTTGGCGTCGGTCTCGCCGACGATCACGGTCTGCAGGTTGAAGATCAGGATTTTTTTCGGATCACGCCCGGCCTCGGCCGCCCGACGGCGGATGTCGGCGACGGTCTTTTTCAGCAGCACCTTGGACGGCGCGGCAACGAATACGCATTCGGCCTGCTCGGCGGCGAACTGCTTGCCACGGCTGGACGCGCCCGCCTGGTAGAGCACCGGTGTGCGTTGGGGCGACGGCTCGCACAGGTGAATGCCGGGCACCTGGAAGTGTTTACCGACGTGGCGGATTTCGTGGATCTTGCTCGGGTCGCTGAAGATCCGCCGTTCGCGGTCACGCAACACCGCGCCCTCCTCCCAACTGCCTTCCCAGAGCTTGTAGCAAACCTCCAGGTATTCCTCGGCGTAGTCGTAGCGCGCGTCGTGTTCGGTCTGGGCTTTCTGGCCGAGGTTCTTGGCGCCGCTTTCCAGGTAGGAGGTGACGATGTTCCAGCCGATGCGGCCCTTGGTCAGGTGATCCAGGGTCGAGAGGCGACGTGCAAACGGGTACGGGTGTTCGAACGACAGCGAAGCGGTCAGGCCGAACCCCAAGTGCTCGGTGACCAGCGCCATCGGCGCGATCAGGGACAGCGGGTCATTGACCGGCACCTGCGCCGCCTGCCGAATCGCCGCGTCGCCATTGCCGTTGTACACGTCGTAGATGCCGAGCACGTCGGCGATGAACAGGCCATCGAACTTGCCACGCTCGAGGATCTTGGCCAGATCGGTCCAGTATTCCAGGTCCTTGTACTGCCACGAGCGGTCACGGGGGTGCGCCCACAGGCCGGGGGATTGGTGGCCGACGCAGTTCATGTCGAAGGCATTCAAGCGGATTTCACGGGCCATCAAAGCACTCCGTTGAGGTAGTAGTTGCCGACGATCCGGTATTTGGCACGCAAGGGATCATCAAGGCTCGACGGCAGCGCGGTGCGTTGGCCGGTCAGTTCGAATTCGGCGTTGCTGGCGGCAATCAGTGCTTCGGCGGCAGCGATCTGCGCTTCGGTGGCCGCGACGGGGCTAGGGTGGGTTTCGGCGCGGTCCAGCAGCGCGGCGGCCACGTCGACGCGGATCTGCAAGTCGCCGAAACGGCTGATCACGTAGGGGTCGTCGCTTTTTTCAACGTGGCGGCGGGTGCTGTCCAGCAACTGGCGCGCAAGGTTCAATGCGGTCATAGGGAGTCCTCAGTTCCAGGCGTGGCGCGCAGGCTTCACGCCGTTGAGCACGAAATTGCCGATCAGGTGATATTTCCAGCGCGCCGGGTCGTGCAGGGTGTGGGTGCGGGCGTTGCGCCAGAAACGGTCAAGGTTGTGCTTGCCGGTGACCGAGCGGGTACCGGCCAGTTCGAAGAGTTTGCTGCTGGCGAGCAAGGCGGTTTCGGCCGACAGCACCTTGGCCTGGGCGACCACCAACGAGGCCTGGGCCACGCTGTCTTCACTGGGTTCAGCGAGGGCGCGGTCTACGGCCAGGCCCGCTTTGGCGAGGATGGCTTCGGTGCCGTGTACGCGCCATTGCAAATCGCCGATGGCGGCGATGGTGAACGGGTCTTGCCAGCCGTGATCCTGCTGGCTGTCGATCCAGGGCCGCGCCTGGCGGGCATAGATCTTCGCCTGTTCAAGGGCACCGACGGCGATGCCAGTATCCACCGCCGCCTGGATGATCTGTGAAATCGGGCCGTTGGCCGTTGGCTGATCGAAGGCCAGGTGAGCCGGGATCACCGCGCTGCGCGGCACGGTCACGCCGTCGAGGGTGACACCGCCGCTGGCGGTGGTGCGCTGGCCGAAACCGTCCCAGCTGTCGATCACGTTCAAGCCTTGGGCATCACGCTCGATGAACGCGATAAAGGCCTGATCCTTTTCGTTGTTGCCGACCGTGGGCACGATATGAGCGAACAGCGCGCCGGTGCAGTAGAACTTCTCGCCGTTGATTTGCGCGGTATCGCCGTGGAAGCGAATCTGCGTGTCGAAGGTGCCGGCGTTTTTGCTCTTGGCTTCGGAAAAGGCGTTGCCGAAGCGATAGCCTTGCAGGACTTTGCCGAAGTAATACTGCTTTTGTTCCTCCGTGGCGGTTTGCAGCAGGATATCGACCACACCCAGGTGGTTCTGCGGAATCTGCCCCAAGGACGGGTCGGCAGCGGAGATCAACTTGATCACCTCGGCCACCGTCACATAGGACACCTCGGCGCCGCCATAGGCCTTGGGAATGGTGATGCCCCACAAGCCGCTGGCAGAGAACACGTCAAGCTCGGCCACCGGCAGGCGGCGTTCGCGGTCGCGCGCGCTGGCGTCGACGGCGAAACGCGCGGCCAGGCGGGTGGCGACCTCGATGGCCTCCGCGTCCGAGCGGATGATATGGGCAGGGTGTTGAGGGTGGGCTGACATGGGCCGACTCCAGGCTCCGATGGGATGACCTGGAGGATTGCAGGAGTCGTGCCTGAATTTATAACCTAATGAAATCAGTCAGTTGCTGACTAATCGGGTGTTTGTATGGCGTTTCAAACCAGCAAAGTGTCCATCCACTGTTGCCCGGCAAACAGTTAGATCACCACATTGCGCACGAAACGCACCGGCACGTCGCCGTCGTTGCGATAGCCGTGCACATGACGGCTGGCGAACATGTAGAACTCACCGGCGGCGACGCATTTGTCTTCATCGCCCACCAACAAGGTGAGACAACCTTCGAACACAAACAATTGCACGCTCCAGCCCTCCGGGTCGGGGTCGGGGCTGTAGCGATCGCCGGGTTCCAGGTGCATCTCCCACAACTCGACCTCGCGCCGCGCCGTGGCTTTGGCCAGCAACACCGCCTTGCTCCCGGGGATTTCACCGGCCCAGGCCAGTTCGTTGATGCGGCTGTGATCGGGGGCGTCCGGCGCCTGGATCAGGTCGCTGAACGCCACGTCCAACGCTTCGGCCACGCGGTCGAGGGTGGACAGGCTGACGTTCTTCTCCCCCGCCTCGATGGCCACCAGCATGCGCCGGCTGACCCCGGACTTTTCCGAAAGCGCGGTCTGGCTCAAGTCAGCAGCATGGCGCAGGCGACGAACGTTCTGGCTGACGTGCTGCAGGACCGAGGCCCGTTGTGGATTTTCTTTGTGCACTATATTGCTCAATGGGTGGGTGTGCGCAGTATACTGCCCAGCGTGCGGCGCATTGTGCGGTCCGTGCCTTTCCCTTGCAAGACCGAGCCGCCATGACCACGCCGAACGCCTCACCTCGTTTCAACCGTTTCAGTAAAGCCGAATGCATCCTGGTGGTGATCACCATGATCTGGGGCGGCACGTTTTTGCTGGTGCAGCATGCAATGACCGTCAGCGGCCCGATGTTTTTCGTGGGCCTGCGATTTGCGGCGGCGGCGATTGTGGTGGGCTTCTTTTCCCTACGCACGTTGCGTGACCTGACCGTGTTCGAGTTGAAGGCCGGGGTGTTTATCGGCGTGGCGATCATGTTTGGCTACGGGCTGCAAACCATCGGTTTGCAGACGATCCTCAGCAGCCAGTCGGCGTTTATCACCGCTTTATATGTCCCGTTTGTACCGCTGCTGCAATGGGTGGTGCTGGGCCGTCGCCCGGGCTTGATGCCGAGCATTGGCATCATGCTGGCGTTTACCGGGCTGATGCTGCTGACCGGGCCTGCGGGCGCTTCGCTGAATTTCAGCCCCGGCGAGATCGCCACGCTGATCGGCGCGGTGGCGATTGCCGCTGAAATCATCCTGATCGGCGCCTTTGCCGGCCAGGTAGACGTGCGCCGGGTGACCGTGGTGCAACTCGCCACCGCGTCGGTGCTGTCATTCATGATGGTGGTGCCGATGGGCGAGGCGTTGCCGGGGTTCTCGTGGTTGCTGCTGTTCAGTGCCGTGGGCCTGGGCCTGACCAGTGCGGTGATCCAGGTCGCGATGAACTGGGCGCAGCAAAGCGTTTCACCGACCCGAGCCACGTTGATCTATGCCGGTGAGCCCGTGTGGGCAGGCGTGGTTGGGCGAATTGCCGGTGAGCGCTTCCCGCCGATAGCAATGCTGGGTGCGGCGTTGATTGTGGCAGCGGTGATTGTGAGCGAGATGAAGACCAAGGGGCAGAGGGCGGCAGAGCGAGAGGATGCGTTGGAGCAGGAACGCATCGGTTAAGGCCCACCGAACACCCGGCTTTTGATCTGCTTTGCTTTTGACCTTGACCTTGACCTTGACCTTGATCTTGATCTTGATCCAAGGCGCCCCGTCAACCACGC